>JACQVS010000175.1 GCA_016209605.1 Planctomycetota bacterium
GCCCCAGCCCCCGCCGCCGGAGGTCGCTCAAACGCTCAAGAACGTGGCGGCCCTGAGCGAGGAGGCCGGCAAGGAAATGGAAGCGGCCCTCCAGCACCTGGCCGAGGCCCTTCAGCGTCTGGGAGATGACCGGGCCGCCGCCGAGCTGGGGGAGGGGCAAAAGCGCCAGGAAGCGGCCCTCGAAAACCTGAAAAAGGCCCTGGAGGAGGCGGAGAAGCTGCCGGGGCAGCCTCCGCCGCCCCCCCAGGAGCAGAACCAGCAGGACCAAAATCAGCAAGATCAAAAAGACCAGGAAAAGAAAGATCAGGACCAGAAGAATCCGGGAGACCAGGACAAGAAGGATCAAAAAGACCAAGGCGGTCAGCAAAAGGAGGAGCAGAAGGCCAAGGCGGAGGAGAAGCGGCTTTCCAAGGAAGAGGCCGAGCAGCTGATGCGCAAGTTCCTCGAGAAGAACGCCGAGCGCGATAAGAGCCGCCGGGCGCGGGCTCAGGCGGGGCGCGGCGGCCCGGGAAAGGTCGATAAGGACTGGTGAGGCCGATCATGAGAAGGAAGCGCAAGCCTGCAGCCCGGCGGTTCACGACCGGGGCGGTTCTCCTGTCGCTGCTCCTCCTCGAGCGCGCCGCCTCGGCCGTGACCGTTCAGATGCAGGCGAACAAATCGAGCATCAACCTCGCCGACACCATCGATGTCCACGTCGCCGTTCAAGGCGGCACGGAGCAGATCGACCCGCCGCCGCTCGAAGGCGAGGGCTTTCAAGTGCTCTCGAGCGGGTCGCAACAATCGATCCAGATCATCAACGGCCGGCAGTCCAGCACGCTCGTCTTCACCTATCGCCTCCGCCCGACCCGCGCCGGCACCTTGCGCATCCCGCCGGTGAAGGTGCAGATCGGCGGCCAGACCTACCAGAGCAATCGCGGCGTCACCGTCGAAGTGCAGCAGATCGCCAGGATCGACGACTTCTTCCTGGAGCTGGAAAGCTCGGCCAAGGCGCTCTACCTGCAGCAGGAGTTCACCGTCACGCTCAAGATCTATGCCCGGCGCCTGTCGGGAAGCTACGCCGACGCCGACCCCTTCGCCTCACAAGGCGGCACCTGGCCGCAGCTCAACATCCCCTGGCTCGAGGAGATGGAGGGCTTCGATGCCGATCCGCCCAAGCAGTACCTCGAGTCGCTCCATCCCAACGATCGGGGCTCCGGCTTCCCCATCAACAACTACCGCTGGCGCGAATTCTTGAATGAGTACCCTTTTCTCTTTCCTCTGCCCCGCTCGACCGCCGCCAGGAAAGCCTCCGGCGGCAAGGAGTACGGCTACTTCGTTTACACCCTGGAGAAGCGTTTCCGCGCCGCCAAGCTCGGCGCCTTCGAGTTCGCTCCCGCCGTGGCCCGCGGGGTCATCTTCGTGGACGGCGGCGCTCGGCCCCAGCCGCGGGAGTTCGTGGCCCTCTCGGAAAGCCTGCCGGTGACGGTGAAAGATGTGCCCGGCGATGGGCGGCCGGCGACGTATACAGGGGCGATCGGCCAGTTCACCATCTCCGCCTCGGTGGCTCGGGATAAAGCCTTCGTCGGCGAGCCCATGACCTTGTCGCTCCAGGTGGCCGGCGAGGGGAAGCTGGAGGCCATTGCCCCCATACCGCTCAAGATCCAGAAGCAGCTCGCCGAGGACTTTCGCATCCACGAGGAGCCCGAGACCGGCGCCATCGACAAGAAAACCAGGACCAAGACCTTCACCTACGGCATCCGGCCCAACAAGGCCGGCATCGCGGCGATTCCGCCCATCGAGTTCTCCTACTTCGACCCCAGGGAGGAGAAGTTCGTCACCATCCAGACCGCGGAGGTGCCCATCATCGTCGAGGCGGGGAAGACCATCGGCTCGACCGATGTGGTGAGCGGCGCGGAGGCTCCGGCCGCGAGGATCAACAAGGCGGTCGAGCGCGCCCTTTACCCCAACTACATCGAGCCCGAGGCGTTGATCGCCAGGGCGCCTGAAAGCCGTCTTGGCTGGCCGCGGCTCTGGCTGCTGGCCGGCCCGCCCGCCGTCTATCTGGTCCTCCTCCTCGTCACCTGGAGGCGCCGGCGGCTGGCCGCCGACCCCAGGATCCGGCGCTCTCGAGGCGCCGCCCGCAAAGCCCATGTCTCCCTGAAGGAGGCAGAAGCCGCCTGCCGCCAGGGAAAATATCTCGAGGCCTATCAGGCCGTGCACCAGGCCATCACCCAGCTCATCGCCGACCGCCTGGACCTGCCGGCGGCCGGCATGACGCCCCGAGAGGCGATGGAAGCCTTGGCCCGGAAAAAGATCGCGGCGGAAGCTCACGGCCGCATGGCCGCGCTGCTCACGGCCTGCGATCAGGCGCGTTACGGCCTCGCCGCCCAGGAGGAGGCGGCGGTCCACCAGGCCATTCTCGCGGCCAGGTCGCTGTTGAAGGAGCTGGAGCCATGCCTCCACTGATGGCTCGCTTTCTCCTGATCGCCGCCGCGGCGCTAGCTTTTTCCCCGCCCGCCGGGATATTTTCGCAAACGACCGCAGCCCCAAGGGAAAATTCCGCTCCCGCCGGCGCCGCCGATGATCCCCACGTCATCTTCAGCGAGGCGAACCGCCGGTTCGAAGAGGCCAGGTCCGATGAGGACCTGATCCGCGCCGCCGAGGGCTACCGGCGCCTCCTCGACCGCGGCCTCAAGAACAGCCAGCTCTATTACAATCTAGGGAACACTTACCTTCGTCTGCGCGACCACGGCCAAGCCATCCTCAATTTCCGCCGCGCCCTGCTTTACCAGCCGGACCATGCCAAGGCCATCGCCATGCTGGAGTACGCGCGCCAGCAGGTCTCCCTGGCCGAGCGCTTCGACACCGGGGGGGAGAGCCCGATCCTCAGGACCCTGTTCTTCTGGCACTACGGGCTGGCTTTCTCGACCCGCCTGGAGGCGCTCATCCTGGCGCTCCTCTTCTTCTGGATTCTCCTGGCCGCGCGCCTCTTCACCCGCCTTCCCTACCATCGCTTCCTGATCGCCGCGCTTCTCGCGGTCGCGATCGCCCTGGGAGTGTCATTGGGGGCCCAGCTGCTCCTCCAGCGCGGCGCCGAGGCGGTCATCGTGGCCAAGGAGGCCGAGGTGCGGAGCGGCAACGGGCCCGATTTCGACCTGGTTTTCAAGCATCCCCTCCCATCCGGCATCGAGGTGAAGATCCTCGAAAGCCGCGCCCACTGGCACTTCGTGGAGTTTCCCGGCGGGGTCGAAGGCTGGATCCTGGCCAGCGCCGTGGAGGAAATCGGCGACTGACCGACCGGAATCCGGTATGCCGGGGAGGTCAGGCATAGGCTCGTTGCGGGGCTTCTTGGATTCTTACATCAAATATTCTACGCCGGTTGCAGAGCAGTCTTGGTGGCCGAGGACCGCTCTCTAATTCGCCTTGCGTCTTACCTTGGCGTCCTCGGCCCTTCGGTCTTCGCGCTTTCGCGCTTCGCCTCAGGGCAGCCCTCGAAGCCGACCGCTTCGCGGTACCCGGCTTCTCCGGGCGTTCGCTCCTGTGCAATTGCTCGGAGCTCACCTTTGCGGTTCAATCCTCTTCATCTTCTTTCTGATTCGGCCTCGACATTTGGTTGTGGCCTTGGCCGCATCAGGAAGTTCCAAGTATTCTTTTTACTGGAACTTTGAAAAATTCCTCTTCCGGTAACCTTTTTCCTGTTGCTTTATCCGGAACCATGAGTAAAATTCTTTTTCGGTCTGTGTAAGTGAGAGGAAGGGGATATTCCTTCCCTATCCGGGATCTCGAGTCAGGTTAAGTAGTTTTAAACGCTCAATAACCGAACGAGGAAAAAATCTTTCCAATTCCGTGGATTGAAGCGAGCTTTTGAGCCATTTGAATTGGGAATGAGATAAAGGGCGGCACTCTTATGCTTCCGCTTCTCAGACACGTTTTCACCAAACGTATCCTTGGTACTTTTTTATTCGAGCTGCTGGCCTTGTATTCCTGCTTTGCGCTGCTCATTCAAGCCCGCGGCGTGTTGTGGCACGACGCCAACACCTACCCGCTCACCACCTTCTTCTTCGCCCTGACCAACACCCTGCTGGTGCAGTTTTCCCTGTGGAGCTTCGGGCTTTACTCCCGGGAAGTGGTCTACTCCGGCCAGAAGCTTTCCTCCAACTTGATCGGGGCCTTCTTGTTCAGCGCCGGCCTGCTCTTCCCCGCCTGCTTCATCTTCAGCCTGACCAAGATCGCCATCATCGATTTCACCTTGAAGTTTTACCTGATCGCCCTGGTCGCCTTCATCTCCATGATCGCCCTGGAGCGGTTCTTCGTGCTCAAGGTCTTCTACGAAAGCCCCTCGTTCGGCAACGTTCTGGTGCTGGGCACCGGCCCGGCCACGGAACTTCTGATCAAGGAGGCGCGCGCGAGCCACGGCAAAACCTTCCACTTGAGCGGCATCCTCTCCGAGAACGCCGAGGACATCGGCAAGGAGATCCTCGGCTGCAAGATCATGGGGACCCTGGAGGACCTGGGGCCGATCTCCCTCTCCCACAAATTCGGCACCATCCTCATTTCCACCCCGATCTATTCTCGAAACCTGCCCATGAACGACTTGCTGCGCGCCAAGGTGGCCGGAACCAAGGTTTTCGATGCCGCCGACTTCTACGAGCAGGTCGAGCGCAAGATCCTCCTCGAAAAGATCGAGCCCATCCAGCTCCTCCTCTCGGAAAACCTGCTCATGACCCGCTTCCGCTGGTTCCTGAAAGACACCCTCGAGAAGCTGGTGGCGATCGCCCTCTTGATCGCCGCCTCCCCGATCATGCTCCTCTCCGCCCTGCTCATCAAGCTCACCTCGCCCGGACCCCTTTTCTACCTGCAGAAGCGGGAAGGGAAGGACGGCCATCTCTTTTACCTCGTCAAGTTCCGCACCATGGTGCAGGATGCGGAAAAGGAAAGCGGCCCGGTGTGGGCCAAAGCATCGGATGACCGGGCGACCTGGATCGGCAGGATCCTGCGCCAGACCCGCATCGATGAGCTGCCGCAGATCTTCAACGTCCTCAAGGGAGACATGGCCTTCGTCGGCCCCCGCCCCGAGCGGCCGGAGTTCGTCGAGCTGCTGCGGTCCCAGATCCCTTATTACGACCAGAGGCACCTGGTCAAACCGGGGATCACCGGCTGGGCGCAAGTTTGCTATCCCTACGGCGCCAGCGTCGAGGCTGCCCGTGAAAAGCTCCGCTTCGACCTCTACTACATCAAGAACATGTCGATATTCTTCGACCTCATGATAGTGCTGGCGACGGTGCGGACCGTCCTGTTCAAGGCCTACGCCAGGTAATATTATTTATTGGTCTTATCTTGGTACAGGTCGTCAACGCCCTCTCCTTCGACATCGAGGACTACTTCCAGGTCTCCAACTTCGAGGCGCTCGCGCCTTTCGAGCGCTGGGAGCGGTTCGAGCCGCGCGTCGAGGAGAACACCCGGAAAATCCTCGATCTCCTCGCCGTTCACGGCGTCCAGGCCACCTTTTTCATCCTCGGCTGGGTGGCCGAGCGCTTTCCCGGCCTGGTCAAAGCGATCGCCGCCGGCGGGCATGAGATCGGCACCCACGGCTACCGCCATCGGCTGGTTTACACCTTGACCCCGGACCAGTTTCGCGAAGACCTGCGGCGCTCGATCGGCTGGATCGAGCCAGCCGCCGGAAAGAAGGTGCAGGGGCACCGGGCGCCGTCTTTTTCCATCACCGAGAAATCGCTGTGGGCGGTTGACGTCCTCAAGGAGGAGGGGCTCCGGTACGACTCGAGCATCTTTCCGGTCCGCCACCCTCGCTACGGCATCCCCGGCACGCCGCCGCAGCCGCATGAAATCCGCCCCGGCTTCTGGGAGTTCCCCATGTCCGCCCTCAAGCTGGGGAGGTTCAAGCTGCCCATCGCCGGCGGCGGATACTTCCGCCTCTACCCCTACCGCATGACCCGCTGGGGCATCCGGCGCCTCAACCGGCGCGCCTTGCCCGCCGTGGTTTACCTCCACCCCTGGGAGTTCGATCCTGATCAACCGCGCCTCGAGGCCTCGCTCCAAGCCCGCTTCCGCCACTACACCAACCTCAGGAAGACCGCCGGCAGGCTGGACCGGCTGCTCGGCGAGTTTTCCTTCGCGCCGCTGGGCGCCATCCTCGAAAACTATAGCGGCCGTCTCGAAAACCATTGGGTCCGTCGCTGATTTTTACCCGAGCAGGCACTTTTTACCTGGTCATGAAGCCTGCCCGCCTTGAACTGGATGCCGCAGCGGGGTACCTTTAGTTCCTGCGAACCATGGAGTTACGCTCTCGGCCGGCCAAGCTCCGGTAACCGGCAAAGATCTTGCAATCCCTTACGAAAGAGATTTGGGTTTCCACGGTCAACTCTTTTAGCATCACAGGAGCAGAACATGGAAAAGATTAAATCTTCACTCCCCTGGTTTTTAAGTTTTTTGACCCTGGTCCTCCTGGTCATCCTGGGCAGCGGCCTGACCGGCTGCAAGGGGACCGGCACCTCGGCGAGCGCCGCGGCCGCGGGCTCGGGCGGCGGTCCGAATCCCGATCCCAGCCCGACCCCGGATCCCGGCCCAACTCCCGATCCGGCGCCGGTCACCGGAACGGCCAGCTTGAGCTGGAGCGCGCCCACCCAAAACGCCGATGGCTCTTCGCTGAGCGATCTGAACGGCTACTACGTCTACTACGGCACCAAGCCGGGGATTTACACCACCCAGGTGGACGTCGGCAAGGTGACCGCTCACGACGTCGACCAGCTGACGGCCGGAACCTATTACTTCACCGTGACGGCCTATGACACCTCCAGCAACGAGAGCGACTTCTCCAACGAGGTCTCCAAGGCCGTCCAGTGAAGACCGATGGCGCTTGTAATCCGCCCTGAAAGCGTTAAGATCCCTAAGTGCAGTCTTTCGCAAATAGTTGTAGGGTCAGGCCGAGGGATTTTGACTACTGGCAAGGCGCGCGAGCGGAGGCGATACGGGACGGAGTATCGACGAGCGAGCGCAACGCCGCCAGGAGACAAAAGCACCGGCATCACCCTACAAGAATTTAAGAAAGACGGAACTAAGCCCCCTGCGAGCCTGTCCAGGGGGCTTTGAAATTTGCATGAAATCTACGCCATCCGCAACGAGGAAAATCATGATCGCGACGAGACTTTGCCTGGCCGCCCTCTTCACCATTTGCCTGGGCGCCCACAACTCATCCTGGGCGACCTCGATCGTCATCAACCCGGCGGTGGCCGACACCAGCGAGGAGTTTGAAAACGCCGCCAACACACTCAAGCCCGGCGATGAGCTGGTGCTGAAAGGGGGCGTCTATTCCCAGACCGGCCGGCGCGCCATCACCTGCAAGGGCACGGCCGCGAGCCCCATCACCATCCGCGCCGCCGACGGCGAAACGCCCATCTTGACGCGGCCGGAGAATCCCCAGCACAGCTACCCGCACAACAACATCGAGATCGTCTCCTGCGAGTACCTGGTCATCCGCGGCCTGCACTTCAAGGGCGGAGACTCCGGGGTGCGGTTCATGGGCGGGCATCACATCACCTTTGAGGATTGTGAAATTTACGAGACCGGCAACAACGCCATGACGATGAACAGCGGCAACACCGACTCCTTCATCATCCGCCGCAACCACATCCATCACACCGGCCTCCTGGACAGCGCCCTCGGCACCACCGAGGGCGAAGGCATGTACGTCGGCTGCAACAATATCGGCTGTGTGGCCACCAACCACCTGATCGAGGGGAACTACATCCACCACACGCGCGGCACCAGCGACGGCGGCAACGACGGCATCGAGATCAAGGTCGGCTCCTACGGCAACATCGTCCGCGACAACGTCATCCACGACACCACCATCGGCACCAGGTACCCCGGCATCTTCGTTTACGGCGGCGGCAGCGGGGTCAACGTCGTCGAGGGGAACGTCATCTGGAACAGCGGCGAGGCCATTCAAGTGGTCTCGGATGCGATCGTGCGCAACAACATCATCCTCGACTCCGACGTCGGCATCTCCGCCTCGCCGCACGCCCAGGTGAGCCAGATGCGCAACGTCACCATCGTCAATAACACCATCGCCGGAAACGACGAAGGGCTCTATATCCGCTGGTCGAACGCCAGCAACATGATCCTCGCCAACAACGCCGTCTACAGCCCCGGCGGAACAGCAGTCAACGCCAGCGGCTTGAGCGGCGCGCAAGTGACGGTCAAGGCCAACGCTGTCTCGGGCGGGCTCTCCGGCGCCTCGATCGACGGCGCCCGCTTCCTGGACGGCGGCAATGCAGCGGCGGCGTTCAAGGACTACCAGGCCATGGACCTCTGGCCGCTCGCCGCCTCGCCGCTCCTGAGCAAGGCCGATCCCGGCTTCGCGCCGGCGCTCGACTTCAACAACACGAAGAGGACCGCCCCGTTCGACCTCGGCGCCTACGA
>JACQVS010000176.1 GCA_016209605.1 Planctomycetota bacterium
ATCGGCAGCGCCAGGACGGCCCAGCAGGTCATCGAGGATATGGGCGTGGGCATGGTCAGCGACGAGGGAACGATCCGCAAGGCGGTCGAGGACGCCCTGGCCGCCCATCCCAACGTCGTCCAGGACCTGCGCTCGGGCAAGAAGAACGCCTTCAACTTCCTGGTTGGTCAGGTGATGCGCGCGACCAAGGGAAAAGCCAATCCCAACCGGGTGGCCGAGCTGATCCAGGAAAAAACTAGGGACAGCCCCTAATTTTTGAAGCAGTACACGCCGCCGCCCTTGGTGATCAGGATCAGCGCCTCGCCGGCGGCGGCGGCGGAACGGATCACGACGCCGTCGCGCTGGTAGCCCCAGAGGGGTAGCAGGGTGGCGGAATCCGCCAGCACGAACGAGCCATCCTTGCGGATCATCCCCAGCCCCCGCGGCAGCTCCTGAACTTTTTCGAAGGGGAGGATCACCTCGTTGAACTGCCAGCGCCGCAGCTCCTTGCCGCTCACCGGCTCGATTTCCTGAAGCGCTTCCCCATCTTCAGAGAAGAGGATGCGACCGGACCTGGGGAGCATCGCCAGGATGTTGAACTCCGGCTTCTTGCCGCTCAATTCCCGGCGCCAGCGGATATGCCCCTTATCCCGCTCGAGAGCGATCAGCTGCGCCGGCTCGGCGCGGAGGATGAGGACTTCCTCTCCCGGTGGACCGAGAAGGATGGGCTCCGAGGCGATCTTCTCCTTGATGGGGGTTTTCCAGTGGATCTTGCCCGCATTGAAGTCAACGCAGAAAAGCGTCCTGGAGGCTCCCAGCACAAACCAGATCCCCCCTCCGCCGGCGGTGAGGAAGAGAGGCGCATCGCGGAGGTCCATGGTCTTCTTGACGGTGTTCTCGATGAAGTCAAACTTCACCAGCTGGTTCCTCGAAGAGCCGAAGATGATGGTCCGATCATCGTCGCCGGGGAGGAGAGAGGTGGTGATGAGCCCCTCGAATTGAAAGCTGGCTTCCAGGCCGGAGGCGGGATGGAAACGCAGGATCTGGCCGTTGTTGAGAGGGAGCAGCAAGAGGGAGCGGAGGGCGAGGGGCGCGGCCACCGGGCTGATCATCGACACCAGGGAGTGCTGCCAGAGCTTTTCGCCGTTTTGCAGGTTGATGGCGTGGAGCTGGCCGTTCTGCGCCAGGTAAAATAAGGCCTCTTTCTCGAAAACCGGCGCCTGCGGGCCGGGAGGGGGCAGCTCGCGCTGCCAGGCGGCTTCCGGTCTGAGGGTAACCACCTTGATGGGGCCTTCAGAAGGGGTCAAGCGGAGGGCAACCGCTTCAAAGCCCGTTTTCTCGATGACCACCTCTTCCCAGCTCCCCGGGCCGAAGTCGAACTGGCACGGCGACTGGCGGGTCCCTCCATTTTTGGTGCGCACCGCCGCATCGCCGGGAATGGTGATCAGGTCTACCGGGAAAGCGAGGCCTTTCGCCGCTTGCGAAAGAGGATATTCATCCATCAGCTTCTTGAAGAGCCGGTAGGCCTCGGGCCGATTGCCCCCGCCGCCATTCTTCTCGGCCTCCTGCCGCACTGCCGCTGCCTTGGCTTCATAGCCGCGGATTTCCGCCAGCGCCGTCTCGGCGTTCTGCCTGGCGGGATCTTCTTCGGAGCAGGCCAGCAAGCGGCACAAATTTTTCTCTGCCTCGATGGAGTTGCCGCGACGGAACTGTTCCAGGCCCGTTTTCAAGATTTCCTCCTTCAAGCGGAGGCGCGCCTCCTCGAGGCGCTCGGCGCTGTTCTTGAACTCACTCTCCAGGCGTTTGGCCTCCCAGCGGAACAGGCTGAGGGGGTAATGGATCTGGTAGTCCTCCGCCGCCAGCACCAGCAGCCGGAGTCGCCTCTCCAGGCGGGATTCGATGATTTCCGTTCCTTCCTCGGGCTTCTTCCAGTCGCTGCTGGCGAACGCCAGGTAGCGCTGGCTGCGCGCCGGCTCGAGGGCTCGGTAAGCCCAGAACTGGTAAAGGAACAGGGCCAGGAGGATGACCAGGATGATTCGAACGCAAAACGTCTTGGGCAGGAAGCCCGACAAGCCGAGAGTGCGGCTTTTGGCCGGCGGCTTGGACAGCTTGCGCAGATGCTTGCGCTTGGGATCGAGGCGCAGGATCTTTTCAATGAGGTCGAGGCTCTGGGCGGTTTTTCCATCCTTCACGAAAAGCTGCGCCAGGTTTTCCATCTCATCAAGGGCTTCCTTGGTCTTGCCGGTGTCCAGATAAATGTTGATCAGCTTCTTGTAAAAGAGCGGCTCCTGAGGGAACTGGGCAATGATCGAGCGCACGACCTCGACGGCAAAGCCCGGATCCTTGCTCAAGCGGTCGCGGCTGGTGATCAGGTCGCAGAGATTGGCGATTTCGCTTATCTCCTTCTTGGCGACGTGCAAATTCAAGAGGGCGCGGAAGATCTCCGGATTGTTGGGGAGGATCTGCAGGGCGTTGCGGTAGAGGGTGATGGCCTCGTTCAAGTGTCCTTGACGGACCGCTTCCTCGGCGCCTTCCCTGTAAATGCGGACGATTTTTTCGGTGATCAACGGATCTTCTGGACGGATCGACAGGCCTTGATGGTACGCCTGAACGGCCTTCGCCTTGCGGCCCATCTGGTACTGGGTGTCGCCGATGAAGTTGTACTGGATGACCGCCTGGTCGGCCTTGTTCAGCCGATGGAGCACGATGGCCAGGTTCTCCCGCGATTTGATCTCATCGACGCCGTACTTGACGGCGCTCTTGAAGTAAGGGAGGTACCTCTCGGCGTCATCCCGGGAAAGCTGGGAGGGATCCACGCCCCGAAGCTCCGGGATCAAGGTCTTCTTGATCCAGCCGTTTTCGAGGGCTTCGACGATCCGCTTGGTGACGTAAAACGGGAAAAAGAAGCCGTCGTGCAAGATGGATTGGAGGGTGCGGAAGCCATCGAGGAGGTCGAAGATCCTCTGGAAGCCGAAGTCCCCCAAGGCCTCCTGCTTCCTCGCCATGCCCTTTTCGGTGATGACGAAGATCTCCTCGTTGGTGGGGATGATTTCGGCGATGGTGTTGAGCTGGTTGACGCGATTGCGCACCACCTCCAGGAACCGGTCCAGCAGAATGGGCACCTTGATGGTGATGCCCTCCTGGCCGATGATGGCCTCCGGAACATTCCCTTCCTGAAAGTGGAAGGAGTCCTGGTAGATGAGGAAGCGGCTGAAGAGCTCCTCCTGCAAATGGCGGTGCGCCAGCTCTTCCAGCTCCTTCCGGTCGATCAAACCGCGGGAGTACAGGACCTCCGGCAGGAGGGTCTCGGTGAGGTCGGTGGCCAGGGCGATGGTTTCGATGGCCGTCTCCGAAAGCTTCTTGCCGAGCAGGCCGGACTCCACCAGGCCTTCGAAGTCGATTTTGCCGAGGAAGCCTCCGTTGGGGAGATAAAGAAGGTTTTCCTCCAGAAACACTTCCAGACTTCTTCTCTTCCGGCCGAGGACGAGGGTCCCCACCAGTTTCTTGCGCTCCAGAGTTTCAAGAAGTCTCAAAAGGTCCTGCATTGGAATGCCCTGGTAAACCTTTCAAACCATCATTCTTTCCGCTTATTCATCGGGTGCTTGATGCCGTAAATCCCCCTGAGGATTTGCTGGCGCTCCGTTGCCGGTAGCGAAAAATTCAAGGCGTTGCGAAGGATGCTGGCGCTGACCTCGGTCTGATGCCGGGAGAGCGACTGGACTGCCAGTCGCCGCAGCTCCGGGACCGGACATTCCAGGATCTCGCCCAGCAGCCGGGCCGACTCAGAAGTGTGCAGCTCCCCGAGGGATTCCACCGCCGCCGCCTGCAGCCCGGGATGGCTGCTCTCCGCCAGGGCCTGGCGGCAGAGGGCCGCGGCCTCCTGCTGCTGGAATCGCGCCAGGATCCGCAAGATCCGGCCCTGGGCCGCCGGCGAGGCCCGGGGATAAAAGCTCAACAGCTTGGGGATCTCCTCCGCGGAGCCGAGCCTTGAAAGGGTGTCCACGCCCTCCGCCACCAGCGCGGCCTCATCCCGGGTGAGAATCAGCTCGCAAACGGCGTCACTCGCGCCGGAGATTTTCTGGGCGCGGACGAGTTCCAGGTAGGCCTCGAGGACGGCCGGCGAGCCTCCCAGCTTCAGCTCTTCATGGAACTGCCCTTGAATCCGGATCGCCGCGGCCTCCGGAAGAGCTTCCGGGAGGGCCGACAGCTGCCGCACCGCTTCCTCCCGGACGAAGTCGTACCGGCTCCTGGACAGCGAGAGCAGCGATTGGATCTCCTGGAGGCTTAAGCCGGCGGCGCTTTTGCCGGTGGAGGCAAGGATTTGAATCGCTTCAACAAGCTGGGCGTCCGTGGATGGACCCGAGCGGATGGCCCCATCGGCGGCGATGAGCCCGCCGCGCGCCGTGGTGGAGACCCGCTTCAGCGAGGCGATCAGCTTGAGGTGAAAAGGGCCTTTTCCCTCGCTCAGCCAGCGAACCCCGCAGAGGATGGTTTCGCCGGGAATCAGCTCGACCGATTCGGGGACCCCCGGGCCGTGGGCGAACAAGTACACCGAAGCTCCCGCCTGCTCTCCCCACAGGACGCCGGCGATGTCGAGGCGATGCCAGATCCCGCCCGGAGCTTTTTCCATTCCCGCCAGGGTCCCTTGCAGAATGGCGTCGCTGTCCTCGACCAGGGAGCGAAGGTTGGGGGAGGAGGATGCCGAGGCCGGCGTTACCGATGAGAAGACCGCCAGGGCGGCAGGCAAAGCCGCCAGAATCCAGGGCCTCGCCGGCTGGGCGTGAAGGATCGACGATTTCTTCATCTTCAAGCTCATGATTCCAACCTTATTCGACCAGGATCCTTTCCAGGAGATAAGCCATGTTCATTTCGTTGAAGCTAGGGGCGCTGGACGCCGTGGCGATGGCGCTGGTGAAGCTGATGGCCGCCGCCATGATGTTGTTCCCGGGGGTGTCGAGGTGATAGTCGGTAGTGTAAGGCCCGGCAAAAGAGGCGTTGTACTCGCCGCCGAAAAGCCCCGCCGACGGCGCGCCGTTGGCGACCAGGCCGACCGAGTGGCCGATCTCGTGCGCCATGATGGTGGCGACGACGCGGGCCAGAGCATCGACCGCATCCATGATGTCGTCGTAGCGGTTGTTGTCTTGCGAAGAGTTGCCGCCGCCGGAGCGGTCGAAACTGTCCGAGAGCACCGTCACATCGGAGGCGTGGAAGCCCAGGGCGGTCCCCCGGCCGGGGATCAGCGCGTTGAACTTGCTTTTGAAGGTGAAGCTGGAGTTGATGTAAAACTCGATCAAGTTGGTGGTGAAGACTCCGAGGTCCACGTCGGTGTTGTCGTTGGCGGAGCCGTTCCGGTAGTCGTACTCGGCCCGGCCGATGGTGTATCCGGGGATGGGATCGTCCCCTCCCACCGCCATGCGCGAGCAGGTTCCCGAGGGCTGGGTCAAGGAGAACTGCAGGTTGGCGGAGTCCGCATGGCGCGTGCCGTCGAAGTTCAGCTCGTAAAAAGTGTTGAGATAGCCGGCGATGTTCTCCTTGACCAGCTCGAGGACGACGGTGTTCAAGCCGGCGGCCTGGGCGGCGGCCGGCGGCGAAGCGCTGTTCAATCCCAAGATGCGCAAGTCCTCGACGAAGTCGCTGGCGCCGTTAGCGGTCTGAACCACCGCAATGGTGACCGTGCCGGAGCTGCTGGTCGTGGAAGTGATGGCGAAGTTGTCCCGGGTGAAGGTCAGATACCAGACATCCCTGGACTCGAAGGGCCGGCTGGCGGCTGACGCTGCCGTGGTGTCGAAGGTGAAGCTGGCGCTGGCCGAGACGTTGCCGAGCACGTCGCGGAGTTTCGCCGTGAGGGTGTGCGAGCCGGCGCGGAAAGCGAGGCCGCTCGTGACCGTCATTGCGGCCGTCCCGTTCGCCGCGTCGATTTGAAAAAGCGAGCCGAAGTCGCTGCCGGAGTCGTACCCTCCGCCGGCGGTTCCGCCGCCGATCGCTCTGGAACTGGTCATTTCCAGGCCATTCGGATCGATGGCGGCGCCGCTCGAGCTGATGCTGAACTCGAGCCCGATGACGAAGCCGGTCTCCGGCAGGAGCAGCGTGAAGCTCTGGCTCTGGTTCGACTTGTTGGTGAAGCTCAAGCTGCCGTTCATGTCCTCGGGGACCTCATTGACGGTCAAGAGGTCGATCACCGGCGCGTAGGTGCGGATCGAGAAGGCGTTCGAGGTCGAGTAGCCGCCGCTCGTCGTGTCGGCGGCGCGGAGGCGGAAGCGGACGTTGTTTCGAAACGCCTCCGGAACATCGGCCTGGGCGTTCCAGCGGATGGTGTGCGAGGCTCCGGAGGCCGGCGCGCTCAGGCCGGTGGTTCCATCGCCTCCGCCGAGGGTCGCATCGGCGTAGGTGGAGCCGCCGTTGGTGGAGTACTGCGCCGAGATGGAGACGTGGTCGCCCTCGCCATCGCTTACCGTGTACGTGAAGGTCACCCAGCCTCCCACCGTGCCCGGCGGGGTGGACAGGCCGCTGGTGACGGGGGCCTGGTTGGAGCCGATGCCGAAAACATCGGAAAGGGCCGGAACGCCCTGGGCGTTGGAGGAGAGGTTGTAGGGAACGATCTTGATCACCAGGTCGTGCTGCTGGAGGTTGGCCAGATCGCTGCTCGCCACCCACACCACCTGGAAGGTGGAGCCATCGGGAGTTCCGGAGAAGCTGGCCGCTCCAGCGCGGGGCTGAACGCTGCTGTCCTGGCTTTCAACGGTGGCGGCGCTGAAGGTCGATCCTTGATCTTCGGAAAAATCGACTTCCACGCCGAGGGTTTTGGCCGTGTCGGCGGTCAAGGTAAAGCCGATCAGGAAGCGGCTGTTGCCTTGATCGGTGACGGAGACGTTGGAAGCGACGCCGTTGGCGCTTGGCGACGGGTTGCTGGGGCTGCCAGAGCCTCCTGAGGACCCTCCGGAGCCGCAGCCAGCCAGCAAGAGGAGCGCGAAAAGGCTCCTCGTATTGCGGATCAAGACGGCGACCTTCCCTCTATGCAAAACCTTCATGGACTCTCCAACCCAAAAATTCCAGATCCTTGACGTGATCAAAATCCTTATACGGGAATCAGCGACCCGTCATAAGGAAATCCTCTGAATTTAAGCATAGCCCATTCTCGAGGAAGTGCCATCGCGGGAGATGCTGTGGATCAGCCGGTAAATACCGGCTTTGGTTCAGGTAATTGGTTGTTTGAGAGCCAGGTTTCGATAAAATGAAAATGGCATGAGTCAAGAAAGTTATGGCAGATGGCTTGCAGCCTGATGAGCTAGCAACCTGAAAAGCTATCAATCTGAAAAAGAAGGGCACCATGGCAAATTTCCACGGCGCGGCGGGAAGGGATCGGCTGAAAAATGGTCGCTTGGCCGGAATTCCAGCCGGATTGGCAGCCGCGGTCTGGCTCCTGAGAGTCGCTTCGGGGCCGGTAATGGCGGTAACGGCCGTGGGCCATCCCGACTGGAATCAGCTGGAAAAGCAGTTCAAGGAGGCCGCGGCGGCTTCCGGCATCCCCCGCCTTGCGCAGCTGGTCGATGCCGTAGCCCCGCACGATGATCCCCGCGCCGCCAAGCTCCTCATCCAGTACGCTCTTTCCGGCGTCGATTACGGCCTCGAGCTGAAAGCCGGCGAGATCCTTTTCACGATGACCAGCGCCGAGGCGAAGAAGGCGATTTACGAGCAGGCCAACAAGAATTTTAACTACAAGACGCGCCTCATTCTCCTGGGCGTGGTGTATGCCCTGTACCAGAAGTCGGACCCCGATGCCCTCGTGGTGCTCCAGAAAGCGCTGTGGGACCCCCGCAACGAGGTCAAGTTCGCGGCCCTGCGGCTGCTCAAGCTCGCCAAGGATGTAAACGCCGTCGATTCCTTGATCGCCCTCCTCGAGAAGGTTGAGAAGGCCCCCAAGGG
The DNA here is from genome assembly GCA_016209605.1 of Planctomycetota bacterium. Taxonomy (GTDB): domain Bacteria; phylum Planctomycetota; class UBA8108; order UBA8108; family JACQVS01; genus JACQVS01. The sequence continues at coordinate 7,903 of JACQVS010000176.1, forward strand.
GCGGCTCCACTACGACATCCACGCCGCCCTCAAGGAGATCACCCTGGGGCACGACTTCGAGCTGGCCGCCGACTGGAAGATCTTCTGGGACACCCGCCGGGGCCAGAAGCTCGAACCGCCGTCCAGGACGGAGGGAAAGACCGGGGTGCTCCACAAGTTCTTCGACATCGCCCTCGACTCCGACCGCATCGCTTTCGTGATCGATGTCTCCGGCAGCATGAGCCGGCGCGATCCGCCGCCGGCGGTGGGAAAGAAGCAGGGGGAGCACAAGACCGAACCGATCAAGAAGGGCAAACAGGAAAAGGATAAGGAACAAAAAAAAGATGAATTCCCCATCGAGAGGGAGCGGTTGTACCGGGTCAAGCAGGAGCTGATCCGGACCATCCGCAGCCTGCCGGAGCACGTCCACTTCACCGTGCAAAGCTTCGCCAGCGAGATCAAGTACTTGAACGACAACCCGGCGCTGATCGCCGCCACCCCGGCCAACAAGGAGAAGGCGGTGGAGTGGGTCAACAAGCTCGAGTCCCTGGGGGAGACCTGGACCGACACCGCTTGCGAGCGCCTGTTCGCCGACGTGAAAGGCTTCGACACGGCGATCCTGCTCTCGGACGGCCAGCCCTACCGCGGCAAGGCGCTCGATGAGAAAGAGGTCCTCGATGGCATCAAGGCGGCCAACCGCTTCGCCAGGTGCCGCATCCACACCATCGGCTTCAAACAGGCGGGCGAGAACTTGAAGCGATTCCTCTTCGCCCTGGCGGGCCAGAACGACGGCAAGGCGACGATGCTGGAATAAAAAAATTAGTGTCTGTCACTAGTTTTTTCTGGATTTCTGGAGCAGTATTCTCGTCCCCACCCTCACCCCGATGAACAGCAGGATCCAGAGGCAAATCCACAGCGGCAGCCACACCCAGGCGGGAGTGCTGCCGGCGCCGGCACTTTCCGGCTCCTCCAGTTCCTCCGACTCCTCCGGGGCCGCAGGCTCTTCCAGTTCCTCCGTTGCCGCCGCGGCCGCGGCGGCGCTGGGCGGCGGCGCTGATTTCACCGCCTCCTGGAGCACGGCGAGGATTTCTCCGCTGCTTTGCGGCCGCGCGTCTGGATTCTTCGCCAGGAGATGCTCCAGGAGCTGGGTCACCGGCCGCGGCGCCGCGGGCTCGAGGAGATCCGCGGGGGTCGGCGCCAGGCTGGCGTGGTTTTTCAGGATGGTTTCTCCGCTTCCGGAGCCCATGGGGGGCTTCCGGGCCAGCAGGTGATAGCCGATGGCTCCCAGATTATAGGCCAGGCTGCCGAAGGGGAGGTCCATGGCCGCGTCGGAAGCTCCGCTCCGGGCGATGACCTCGGGGGGCAAGTAGGGGATGAACTCCGGGTGATGGCGGCCGGCGCCGGCCGCCTGGGCGAACCAGGCCGCCAGCTCGAGCGGCGGAAGCCAGGGCTCCATGCCATCGTTCTTGAGCCCGACATGGCCGAGCCCGATGGGAGATCGCAAGGCCCCGATGCCGCCGCGGTAAAGCAGCGCTTCCGCAAGCAGCTGGAGGAAGCGCACGCGCGCGTGGACCGGGGCTTGCAGCACCGCCTCGAGCGCGTCTTTGAGGGTTCTGGCTCCCGGACTCCGGATGATCAGGTGACCCGGCGCGTCCCCTTGCGGAGGCTGGAAGCGCAGCACCGGCGCCAAGGAGGGATGCTGCAGGCTCCGCGCGGCCGCTGCGGCTTCTTGCAGCTTCGCGAGCTGCCTGGCGCTTTCGGGATTTTCCGGATCGAGGGGGGAGCGCCGGGATGGAATCAAGTCGATCCGCACCGGCCGGTCCATGCCCAGCTGCCGGCCATGGTATCGCAGGACTCCCGCCTCGCCGCCCGCCAGCTGCTCCAGACGGAAGCCGTTCAACTCCTGGCCTTGGAAGCGGTCCAGCCACTCATTCGTCCGGAAGCGGAAAACGGTGGAGCCGATCTGAAATGTTTCCTGATCCTTGAGCTCGAGCTGGTCGATCTTGTTCCCCTGGTAAAGGATCTTGTTGCGCGACCCCTGATCCTCGAGCCGCCAGGCGCCATCCCGCAAGACGATGTGGCAGTGCACCCGCGAAGCCCGCTCATCTTCAATGATGATGTCGTTCGTGCCGGCCCGGCCGATCACCGTCGGATTTCCGTCGTCCGCAACGGCAAATGAAAGCGGAACGGACTTCCCTTGGCCCGCCTTTTCAATGATGAGAAGTGCCATGTCGGGTATCATACGTAATGCGGGCTTCGCCCGCAACCGAGCTATCCGCAACTTCTCCGCACCCTGCGGAGAAGTTGCGGAGGAAGACTCTATAATACCTACGGCAAGAAAGCTGCCGGCAAACAAAATTCATCTTGTTACGCGCTCTCATGATTTCCATCATCTCCTGGCTGATCAAACGCTTCCTGCGCTTGGGCCTGTGGCTCCCCGGCTTCCTCCTGCCGCTTTTACTCTTTGCCGCCATTCTCGTGGGCGACCGCTCCACCGAGCTGGCGGCCTCGGCCCTGCTCGATTACCTCCTTTACGCCTTGCCAGCGCTGGCCGCCATTGCCGTCTTGACCTCCGCTGACCGCTCGAGCTGGGATCTCATCCTGACGCGGCCGCTCCGATTCCCCGGCTTCCTCCTCGCCATCTGGGCCGGAGGAGTGGTCCCTCCCCTGGCCTGCCATCTCCTCCTGATCGCCATCGCGGCGGCCGCCATGGCCTTTTTCGACTCGGGAACGGGCGCCGTCGAATTCCACCGCAAGGTGGAGTGGCGGCGCGGGACGCCCGCGGCGCCGGCGCCGGAGCCCGGGAAGGGGCGGGCGGCGAGGATCGCGTGGCTGGAGAGGTCGGATCCCTGGACCTTCGTTGCCGGCGGCCTCCGCCAGGGCGGCAGGGACCTGGAGGGGTGGCTGTGCGCCGAGGTGGCGCGGCTGGTGAAGGAGGAAGGGCAGGAGCCCCGACTCCTCAAGGGAAGCGCTCCGGTGTCGCTTTCCTTCTGGAAAGAGGACGGCTCCGAGGCCGCCCCTGCCGTTGTCCTGGAGCTCAAGGACTTGAAGCCGGCGAAGTTCAAGGTCCCGCGTCCGCTGATCGGGGGCGAGGATCGTTTAACGATGATGGTGGAACGCATGGAAGCTCGGGGACGCGAGGATCAGCAGGATCCGGGGGGTGAAGCGCCGGCGGTGGTGTGGTTCGGCGACTTCAACGACCGCTTCCGGATCCAGTACAGCGACAACTTCACGCCCATCACCGGCCTCTTCATAGCCGAGCGCGACATCGGCTTTGCGGAGAACTTCCTGCGCAGCGGCCTTCTGGCGGCTGGGCTGCTGCCTCTGGTGGTGGGGCTGGCCGCCTTCGCCGCGGCGCTTTTCAGCCCGGCGGTGGCCTTCGCCACCTTCTTGACCGTGTTCGTGTGCGGCTCGGCGATGACCTTTCTCCGCGACGCCGTGGGCATCTTGTCGCTCGAGAGCGCCGCCGTTCTGCTCCGGGTGCCGGATCAGGCGGCGTACTTGAAGAAGCCGGACTGGATCACCCAGCTGTTCGGGAAAGTCGCCCAGTTTTGGATCGCGGTGCTGCCGGACTTCCGCTACTTCCGCGGCGGCCGCTTCCTCTTCGAAGGGGAGGCGATCGCCTGGCTCAACGTGCTGCGCGCTCAGGGGATCGGCCTGGCCTACGCCGCGGCCTTCCTGGCCCTAGCGGCGCTGCTCCTCATGCGCTGGGAGTACTCCCGGGGGGGATCATGAAAACCAGGTTCTCGCTCCTGCTCTTGATCCTGGTCGCCGCCATGATGCTGGTGCGGCGACAGCTTGGCGAGCTCCGGCAGGCTGGACCGCTGGAATCGGCACCGCTGGGCCAGATTTTCTCGCCGCGGGAGCAAGTGGCCGCAAGCCTCCTCGGAGGTTTCCGCGCTCTCCTCATCAACGCCTTGTGGGTGCGGATCACCTGGCACGTGGAAAACGAGCGCTTCCTGGAGCTGCCGCTCTACTATCAGGCGGTGGAGGAGCTGCAGGGCGCCTCGCCGCTCCTTTTCCAGCTGGAGGCCGATCACATGACTCTGGACATCCCTCACATCCTTGCCGGCGAAAGAGAAAAGCGCTGGCAGTGGATCTCCCGCGGCCTCGAAGTCCTGCAGAAGGGCCTGGCGCGCTTTCCCGGCAATCTGGCCCTCCTCAACAAGGCCGGAACCATCTACTACTCCCGCTTTCATCCCTACCGCTGCCGCGCCGACCGCAACCGCTTCTTGAGCGACCTCGCCCTCAATCCCAAGGGCGAAGACCCGCTCGACATCGCCATCCGGTATTTCGCCGAGGCGCAAGCTTCTCCACGGCACAGCCTGGTGGAGGACCGCGTCTTGTATCAGGCCTTGATTCTCAAGCTCGATTTTATATTCAGCGAACACCTTTCGGGCGTTTCCATGCCCGGCATCAAAAAGAGAGCGCAGGACCTCGATGAACGCTGCCGTTCATTGGTCAGCCATATGGCGCTGAATCATGGGCTAGAAAAGGAGGCGAGCTTTGCCCAGGAGATTGAAAAGATGGAGAAGCAGCTCGACTTTGCCCGGGATGGGATCGAAAAATTGCCTCCGGAATAGCGGCCAGGTGGGTTTTGTGTTATAAAAACAGCTTCAATTTAGGGGATTTTTCTGGAAAACACCCAATTCAGAATTATGCAAGAAGCCATCAGGATGGAAACGAAGGAAGCGGCGGCGCGAGAGACGGCGAGCCCCTCCCTGGAGAAGTCGGTGGCGCTGGCGCGGAAGTGCGCCGACCTGCTGGATGCCAAGCGCATGACGGACATTGTCATTTTCGACGTCCGCGACCAACTCCAGATCACCGATTTTTTCGTGCTCGCTTCCGGAACCAATTCCCGGCAGCTCAAATCGGCCTGCGACCACCTCGACAAGGAAATCGCCGCCGGCGGAGTTCGCCGCGTCGGATTGGAAGGGTACCGCGAAGGAAAGTGGGTGCTGGTCGACTTCGTCGAGGTGGTGGTGCATCTCTTTCTCGAGGAAAACCGCCGCTATTACGACCTGGAACTCTTATGGGGAGACTGCCCCCGCCTGGTGTGGAGCCCGCCGCCCCGTCCAGAGCCATGACACCGCCTTCGGCGGGCAAAGGTTTAACACTATTCCAAGAAAAGAAATTGAACCGCCAAGGCGCCAAGAGCGCCAAGAAGATAAAAAAGAGTAAAAAAACTTTCAATGGATGTGAAAAAATTTAAGTTTTCTAAGTCCTGATTCTGGATTTCTTTCTTAAACTTGGCGTCCTTTGCGTCTTGGCGGTTAATCTACTTCTTCAATAAGTTTATAGGTTAAGTGATTCGAGTTGAATTTCTGTCCCGCTCCCCTCTGGAGACCTTCGACCTCGGCTTTCACCTGGGTCAGGAGCTGTTCTCGGGGGCGGTTCTGGCCCTGATCGGCGAGCTGGGGGGCGGCAAGACGCTCTTCACCAAAGGAGTCGCCGCCGGCCTTGGAGTCAAAGATTACCAGCGGGTCAGCAGCCCGACCTTCGTCCTCCAGCAGATCTACGAGGGGCGGCTCAGGATTTATCACTACGATGCCTACCGCCTAGTTGGCGCGGATCAGCTTTTCGCATTAGGATTTGATGAAAACCTTTCTCTCGAAGGGGTGGTCGTGGTGGAATGGGCGGACCGGGTCGCCGCGGCTGTTCCCGGCAGCGCCTTGACCTTGACGTTTGAACACCGGGAGCAGCCCCAGGAGCGCCGCATCGTGGCGTCCGGCGAGGCCGGCCGCTGGGGGAATATTCTGAAAAAGTTAAAGAATTGAAGGTTATCGCCCCGAAACATCTAAAATGGCCAGGTCCACGGAAATCCGTTTAGGGCAACTGCTGATCCAGAAGCGCTGGTGCAGCCTGCTCCAGATCAACCAGGGGCTGGAGGTCCAGAAAAAGCTGCGGGAGGAGGGGAAGTACCAGGCTCTCGGCCTGATCTTGATCCGCCAGGGCTTCCTGGATGAAGAAAAGCTCAAGATGGCGCTCTCCGTGCTCGGCAGCTTGCGGCTGGCCTGCCCTTCCTGCAGCATGGAGGTCCCGGTGGGCAGCTACATCCCTGAATCCCACTACCGCTGTCCCAAATGCCAGGTCGAGCTGGCCTTGCAAGATCCTTCCGCTCCGGCCCAGCCCGCAGCCGCCGGCGCCTTCCTGAACAAGCCGGCCGATCCGGTGGTGGCTGCCGCCGGCGCCGCGGATTCCGCGCCGGCGGGCCCTGGCCCGGGAGCCAGCGCTCCCGAAGATCCAGTCCTAGGCAGGGTGATCGGCGGCTGCCGGATCCTGGATCGCATTGCCACCGGCGGCATGGGGGTGGTCTACAAGGCCAAGCAGCTGAACCTGGGCCGCACCGTCGCTGTCAAGGTGCTGTCGGAGGAGTTCTCCAAGGACCGCAACTACGTGCATCGATTCCTGCAGGAAGCCCGCTCGGCCGCCGAACTGGATCACGGAAACATTGTCCACATCATTGACGTGGGGGAAATAAACGGTCTATTTTATATCATCATGGAATACGTCGACGGCTCGAACTTGCGGGAGATCCTCGAGGCCCGCCAGGTGCTGAATCCGGAGCGGGTTCTGGAGATCGCTCTGCAGGCCAGCCATGCGCTCAAACATGCCCATCACCGCGGCATCATCCATCGTGACATCAAGCCCGAAAACATCATGATCACCCGTGAAGGTGTGGTGAAGATCGCCGATCTCGGGCTTGCCAAGAAGATCATGCCCGGCCAGCAAGACGGCGGCATCACCAATCACGGCGCCATCCTCGGGACTCCCTACTACATGGCGCCGGAGCAGATCAAGGACTTCCGCCAGGTAGACTGCCGGTCGGACGTCTACAGCCTGGGGGTGACGATCTTCCGCGCCTTGACCGGAAGAGTCCCATTCGAAGGGAGGTCGCCGGTGGAAGTGATGATCAAGGTGGTGGAGGGGAAGCGGCCCTCCATCCGATCCCTGCGGCCGGACATCCCCGACGAGCTGGACCGCCTGGTGGACCGCATGATGGATCGAATGCCGGCAAACCGGATCCAGGACTTCGGCGAGGTCATTCAGGAGATGGATTCGATTCTGCTCCTCCTCAAGGAAAAACGCCGGCCAACCGCCAACGCGGTCGCCTCTGCCGAGAAGATTTGAAAATGAACCCTGAACCGAGCAATGCCGCGGGCTCGGAGGAGAGCCAGCCGCCACAGCCGAAATTCATTTTCTCGGGGGTCCCCATCCACTCCCCGCTCGAGGAGCTGCAAGCCGTCCTGGATAAAAAGCTGCGCACTTTCCAGAACCTCGGTGAAGGAGCGAAAGAGGAACTTTACCGCCGTGCCTTCGAGATCGCCCGGTGCCGGTTGGCAAGCATTTTGAACGAGGAGACTTAAGCCAGTGTTGATCCGTTCCATCCGCGCGGAGAATTTCATGAGATTCTCCAGGCTGCACTTGGAGAATCTCCCGCTCCATGGGGTGATCGGCATCGAGGGCCCGAACGAGTCCGGCAAAACGACCATCGGCGAAGCGCTCCTGTTTGCGTTTTTCGGCAAGACCCGCAAGTCCCTGGAGCTGGCGGCGGCGCGGTTGATCCGGTGGGAAGCCGATTACATGTCGGTGGAGGTGGAGTTCACCGTGCCGGCAAGGGGAGACTTCCTGATTTACCGGGAAATCGACAAGTACGGGACCAACTTTGTCAAGATCATCGACTCGAAGACCCGACGGGAGCTGGCGGCCGGCAACATCAACGTCACGGAACTCCTCAACAAACTGCTGCGCTACGATTTCCACGATTTCCACCAGTCGTTCTACCTCGACCAGCACCAGGAGATCCTCGGCGGCGACTCGCAGGAGAAATTCCTCGAGCGCATGGTGGGTCTGGCGCAGATCCAAGAAGCCGCCAATAACCTGGGCAAGGAAAACGAGCAGCTCGAGCGCGAGTACGCCCACTACCAGAAAGACGTGCAGAGGAATTTGCAGCAGATCGGCAAGTATGAAAAGAACATCCTCAAGCTGGGGGAGCTGAAGGAATCGGCGCGGCGCCTGGCCCTCGAGATGAACTCCGTCGAGAAGAAAAAAGTGGCTGCCGACCGGGATCTGGAGGTCCTCAAGCGCATTGCCGAAGATCACGGCAAGATGGCGGCCGCGCTCGATGCGGCAGCCGCCTGGCACATTACCGAACTGCGCGACCGCTTGAGGAGCCTGGTGGAGAACTACCACTTCTTCGACAAGGCCCAAGGGCTCGAGCGCGACTTTCTGGAGAGGAATCGGGACGCCTTCCAGGCGCAAAAAGGATCGCTCGAGGCCCTGGAGGCCATGGCAGAGGAGTTCTTGAAGCTGCGCGGCCATTACCAGGACCTGGTGGAGGAGCTGGCTCAGCGGACTGCCGCCGGCGATGCCCACAGCTTGGTGGGGGAGTTAAAGCTCCTGGAAGCGGAGCTGCGGCAGGTTCGCCAGTCCGGGAAGCGCGCTTCCTGGCTCTTCCGCCTGAGCTTCCTCCTGGCCGCGGCGCTGCTTGGACTGTGGGGGCTGTTGTTCTCCGGCACCCCGGCGGCTCAGAGGCTGCTCGAGTCCTTCGAGCGGATGAGCCTCGCCAGAAGCCACGCCCTCCTCTGCTTGTCGATCAGCGGGAGCGTTGCCCTCCTCGCCTCCGGCCTTTTCTTTTTTGGCGGGCGGCGTTTGGGAGGACGGGCCCGGCATCTCGCTGAGGAGCTGAGCCTTCTCGAGCTGCGCATCCTGGCCGCCGAGGATGATCGGAAGCAACTCTCCGGCGCTATGGCGGTCTCCGAGAAGGGGGACATTGCTTCCTTCATCAAGACGGCGGAGAATGTCAACGACCTGGTGCGCCAGAAGCACCTGCAGGAGTTCCGCCAGCGGTTTCAGAAGCTTTACCAGCCGGAGGGCGAGAAGGAGTATCGCAAGGGGCTGCGGGAGATGGTCCGCAGCGAGCGGGATTTGAGAGCGCAGGCGCTCAAGGAGATCCAGCGGCAGGAAATGCTCATTCAGGAGATTCAAGGGGAGCACAAGAAGCTCCGCTCCGATCTGGACAGGTTGGAAAACGACCTCCGCGACTGCGAATCGCAGTCTTCCAAGAAGGACATCCTGCTGGTGAAGAACGAGGACCTGGAGCTGCGGTCCCGGGAGATCTTCAACGACATCGAGTGCCGGCGCGTGGCCATCGACCTCCTGCGGGAGACGGCCGCCTCCATCCGCAACTGGATCGGTCCAGCCCTTTCCAGATTCGTGCGCGGCGTGCTGCCGCGGCTCACCCGCAATCGCTACCGCGAGGTCAAGCTCGATGAGGACTTCGCCCTGAAGCTGTTCACCAGCGAAAAGAGCGACTTTCTCGAGCTGGCCGAGCTGAGCGGCGGAACCCTGGAGGCGCTGCGCCTGGCGCTGCGCCTGGCGTTTTCTCAGACTTTCATCGGCGCCCGCACCCGGCAGCCGCAGTTCATCTTCCTGGATGAGCCGTTCAAGATGATCGACGCCGAGAGGACGTATGACATCCTCAGCGCGCTCCGGGACCTGAGCCCGGACATCCAGCAGTTTTTTGTCGTGCAGCCGAACTTCACCTCCGAACAGCGGGCTTTTTTTGACCGGACGATCATCACCCAGCCCGGCAGCACGGAGCTGGTTTTCAAGGGGAACGGCGCATCCTAAAGCAGCCAAGGCCGCAACCAAATGTTGAAGCCGAATAAGAAAAAGATGAAGAGGATTGAACCGCCAAGACGCCAAGGACGCAAAGGTAAGACGCAAGGCGAATTAGAGAGCGGTTTTCGAACACCAAGACTTCTCTGCAGCCTGCGTAGAATATTTGATGTAAGAATCTAAGAGATAAACTCTGGGGAGAGGGAACTCTGAACGCTGGCATCCGAAGCGCGGTTTTTATCTCCGATCTTCACCTCGGCTCGGAAGAGAGCCCCTGCCACGGGGCGTTCCGGTCCTTTCTGAACGAGCTGGCTTCCCGCTCGCCGCCTCCCCGGCTCTACATCCTCGGCGACTTGTTCAATTACTGGACCGGCCGCGGCGCCGAGAAGGCTCCAGGATTCCGCCTGGCCCTCGAGTCCATCCGCCGGGCGGTGGAGCGGGGTGTCCAGGTCACCCTGCTCCACGGCAACCGAGACTTCCTGCTCGACGAGGAGCTGAAGCAGCGGTGGGGGATCGATCTCGTCCGCCGCTCCCACCCCCTGGCGCTCGGATCCAGCCGGGTGCTGATCTGCCATGGCGACCTGCTGCTCCTCCGCGACCGCGCCAACCTCCGCTTCCGCTGGATCCTGCGCAGCGCCTGGGTGCGGGCCCTGCACGACGTCCTTCCCTCCGCATGGGTGGAACGGATCGCCGCCAGGCTCCGGAGAACCACCAGCTTGATCACCGCCAGGAAGGATCGGGAGCTGTTTGAAGTGCCCGCCGAGGCGGTGGCGCGGCTTCTCCGGGGCGGCTATGATGTATTGATCTGCGGCCACGTCCACGAGCAGGCCTGCCGCTCCCTCCGGGTGGATGGGGAGAAGAAAGTCTTTTACACCCTCGGCGCTTGGGATCGAGAGGCCTCGGTGCTGGAATATGATCAGGGAGATTTCAAGTTCAAAAATTTCCCCCTAGTTGCTGATCCATGAAGCGCATTTTCATCACCGGTCCAACCGCCAGCGGCAAGGGCGCGCTCGCGCAGGAGCTGGCCCGGCGGCTCGGAGCCGAGATCATCTCCGTCGACTCCATGAAGGTCTACCGCGGCATGGATGTAGGGACGGCCAAGCCTTCTCCGGAGCTGCGCCGGGAAATCCCCTTCCACCTCATCGATGTCGCCGATCCGTGGGAGGACTTCAGCGCCGGCAAGTTCCTGCCGCTGGCCCTCGAGGCGGTGCGGGAAATCGAAGGGCGCGGTCGGACAGTGATTTTTCAGGGGGGGACGCCGCTTTACCTCAAAACGCTTCTCGATGGGCTGTTCGTCGGGCCGGCGGCCGACTGGAGCATGAGGAAGCAGCTCCTCGAAGAGGCCGGGGAGCGAGGCTTGCCGGCGCTCTACGGGGAGCTGCTGCGCCTCGATCCCCTGGCGGCCCAGAAGATCCACCCCCGCGACCAGCGCCGCATTGTCCGGGCGCTGGAGATCATCCGCTCGACGGGTGAAAAGATGACCGAGCTGTGGAAGCGGTCCAAGATCGCCCTCGAGCCCGCTGACTTCCGGCTCTTCGGCATCGCCTGGGAGCGGGCGGAGCTTTACGCCCGCATTGACCGCCGCGTGGAGCTGATGGTGGAAAAGGGGCTTTTCGAAGAAACGGCCCGGCTCTTGAGCGATCCCCGAGGCTTGAGCCGTACAGCGGCCCAGTGCCTGGGCTACCGGCAAATCATTGAGGGCTTGCGGCAGGGAGAGGAGCAGGGCTCGATCGCCGCTCGCATCCAGGAGGACACCCGGCGGTTCGCCAAGCAGCAGCTCACCTGGCTGCGCCGCTTCTCGATTGCCTGGCTCGAGCCGCAAGAGGCCGGCCGCTTGGCCGATCAGGTGTTACGGCATTTCCAGAAAGATAGCTGAAATTCCGAGCCGCTCCGAGTTACTTGCTCGTGTAGATCGGCTCGGTCTTCTCGAACTCGTCGTAATTTTCAATGCCGAAGAACACCCGGTCAATGTCGATGTGGAACTGATGCAGCTCGCCATCGGTCGGGCTGAAGATCTTGGCGGCATGATGGCCCCAGTGGTTGTAGTTGTAAAGGTGATGGGTGTGGGCACAACCCGCGCCCAAGAGGGTGAAACAGGCGATAGCGAAAAGACCGGCCTTTTTCATGACGTACCTCTCCGATATGGGTGGAAAAAAAACTTCTTCGCTGGCTGCCGACGGCAATATTGGCAGCGGGCGAAGAAGACTAACATCCCCCGCGGAGAGGGCAAGGACCTGAAATCCGGCCGCAGAGAAAGTGATTACGGGAAGGCCTTAGTCGACGTCCTCGAGCGGTCGCTCGTCCATGTCAAAGATAATGCGGTCGATGTCCATGTGCACGCGATGGAAATCATCCAGCACGGTCAGAATCTTGCGCTTGTTGTGAGGCCAGCTCCAGAGATAAGGCCGGTTGGTCATGCAGCCGGCCGGCAGGAGAGTTAAACCCAAGAGGGATAAAACCAACAGTCTCCTCAACATTAAATCCTCCAATTACATTGCTTCCAAATAATACTAAGTTTAGAGATTAAACATAATTATAGGGGTCCGGTAACCGGTTCGTCAAGCCTCTGGAGGTGGAAAATAGATTTTCTACGTTTCCGGGGATACAATCAATCAGAGATGGAATCAAACCGCCAAGGCAGCTAGCACCCCTTTGTTTATACCGATTACTGCCGTGACTCGACTGCCCAGCAACGCTCACCGATCCCACTCCAGGGTCAAAGCCTTGAAGCGAGGCCTCCAGGAAACTCCTAGGCGGATTTCGCCATTTCTGGTGTGTCCCGAAGACCTGCGCTGGACCTGCGACCCCGGTATTTTTCCCTTTCGCACCACGGCCGAGATCAAGCCCTCTGCCCGGGTGATTGGCCAGGCGAAGGCGTTGCGCGCCCTGAAGCTGGGCCTCCGGCTCAAAAGCCCCGGATACAACATTTTCATCTGCGGGATGCCTGGAACGGGGCGCAAGTACACGCTCAGGCACCTGTTGAAAAAAGTCCGGCAGCCCTCTTTCCCGCTCGAGGATCTGGTTTATCTGCCCCGCTTCGACGCTCCCCAGCGGCCGCGGCTGGTCCGCCTCCCGGCCGGCAAGGGGAGGGTCCTCAAGAACGATATCCGCCGGGTGTTCACTCGCATCCAGCGCCTTCGCGAAAAAGTCAAGGAAAACCTGCGGCTCAATGCCATCAAACGCTATCTCCTGGACCGGGTTCCGGCCCTCGAAGACCGCCACGGTTACCAGCCCTTGCTGGCGCGGTACTTCGAGTCCCTGGCCCGTGAGTTCGTCAACCGGGAGGGGGACCTCACCGAGGAGGACTACGGCGTCCAGGTGCTGGTTTCGCGCCGCGCCGGCCAGAGGCCGCCGGTGGTGTGGCCATCGCAGGTCACCTTCTCAGGCCTTTTCGGCAGTTTTGAGAAGCAGCGGGGTGACGACAAGAAGTCCTCCGGCATTCCGGTTGGCGGCATCCGGCCGGGAGCCCTGGTGGAGGCTCTGGGGGGCTTCCTCATCTTGCCGGCCAACGAGCTGCTCGATGTACCCCATGCCTGGAACGCCCTCAAGCACTGTCTGATGAACAACCGCATGGATCTCTTCGACTACGACACCCACACCCTGGCCGCTTCGGCCGAAGGGCGCCCCGATCCGGTGCCGCTCAACGTCAAGGTGATCCTGATCGGCGATTACGACTCCTACGACTCGTTCTTCGAGAACGATCCCGAGTTTCAGCGCGTCTTCAAGGTGCGGGTCGATTTCGACGTTGAAGTCCCCCTCACCCGGAAGGTCCTCACCCGGGATTACCCGCAAGTCATTTCCCGCATCTGCAACGGCGAGAAGCTGAATCATCTGACGGCGCGGGCCGCGGCGAAAGTGGTGGAGTTCGGGGTGCGCAAGGCCGGCCGCAAGTCGAAAATTTCCATCCAGTTTTCCCAGATCGCCGACTTGATCCGGGAGGCCAGCTTCTGGACCCGTCAGGCCAGGCGCCGCTGGATCACCGATAAGGACATCGAGCGCGTCCTCAAGGAGAACATCGAGCGGCTCAACCTCTTCGAGACCAAGCTTTCGGAGATGATCGCCGAGGGGGTCATTCTCATCGACACCACCGGCAGCCGCGTCGGGCAGGTGAACGGCCTGGCGGTGTACGACACCGGCGACTATCAGTTCGGCAAGCCTTCCCGCATCACCGCCGAGACTTCCATGGGGCGGAGCGGCATCATCAACATCGAGCGCGAGTCGGGCTTGAGCGGCCGCAGCCACGACAAGGGGATTCAGATCCTCGGCGGCTACCTGCGCTCCCGCTTCGCGCAAAAGCGCCCCTTGAGTCTCACCGCCAGCGTCTGCTTCGAGCAGTCGTACTCCGGCGTCGACGGCGACAGCGCCTCGGCCACGGAAATTTACGCCCTCCTCTCGAGCCTTTCGGGGCTCCCCATCCGGCAGGACATCGCCGTCACCGGCTCGCTCAACCAGAAGGGGGATATTCAGCCGATCGGCGGCGTCAACGAGAAGATCGAGGGCTTTTTCGACTGCGTCTCCGCCGGGCGGCCCACATACAAGGAAGGCGTGATCATTCCGCGGCGCAACCTCCCCGACCTGATGCTCCGCGAAGACGTGGTCAAGGCAGTGGAGCAGGAGCGGTTCTCCATTTTCGCCATAGACACGGTCGAGGAGGGGATCGAAATCCTCACCGGCCTCCCGGCGGGGGAGCGCCGGAAAAACGGCCAGTTCCCTGAGAACACGGTGTTTTGCCGGGTTGACAAGCGCCTCGATGAAATCGCCGAGGGGCTGAAGAAGTACCCGGGCACGGAGGATTGATTAAGGCTTGCTTTCAGGGTGTTTTATCCTCCAGGAAAACCTTGACCCCCAGGCTCTTCAAATCGGCGATCTGGGAATTCCTGGCCGGTTCGCTGAGCGGATTTCCTGTCAGGTAGACCCTCAGGAAGGGGGCGAATCGCTTCTCGCCCGCGATATCTTTCTTCGCCATGTCCACCAAGGGAGCGAGATCGCTGATCCGGTTGCGACTGAGGTTGAGATAAGTCAACTGGTCAAGACCAGAGAGAGGCGAGAGATCAACGAGCTCGGTGCCGCTCAAATCCAGGGACTGGAGCCCCTTGAGTTTTCCCAGGGCTTTCAGGTCCTTGATGGAGTTGCCGTTCAAGTAAAGCGTCCACAATTTCCCCAGACTCTCCAGGGGGCTCATGTCGGTGATCTTGTTGCTCGAGAGGTAAAGCGTCCTCAGGCTGGTGAGCTTTCCCAGCGGGGTCACGTCCGCCACCTGGTTCTCGCCGAGCGCCAGGTACTGGAGGCCGGTCAGTGGGGCGAGGGGGCTGACATCCTGGATCTTGTTTTTGGAAAGGTCGAGGAGCTGGAGCTTGGTCAAGCCTGTCAAGGGGGAGAGGTCGGCGATGTCGTTCTCCGGCAGCTCGAGGGAGGCGAGGCTCTGGCATTTTTCAAGCCCCGCCAGGCTGCCGATCTTCTTCCCCTTGGCCTTGATGGTGGAGAGGTTGCGGACATCTTCCTCGGCCAGCGGTTTGTCGGTCTCGCGCTTCTCCAGCACGTACTGCCGGACGGCAGCTTCGAGGTTCTTGTCCGCGAAGAGGTCGGCGCGTGCTGGTGAAATGGGGAGGGCGACGAAAAAGGCGGTAATCAGAAAAAGGAGCGGGTACGATCTGAAGACAGAGTTTATAAATAGGGTCATATGGGAACCTCCAGAAGCGATAACCGAGTCAAAACTTCGTTTTCAAATATTGCCAACAGTACCGGGGTATTGAAAATATAGACCTCATGGCGCGACTCATATATTTTTTCATCGACCGACGGCGCCGTCAAGGGGTCTTGGCGGCACTGGCCTTGCTCCCGCCTTTCCTGCAACCAAAGCCGACAGGGCCCGTTGGGAGTTTGAGGGGGAGCCGATCAACTGCCGCGCCGCCGCCGCGGCGGGGAGAAAGATGGCGTCATTTTGAGAAGAGCGCCGTCAAAGACCGGCTTCCAGCAGCCGGCCAAAGAGAAGCGCCAGGGCCAGGACGTCCTGGCGGTTGTGGGCGAGGACCGGCTCGATCCAGCGGCGGTCGCCGCTCTTCACGTAAAGCTGGTAGCGCTCCGGCGCCTCCGCTCCCGACACCTCGCCGGGGCCGCGCTCGAGGCCTAACAGCCGCCGCTCCACGGTGCTCAGGCGGCAGTCCGGAAGCACCCCCTTCCAACGGCGGCGCACCTCGCGGAGGAGGTCGACGTGGCGCCCGCACTCGGGGAGCGGGATGCCGTGGCGGAAGGTGCGCTTTAGCAAGCGAGGGTGGTCGAAGCAGCGGCCGTTGAAGGTGACCCAGCAGCTCGCCCGGCCGAGAAGCTCCGAGGCGGCGCGCAGGAGCTGGGGCTCCCGCGAGGGATCCTCGGCGAGGAGCAGCTCCAGGCGCCAGGACCGGGAGCCGTTCGCCGGGGGCCCCTCCCAGCTCAAGAGGCCGATGAGAAAAATGGGCGCGTCGCCGAGGCCGCAAGTCTCGATGTCCCAGAAGGCCAGCGGGCCGAACGGCTCCAGGCGCCGGGCTAATTCATCCCACCGATCGGGGCTTCCGAAAAGCTCCTCGGGAAAGCGCTCCCCTCCGGCGGCGAACCTCTCCACCGAGCGGATGAGTCCGGGGGAGGATGGATCGGCCGGCCTCCGTGCAGGCGCCCCCTCCAGCAGTTTTTGACGCAATCGGATCAGGCGCATGGCGGTCAGAGTTGTTTGAGGGCGCGCCGCACCCGGCCGGCGAGGCGCGGATCGATGGGCTCCCGGGTCTCGATCGCCGCCTCCCGCGGCCCCACGACGCCGGGCTCCAGGCGCGGCAGATACGGCTCCTTCTCCAGGAGGTCGTGGAGCAGGCAGCGCGCCGCCTCCTTGGGGTAGGGGAACTCCTTGATGGAAGGCTCCATGGCGATTTCGTAGCTGCTGAAGGCGGGCAGGACGCAGCTCGGGCAGCCGCTGGGGCAGCGGCAGGCGGTCAGATGGTCCAGCGCCGCCGCCAGTATCTCCTCGAAGCGCTCGTAGGCTTTCTCGGCGTAGCCGATGCCGCCCGAGTAAAGGTCGTAGACGAAAATCCGCCGGCCGTCAATGAAGTAGTCGATGTCCCGCGGATCGGCCATGACGAAGAGGGGCATGAGGCTGGTGAACAGGCGGCTCAAGCCGTGGAGGCCGCTCTGGAAGAAATCGGCGCCGAAGCGCATGGCCCTCTCGACCATCTCCTGGGGGATGTCGAGGTGAAGCGCCACCGTCTCCAGGATGATCGGCGGCAAGGCCACCTCGCCGTAGCCGATGTTCTCGGCGGTGTTGAACCGCACCTTCTTGTAGCCGGTGATCCGCGTCTCCACGGTCACCTCGGCCAGCTCGAGGGCGGTCTGCCGCCACGGCCTCGCTTCGATCTTTTCATCGGCGCGCACCTTTTTCTGGCACAGCGCCTGGGTGTAGTAGCCGCTGTCGTCCTTGCGCAGGCGGGCGATCTGATTGGTCACGTCCAGCTCCTCGACGAAGTGGGTCTCGGAGCGGTGGATGTAGATCGCCCCCTCGTAGAGGCTCAGCAGGCCGGCGACGTAGTCCAGCTCGCCGATGATGCGCTGGTTGCCGCTCTCGTAAATGGTGAAGTTCTCCTCGCCGACGGTGCGCAGTTTCACCTTTCGGGCCGGGAAATCATTCTCGATGTAATGCCACTTTCCCTCCGCCTCCCGCAGCTGGCCCGCCTCGCCGAGGAGCTGTAAGATGCCGCGCAGCGTTTTCCGGTCGCCGCCGGCGAAGAGGTCCGCGTCCTGATCGCCGAGGGGAAGCTCGTAAGCGGCGCAGACGAGGTGCTTGGTCAAGATGTAGGGGTTATCGGATTCGATGACCGCGGACTCGGGCGACTTCTCGAAAAAGGCCTCCGGGTGGCGCATGAAATACTGATCGATGGGCTCGCTCCCGCCGATCAGCACCACCAGGGAGCGCCCCGATCTCCGGCCGGCGCGCCCCGCCCGCTGCCGGAAGCTGGCGATGGTCCCCGGGTAGCTCACCATCAAGGCGGCATCCAGCCCGCCGATGTCGATCCCCAGTTCGAGGGCGTTGGTGCTGACGACGCCGAGGAGCTCGCCGCGGAAGAGCCGCTTCTCGATCTGGCGCCGCTCCTGGGGGAGGTAGCCGGCGCGGTAGCTTTCCAGCTTCTCCGCCAGGGGGCGGGTGGAGGCGTTCCCCTTCAGCCGGTCCCAGACGTAGCGGAGGATCAGCTCGACCGTCGAGCGGGCCTGGCAGAAGCCGATGGTGCGGATGCCGCGCTGGAGAAGCTCCGGCAGGACCCGCACCGCCACCGAGAGGGGACCCTTGCGGTAGCGGGAGCCGTCGGGGCGCTCCTCGACCGGCGGATTCCAGAAGACGTAGGTCCTCTCGCCGCGCGGCGATCCGTCCTCGTCGACCACCTCGAAGGGCTCGCCGGCGAGGCGCTCGGCCTGCTCGCGGGGATTGGCGATGGTGGCGGAAGCCGCGATGAACTGGGGCTTCGAGCCGTAGTGGGCCGCCAGGCGCCGCAGCCGGCGCAGAACATTGGCGACGTTCGAGCCGAAGATCCCCCGCAGGGAGTGGATCTCGTCGATGACCACGAAGCGCAGCCCGGTGAAGAGGCCCGCCCAGCCGCCGTGATGGGGGAGGATGGTCCGGTGCAGCATGTCGGGATTGGTGAAGATGATCCGGCCGCTCCGCCGCAGCCGCAGCCGCAGGGCCGGCTCGGTGTCGCCGTCGAAGACGCCGGCCTCGACCTCGAGGCCCAGCCCGGAGAGGAGTTCCTCGAGGGTGCGCATCTGGTCCTGCGCCAGGGCCTTGGTCGGGAAGAGGTAAAGCGCGTACCCCTTGCCGCCGCGCAGGAAGTGGTCGAGGACCGGCAGGTTGTAGCAGAGGGTCTTGCCGCTCGCCGTCCCGGATACCACCACCACGTTGGCGCCGCTCTGGATGCGGCGGATCGCCTGGGCTTGATGGGAGTAGAGGCGGTCGATGCCGCGCTCCTGGAGGCGCTTCTTCAGGCGCCCATCGAGCCCGTAGAAATCTTCCCGCGGCCCTCCCTCGCCCCCGCCGTCTCCGCCGCTTTCCTCGGCAAAGCGCGCCGGGCGCGCCGGCTGATGTTCGAGCCACTCGATCTGAGCGGCGTTTTTGGGTGAGCGGAGGACTTCTTCGATGAACTGGGCGATCGGATCGACCGGCTGGGAGTCCGGCCGGCGGCCGGGGAGGAAATCGTCGGCTTTTCGGATCATGGGCTGGAGGGCCGCACTTTCTTGGCGTCGCCCTGGGGGCGGCGCCGGCGTTTTCGGAAAGCGGCGGCCCGCTCCTTTCTCTTCAACTTCTTGGCGGATTCTTCGAGTTCTTCAAGCTTCTTTCGTTTTCCGGTGGAACCATCCACGCTGGCGGCCTATATTAGCCAGCCGAGTCTGATGATGCAATCGGCATCTTCACGGACGAACCAGGGACAGGCAAAGGAGTCTGATAGACCCTATATCCGAAACATATTCGCAGCCTGCGGAGAATTTTTGTGATCCAACGCTCTCTAATTCACTTTGCGTCTTAACTTTGCGTCCTTTGCGTCTTTGCGGTTATTATTGGGTTGCGGGCGGAGCGCGAAGCGCGCAGCCCGCCTTAGGAAGGAGAATCATGAACAGGCGAGACATGCTCAAGGTTCTGGGGCTGGGAACGGCCGCCGGCGCAGCCGGGTTCGGCCGATGGATTTCGGCGGCCGATGCCGAGGAGGTTCGCGGCCGGGTGAACACCCGTTCCGAGCCGTCGCGGTTGAAAATCACCGACCTGCGCGTGGTTCCCATGTACTGCCGGATGAACAGTCACGTCATCCGCCTCGACACGGACCAGGGGATCCGCGGGTACGGGGAGGTGCGCGACGGGTCCAGCGCCACCTACGCGCTCCTGCTCAAGAGCCGCGTCCTGGGAGAGAACCCCTGCAACGTCGACCGGATTTTCCGCAAGCTGAAACAGTTCGGGGGCCACGCCCGGCAAGCCGGCGGGGTGGTGGCCATCGAGATGGCCTGCTGGGATCTGGCCGGGAAAGCCTGGGGCGTGCCTTGCTGGCAGATGCTCGGCGGCAAGTTCCGCGACCGGATCCGCATGTACGCCGACACCGAGAGCAGCCCCGATCCGCAGGTGATGGGCCAGCGCTTGAAAGAGCGCCGCGCCCGCGGGTTCACCTTCTTGAAGATGGACCTCGGCATCCCTCTGCTGCGCGGCCTCGACGGCGCCTTGAGCTATCCTCCAGGCGGCGACGTCGATCCGTACCAGATGGGCTCGGGCGTTCTCCATCCTTTCACCGGCATCCGCATCGCCGAGAAGGGCCTGCGGAAGATTGCCGAGTATGTCGGCGCGGTGCGGGACATCCTCGGCTGGGATATCCCGCTGGCCGCCGATCATTTCGGCCACTTCGGCATCGAGGACGCCGTCAAGCTCGCCCGGGTCCTTGACCCCTTCAACCTGGCGTGGCTCGAGGACATGATCCCGTGGTTTTACACCGACCAGTACGTGCGTTTGAAAAACTCCTGCACCACGCCTATCCTGACCGGGGAGGACATTTACCTCAAGGAAGGCTTCCTACCGCTGTTCGAGAAAATGGCGATCTCGATCTGCCATCCCGACTTGATGACCTCGGGAGGTTTGCTGGAAACCAAGAAGATCGGCGACCTGGCCATGGAGCGCGGCATCGGCATGGCCATGCACATGGCCGGATCGCCCGTGGGCCTCTTCGCCAGCCTCCACTGCGCCGCGGCCACGGAAAACTTCCTGGCCCTGGAGCATCACGACGTCGATACGCCGTATTACGATGGCCTGGTCGATGGGGTCTCCAAGCCGATCCTCGAGAAGGATGGCTTCATCCCGGTCCCGGACGGGCCGGGATTGGGGATCGAGCTGAACGAGGAGGCGGTCAAGGAGGCCATCCGGCGGCGCGGCAAGGACCCCAAGGAAGAGTTTTTCCCGCCGACCGACCAGTGGAATGCCGAGCGCTCCCACGACCGCTTGTGGAGCCGGCGGGAGCCGAGGAGAAAAATCAGCAACATTTCATAGAAAGGACGGTTCCATGAAACCGATGCTTTGCGCCCTCATTTACGCCGCCGCGGCGGTGGCGGCCGCCGCCGGACCGGCCGCCGCCCAGCCGGGCGTGTTCTCCAGGGAAAATATGATCAAGTTCACGCCGCTCTGGAAAGGGGAGCGCTTCCCCGACGGCCGGCCCAAGGTGCCTGACGACCTCCTCAAGCGGGTGAAAGAGGTTTCCATCGAGGAGGCCTGGGAGGTCTGCCGCAATCACGGCTACAATTACCAGTTCGAGGGGAACTGGACCATCACCGGAAAGGATCCGGCGCTGGTCGGGCGGGCCCTCACGGCCTGCTTTCTCCCCTCGCGGCCCGATGTCCATCAGGTCATCGAGGAGGAGGGGAAGAAGGAGAAGCGCATCGGCGGCCAGAATTCCTGGGTGATCGACACGGTGGTCAAGGGGGACGTCATCGTGGTGGACCTGATGGGGAAGGTCGAGTGGGGGACGTTCATGGGAGACAACCTGGCCAATTCCATCTGGGCCAAGAGCGGCGGCACGGGCGTGGTGGTCGACGGCGGGGCCCGAGACCTCGAAGGCGTCGAGGAGATTCCGGACTTCACCACCTTCACGCGGGGCTGGGACCCTTCGTTCATCAAGGACGCCATGCTGATGGGCATCAACACGCCGATCCGCATCGGCAAGGCGCCGGTGATGCCGGGAGACGTGGTGCTGGGGAAGCGCGAAGGCGTCATCTTCATCCCGGCCCACCTAGCCCAGGAGGTGGTGGAGCGGTCGGAGGAGATCCGTTTGCGCGACCAGTTTGGCCATCAGCGGCTTCGCGAGGGGAAGTACACTCCCGGCCAGATCGACCGCGCCTGGACCGAGGAGATCGAGAAGGACTTCAAGGAGTGGCTGAAGGCCCGGCGCGACCAGTTGACGCCGTTTCAGCGCGAGAAGCTCCTCGGAGAAAAGGGAGAAAAGGCCCGCTGAAAACCCCGGCTCGCCGGCGGCCAGGATCAAGAATTCATCGGAGGACATCGGCATGGCCAGCGAACAGAGTTTCATTCCATCCCGTCGGGATTTTCTGGCGGCCTCGGGCGCGGCGATGGCCCGAATAGCCGGCGCCGGCGCTCCCCGGTCCGGCGTCGAGGCCGGCTCCGCCGATCCGCCCGCCCGGACGGCAGCGAGAATGGAAATCGCCGAGATTTTACCGCCGCCGCCGGGCCGGTTGTGGCGGCTGGTGAAACAGTGCGGCGTCCAGCAGGTGGTGGGCACCTGGGGCAGGGATCCCCAGCCTGAAGGCGGCGCCGCCCCCTGGAGCTATGAGCCCCTGGCCAAGCTCAAGGAGACTTATGAGAAGGAGGGGTTCCGGCTGGCCGTGCTCGAGTGCCGGCCGCCGATGAACAAGATCAAGCTCGGGCTTCCCGGCCGCGACGAGGAGATCGAGGCGGTCTGCGAGCTCCTTCGCAACCTGGGGAAGCTGGGCATCCCGGTGTGGTGTTACGAGTGGATGCCGGTGATGAACTGGCTGCGGACGTCGACAGCGTTGCCATCCCGCGGGGGCGCGCTGGTGACCGGCTTTGACTTTGCGAAGATCAAGGATGACCCGCTGACCGAGCACGGCCAGGTCGCCGAAGAACGATTGTGGGAGAACTTGAAGTACTTCCTCGAGCGCGTGGTTCCGGCGGCCGAGAAGGCCGGCGTCAAGCTGGCCATGCATCCCGATGATCCGCCGCTCTCGCCGATTCGCGGGTTGGGCCGGATCCTGCGCAGCGTGGAAAATTTTCAAAGACTTCTGGATCTGGTTCCGAGCCCCGTCAACGGCATCACTTTCTGCCAGGGGAACTTCACGCTCATGACCGATGACCTGCCCGGGGCGATCCGGCGCTTCGGGGAGCAGAAGAAAATATTCTTCGTGCACTTTCGCGACGTCCGCGGCACGCCTGAGAAATTCGAGGAGACGTTCCACGATGATGGAAAGACCGACATGGCCGCTTGCATGCGGGCTTACCGCGACATCGGCTTCGGCGGCGTCTGCCGGCCGGACCACGTGCCGACCATGGATGGGGACTCGAACGACCAGCCGGGTTATTCCACCATCGGCCGCCTCTTCGCCATCGGCTACATCCGCGGGCTCCAGCAGGCGGTTTACTCCGGCTGACGCCGGTTCAAGTCCTCCCGGAGGATGGCGAAGCGAAAATGGTCGACCGGTTTCCCGTATTTCGTGGGCCGGCTTTTCAGCCGGCCTTCCCGGACGAAGCCCGCCTTCAAGAGGACCCGCGCCGAGGGATGATTCCACTCGAAGACGTAGGCGAAGATGCGCGCCAGGTCGAAATTCTGGAAGGCCCATCCGGCCAGCGCCCGGACGGCCCGGGTGGCGATCCCTTTTCCCCAGAAAGGCTGCCCGAGCCAGTAGCCGATCTCCGCCGATCTCCTGGATCCCTCCTCGTGCAACTTGATGCCGATGCTGCCGATGGCCTCTTTCGATGAGGCGATGGCAAAATGGGTCTCCGGACGGTCCTTGAGGGCCTTTCTGATCCAGGCCCTGGCGTCTTTTTCGGTGTAGGGGTGGGGAAAAGTGCGGCGGAGGTTTTTCCAGACCCCGCGATGGTTGGCGTATTTGACCAGCGCTTTCACATCGCCCCGCGACCAGCTCCGGATCTTCCAGGCTCCGATTTCAAGCTCCATGGTCAACGCGGCCTGCAGACATAAATGAGCCTCCCTGACCGTTTACTTGGCCTCGAGAAGGCATCGGCATCATACTTTTTGAAATCGAATCCCGTTGTGTCCAGCAGCGTCTCGATCTCGCGGGCATGATAACCTCGTTCCCAGTGCTCCTCATCGAATTTTTTGTAAAACCGTCCCGTTTTCAAGAAGCCGATGATGCGGCAGCGCCCTAGGGCGCGGCCGGCGTCGAAGGAGGACTGGATAATAACCGTGGACCGGGAGTCGTCAAGGAGGGTGGCGCCGCGCCAGCGGTCCTGAAGGCCAGTAAAAGTGTTGACGTCGAAGGCGAACAGCCCCCCTGGATTCAAGTGGCGGAGAACCTTGCGAAAGACCCTTTCCAAATCGCGGGCCGATCGCAGATAATTCAAGCTGTCGTACAGGCAGGTGATGACGTCGAACTTTCGTTCCAGTGAAAGCGCGCGCACATCGCCTCGTATAAACTCGGTGTCCGGAAGGTTTCTCCTGGCGTGCCGGAGCTGGTGCTTCGACAGATCCAGTCCGACGGTCGAGAAGCCGTGCTTGCGGGCCAGCTTCAGAAGGGAACCCGTGCCGCAGCAGAGGTCGAGCCAGGTGGAGGCATCTGGATTTGCCCGTTGCACGGCTTTCCAGATGAAGGGCCACATTTTAGCCCCCCAGGAAGCCCACTTGTCGTTGTACACAGCAGCGAAATGTCTTCCGTAAATCGGTTTCATGAAGCGTATTTTAACCCCAAGCCAAAAATATGGAGGCGCCGTGCGACACTCGCTCACGTTCATGACGATCGCCTGCATGATTTTCGCCGGAGGGACGGCGGAGGAAAGGAAAGAGGGCGCCCCGTCTCGGCGTCCGTTCATCCTGCTCACCAATGACGATGGCTTCGAGGCGGCGGGCCTCAAGGCCATTCTGGAAGAGCTGGAGAAGGTGGGGGAGGTGCTGGTCGCCGCCCCCGCCCGCGACCGGAGCGGGGCCTCGCAGTCGATCCAGCTCGATGGGCCGGTGCGCGTCAGGGCGGTGGCTCGCGAGGGAGGCGGGGAGCCGGTGTACGCCGTCGACGGCCCTCCGGCCACCTGCGTTCTTCTCGCCGCCGAGCATCTGGCGCGGGGCCGGCGCTTCGACCTCGCCGTGAGCGGCCTCAACCACGGCGAGAATCTCGGCCTCGACCTCCCCTCTTCCGGAACGGTGGGGGGGGCGCGCATGGCGGCCGACCTGGGGATTCCGGCGGTGGCGCTGTCCCTGGCCTTCGGCTCGAAGGAATTCCGCGCCGCCGCTGGGGCCTCCCTGCCGCTCATCCGCGCGGCGCTCGAGCAGGGGCGCGCGGGCGAATGGGAGAAGGGCCTGGTCCTGAACGCCAACTTTCCGCGCGGCGCGCCTGCCGCCTGGAAAAAGCCCGTCCTCGTCCGCCCGGGCGGCAGGGGATTCGTCTTGATGCACCGAGTGAATGATCCTCAGGGCGGCGAGATGCTCTTCGAGCCCCATCTCGGCCTCGCCGCGGGCCCCTTTCCCGAGGGGAGCGACGCGCGAGCCCTGGCAGAAGGGCATATCACGGTGACGCCGGCGGGAAACGCCCCGGCAAACGGCGAGGTTTACAAAAGCCTGGCGGCGTGGAAGATATTCCGGTGAACGCAATCCCGAAGGCTCAAGATAAAAGGAGATCTCATGCGCCTCTGCCGCTTCGAACACGAGGGGAAAGCCCAGCTGGGCTTGTACCATGACCGCCAGATCCTCCCGCTCACCGAGGCCGCCCCGTTCTACGAGGAGCGGACGCACCGGAAAGTCGCCTTTCCCGCCGGAGACGACCTGGTTCCCTTCCTGCCGCCGGATGGCCCCCAGTTCGCGGCGGCCCGCGAGCTGGCGGCGTGGTTCGAGGGAAACCTCCAGGGCACGGACCGCCTGGCCGTCAAGGCATCAGCGGTCCGGCTGCTGGCTCCCATTCCCCGGCCCAACAAGCTGCTCCTCCTCGCCGGCAACTACGCCTCCCACATCGAGGAAGGGGGCGGCGTGGCGGTGGCCCGCGCCAAAACCTTTCCTTACTTCTTCATGAAGCCCCCCACGACGACCATCAACCATCCCGAGGCGCCGATTTCCATCCCGGCCGTCTCCCCCAGGCACATCGACTGGGAGTGCGAGCTGGGAGTGGTCATCGGCAAGCGCGCCAAAGGAGTTTCCGAAGCCGAGGCGCTCAGCCACGTCGGCGCGTACACGGTGGTGAACGACATCTCCGACCGCCGGTTCAAGCCCAATCCCGGCCGTGAGAAGAGGGAGCGCGACGAGTTCTTCGATTGGCTGCACGGCAAGTGGCACGACGGCTTCTGCCCGATCGGCCCGTGCGTGCTGACCGCCGATGCGGTTCCCGACCCGCAGAAGTTCCATCTCACGCTCAAGGTGAACGGCCAGGTCAAGCAGGACGCCTCGACGGCGCTGATGATCTTCCCGGTGGCGGCCCTGGTGGCCTTCATCTCGAGCTTCGTCACCCTCGAGACGGGCGACCTCATCTCCACCGGGACGCCTTCGGGCGTCGGCGCCGCCACCGGCACCTATCTCAAGCCCGGGGACCGGCTGGAGGCGGCCATTGACGGGATCGGCGTGCTCCGGAACATCATGGCGTAACCAATCTTTGATTTCGGGAACGCGTAGCAGCCGGTAAAATGGGAGCCCATGGCACCACCGCTGCCGGTGAAGCACCTGGGTCTCATGGCTGTGTTTGTTTCGCTCCTTGCCAGCGTCCCGCCCCTGGCGGCGCGGATTCTGGTGGTGGAAATACAATACCACCCGGCGGGCTCGCGCCCCGAGCAGGAGAGCCTGGAGTTCGTCGAACTCTACAACGACGAGCCGCTCCCCTTTGACCTTTCCGGATACCGGCTGACCGATGGCCTCGAATACTCCTTTCCCGCGGGGACGGTGGTGCAAGGCGAAAGCGTCGTGGTGGCGGCCCGCAACCCCGATGCCCTGGCGGCGGCCCACGGCGTGGAGCGCCCCTTCGGGCCTTACGCCGGCAGCCTCGACAACGGCGGCGATGCGGTGGCGCTGATCGATGCCGGCGGATCGACCGTCTGCCGGGTGAGGTACGACGACCGCGGGCGCTGGCCGGCGGCGGCCGATGGCGCCGGGCCGTCGCTGGTCCTGAAGGATCCGCTCCTCCCTCCCGGCGAGGGGGAGAGCTGGGGCTGGAGCCCGAAGCGGGGCGGCACCCCGGGAGAGGTCTCCTTCGACACGGTCGCGCCCGAGGTCCTGCTGAATGAAATTTACCGCGATGGGCAGGGCTCCGGCTGGATCGAGCTTTTCAATCCCAGTCTCCAAACCGCCGCCGATCTCTCGGGCTACCAGCTCGCCGGCGATCCGGACTTCGCCCGCCGGTTCGTCCTTCCGGTCGGATCCGTGATCGCGCCGCACGGCTTCTTGACGGTGGGCGAGGCGGCGCTCGGCTTCCCGCTCGAGGCGCGCGATCAGTGGTTTGCCCTGGCCAACCCGGGCGGCGAGCGCGTCGCCGATGCCGTCCGCCTGGAGGCCGCGGTCGAGGGAACGGTCGATGGACGGCATCCCGACGGCGCCCCGCGCTGGCATCGCCTCTCTCCGGCGACGCCGGCCGGCGCCAACCGGCTCTCTCCGGCGCCGCCGATCGCCATCAGCGAGATCCACTACCATCCCTACTCGGAGAACGATGCCGATGAGTTCCTCGAGCTGGCCAACACTGGAAATCAAACGGTCCACCTCGACGGGTTCGCCTTCACGGCCGGAATCCAGTTCACTTTCCCCGCCGGCAGCGCGCTCGCGCCGGGAGAGTACCTCGTGGTGGCGAAGGACCCGGCCCGGATCGAGGCGGCTTACGGCCTCAGCGGCGTCCACGGGCCCTATGAGGGCGTGCTGGCGGACGGCGGCGAGCTGATCCGCCTGCGGGATGCGCTCGGCAACCCCGTCGATGAGGTGCGCTACCGCGACGACGGTTCCTGGCCGCGCTGGGCCGACGGCGCTGGGCCATCCCTCGAGCTGGTCGACCTGCGGCAGGACAACGCGGCGGGCGCGGCCTGGCTGGAGAGCGACCACGCCGCTTCCTCCGCCTGGAACGAGTACGAGTACACCGGCCGCCAGAAGAGCGGCGACTCCGAGCTGCACCTCTACCTGCTCGGCGCGGGAGAAGCGCTGCTGGATGACCTCGAGGTCGTCCCCAGGGTCGGCGGCAACAACCTCATCCCCGATGGAAACTTTGACGGCCCCAATCCGCTCGGGAAGTGGGTGATCGAGGGCACGCATATCGACAGCTTTCTCGAGGCCGGAGCCGGCTCCGAGGGCACCAACGCCCTCCACCTCGTCGCGTCGCGGCGGGGAGACTCGGGCGCGAACCGCCTCGAGCGCCAGACGGCCCCCTCCATGACGCCGGGGGCGGAGTACACGGTGCGCTTCAAGGCGCGCTGGCTCAAGGGCTCCGACCTCCTCATGACCCGCTCATGGAACCACGGCCTCGCCAGGGTCACGCGCCTCGCGGTTCCGCCCCTGGGCGGCACGCCGGGCCGCGCCAATTCTCGGGCCCTGGCCAGCACCGGGCCGCTTATCCAGGCGGTCGAGCAGAATCCCCCTCTCCCCAAGGCGGGGGAGGAGGTGGCGGTGACCGCGCAGGTGAGCGATCCCGGCGGCGTCGCCGCGGCGGCCATCCATTACCGCCTTGACAAGGAAGCCGATTTCAAGGAGGCCCCCCTGAGCGATGATGGCCTGGCGCCGGACCGGCTCGCCGGCGATGGCGTTTACGCCGCGGCCATCGCCGGGATGGGGACGCCGCGCGCCGTCGCGGAGTTTTATATCTCGGCGAAAGATGGCCAGGGCCTTGAGAGGACGGCCCCTCCGGCCGCGCCGAAAGAGACTTTCATCTACCAGTATGACGATGGCCTCGCTCCCCATGCCGTGCCCGCTTACCGCGTGGTGCTGCGCGAGCAGGAGCTGCGGGCGCTGCAGGCGCGCTCGCCGCTCTCCAACCATCATCTCCCGGCGGCTCTGGTCTACCGCCGGGAGCGCATCTTCAATTCGGCGGCGCTGCGCTACCGCGGCAGCCCTTTCCTGCGCGATCCCGGCGTGACCGGGCTCCGCAAGGGGCTGCGCGTGCGCCTGAGCGAGGAGAACTCCCTGCGCTCGCTCGTCCGCATCACCCTCGACGAGCAGGAGGTCGACCCCAGCGCGCAGGTCGACCGGCTGGTGCGGCACTTCCTGCAGAAGGCCGGCGGCATCCCCTACGGCGAGCGCCGCCACGTCCACCTGATCTTCCGCGGCGCCAGCCTGGGAACTTACGAGGAGGTGCTGACCGTGGACCCGCATTACCTCGAGCGCTCCTTCACGGCTGGAGGGGCCGGCGGCGAGCTTTACAAGATCGATGCCCACTACGAGATCCAGGACAACGGCGTCGACTTCCCCTTTCCCGAGTTCACCTCGTGGAAATACACCGCCGAGAAGGAGGACCTGCGCTTCACCTACAAGAAACGCTCCCGCATCAAGGAGGACGACTACTCCGCCCTGATGGAGCTTCTCGACCTCATGGACCTGAGCCGCTCTTCCGCTGAAGCCTTCGATCTCCGCGCGCCGGCGCTGCTCGACCTCGACTCGTGGATCAAGGCCATCGCGGTCTACCGGGCCGCCGATGACTGGGACGCGGTGGGCGGCTGGACGGGGAAGAACGACTACCTCTATCGCCACCCCGACGGCCGCTGGCGGCTCATCCCGTGGGACCACGACGTCGCCTTCGGCTCGGCGGCGCTGCAGGCGGACCAGAACCCCCAGGCTTACCTCTATACGCCGTACTTTCCGGAGATCCGCCGCCTGCTCCAGCGCCCGGCCCTCGACCGCAAGTTCAACGCCGAGCTGCTGCGCCTCTTGCGGGAGGATTACGACCGCGCCGCCGTCGATCCGGCCCTCGACGAGGTCTACGGGCTGCTCAAGAGAACCTCGGGGGCCGCGCCCCCGTCAAAGATCAAAAGCTTCCTGAGCGCCCGGCGGAGTTTCCTGTTAACGAAGGTCGCCGACGTCCCCCGCTTCCTCATCGAAACCAACGCCGGCGCCCCTTTCGAAGCGCCGTCATCCCCGGCGGTCCTGCGCGGCCAGGCTCCTTATGCCGTGGAAAGCATCTTCCTGGAAAGCGAGCCCCTGCCGGTCCGCTGGATCGACCGGCAGACCTGGGAAGTCAAGATTCCGCTCCGGCGCGGGGAAAATCCGATCACGCTGGCGGCCCTCGATGGAAGCGGGGAGGTGGTGGGCTCGGCGAGCATCGAGGTCACCTATGCGCCTCCGCCGGATCGATTTCTCCGCGGCGATGCCAATGATGACCTGCGCTTGAGCATCTCTGACGCCATCCGGACGATCCTCCACCTCTTCGCCGGCCAGGCGCTCCTCTGCGGCGATGCCGCCGACGCGGATGACTCGGGGACGGTGGAGGTGAGCGATCCCCTCTTCATCCTGAAATACCTTTTTCTGGGCGGCTCCCCGCCCCCGCCCCCCTTCCCCGATCCCGGCCCCGATCCGACCGCGGACGTAATCCCCTGC
>JACQVS010000174.1 GCA_016209605.1 Planctomycetota bacterium
ATACGGGACGGAGTATCGACGAGCGCGACCAACCGCTTCGCGGTCGGTGCCCGACGCCACCAGGAGACAAAAGCACCGGCATCACCCTACAAAGATTTAAGAAAGCCGGCACCTAAGACCATTGTTCAGAACGCCGCATGGTTGAAGAAAAGAAGAGCAAGAGAAACTGGCATCCATTATTTGACCGCCGGCCTCCCACGAAACATTTGACCGCTGATGCTCCCCTGCAAGGGAAGTTGGGCCGGTGTATCACCGTGGCCAGCCAAAAAGGCGGGGTGGGCAAAACCACCACCGCTGTCAATTTGGCAGCCGGGATCGGGCTGGCCGGTTCAAAAGCCTTGTTGCTGGACCTGGATCCACAAGCCAATGCAACCAGTGGGGTGGGGGAGTCCAAGTACACTTTTGCCAGCCAGGCTCAAAGGTCTCACAGCCGTTACCTTGAACGGGGCAAGAACTCCGCTTTTCTAGAAGCTCTGGAAATGGAAGCTGGCCTGCTTCCCTTCATTCTGGAGACCGAGTTTGAAAACCTGTGGGCCTTTCCCTCCTTTCAGGAACTTTCTGACCTCCAGTTGATTGGTAGCTTACAAAGTAAATATATTAACAAATGGAAATTTCACCTGGAGGTCCTGCGAAAGCACTTCGATTTCATCTTGATGGACTGCCCGCCGTCGCTGGGCGGCATTCCGACCTTGGCCCTGTCGTCCAGCGATGCGGTGATGATACCCGTTCAATGCGAGTATTATGCCATGGAGGGGCTCAGCCAGATCCTGCCGGTCATTGAGGACCTGCAAGCGACTTCAAGGCCGGACCTGAAGATCGCTGGACTGCTCTTGACCATGTACGCGAGCGAGCTGGAACTGGCCAATGAGGTGGTGGGGGAGATTCAGAAGTATTTCCCACGGCTGGTTTATCGGACCATCATTCCCAGGGATGTGGCCCTGGCCGAGTCAGCCAGCCATGGATTGCCCATTTTCTACTATCAGCCCTTATCCCGAGGCGCCTGGAGTTATCTGGAATTGACCAGGGAGGTGTTAGGACATGAATAAGAAATTAGGACGGGGATTGGAGGCGCTCCTTCAATCCACCCGGAATTTGAAAAAGGCCGATCTGTCTGTGGAATCTCCGCCAGAGGAAGCTCCGCCAGAGGAGCCCCAGGCCATCGAGCCGGAACTGAAGGCTCTGGCTCCCGAAACCAAAAACAACGAGGTGGTGCAGCTGGCCCTTAAGGTGATTCAACCGAATCCCTATCAGCCGCGCCTTCAGTTTGAAAAAAACGAGCTTGAAACCCTCAAAAACTCCATTTCCAAGGCCGGCATCATCCAGCCCGTTCTAGTGCGCCAGGTCCAGGAAGGCTACCAGCTGGTTGCCGGCGAACGGCGGTACAGGGCGGCTCAAGAGCTTGGCTTTCAGGCCGTTCCCGCCATCGTGGTGGAAGTCCCCGATGACCGCATGCTGGAAATGGCTCTCATCGAGAACCTGCACCGGCAGAACCTCAATCCCATCGACACGGCCAAGGCGTTTCAGAACCTCTTGAAGATAAAAGCCTGGACGCAAGAATCTCTGGCACAGCAGCTCGGCTTGAGCCGCCCCTCGGTTTCAAATTATTTGCGCCTCCTCGAGCTTCCGGAGAACATCCAGCTGGCCCTGGCGCGCGAGCAAATCCAGATCGGCCATGCCAAGGTCCTGCTCTCGGTCGCCAATCCTCAGGAACAGCAGCGGCTCTTTGAGAAGATCGCCGAGGACCGCCTGTCGGTGCGGGAAGTGGAAATCGCCCGCGAGGCGCTCGCCGTGCAGGCCCAGAAGGAGCAGGCCCAGAAACAAATCGAAGGGGCGGAGGTCAAGGCCGCCCCGCCCAAAAAGCGCAGCCGGCGGATTTCCCCCAAAGATGCCAATCTTATCGGCCTCGAGGAGGAGCTGTCCCAGGCGCTCGGCACCCGCGTGACCATCCACCACAAAAAGGGCAGGGGCATTATCCGCATCGAGTTTTACAGTCCGGAGGATTTCGAGGCCGTCCGCGGCTTGCTCCTGGCCGCGCTGG
Source organism: Planctomycetota bacterium (assembly GCA_016209605.1). Lineage (GTDB taxonomy): Bacteria > Planctomycetota > UBA8108 > UBA8108 > JACQVS01 > JACQVS01. The sequence continues at coordinate 2,039 of JACQVS010000174.1, forward strand.
TGAAAAAATGATAGTCTTGAGCTGCCGTGGTGCACCTTTCCGCCGGTAGGAGGCGGGAGACCGGCAGCTCGGAAAGAATTTTTTTCGTCATCCTGGCCCTTGGTACGGTATGTACAATCTCCTGTTTTGGATAGGCATCCAGCTCCTCCTCCTCTGGCTGCTTGAAAAGATGACCCAGGATTACCGGAACCGCAAGGGCTTCAAGATTCTCTTCTTGCCAGCGGTTCTCCTCGAGGGGCTCTTGCGATTACTGGCTTGCTTCGTGTCGGCGAAGCCGGTGGAGCGGATCGAGTTTCTGGAAGATCAAAAACCGTTCTTGAACGACGGGAAGAGCCGCATCCCGTACTTCGGGCCGCTTCTTTTCCTGATGCTCTGGCAGGGGTGCTTCTTCGCCGGCTTCTACTCCTGGAGCAGCAAGATCGAGGGCCTCAATGCCTATACGCTCACCCTTCCGCACGTCGATGCCTGGGCCGTTTCGCAAGGGTACCTGCACATCGATGCGCGCTCGTACGTCAGCGGATTGAAAGCGCTCCTCGAATTCACTCAGTGGACTTCACTCGAGCTGTGGTTCTACCTCTACCTGGTGATCTGACTCTTCCCGTTCTTTGGCCTCAACTTCCGGCAGGTGAAGGAGGGAGCGGTGATCATCCTGCTTCTGGGCCTTTTCACCGCCGCGGTCAATTACCTGGGATTCCGCCCGGGTTTCTTCTCCCGCGGCTGGTACATCTCCAAGTGGGTGCTGCCGGAGTTCTTTAATGTCTATTCTCTTTTTCTCACCTTCCTGGGCTTCGCGGTCCTCATGCACGGCGCGGCGCAGATGGCGCTGAAAAGCTTGCGCGCCTGGGCGGCTCGCCAAGGCGCCGCCAGCGCCCAGAAGCCGCCAGCGCCCAAATCGAAATCCCGCCAGGCGGCGCACGCTTAATCCGCCAGCGCTCCTGCCGATATCTCTTGCCGATAATCTGTAAATATTTGTCATTCACCGGATGGCTGCTTGCGTTCACCGCAGACCAAACTACAATTTAGGCTTTTCCGTCTTGGACATGGTGTTCTGAAGGATGAGGGTTTGAAGGTGAGAGGCGACGGGAGCGCGGACTTGAAGATCATTCATGACCTTTGTGGGCAGTTGACGCTGAGCGGTCTCTTACTGCTGGTTGTTATTGCCGCTGTTGCCTCGGCTCAACAAGCTCCTCCGCCAACTCCATCCCCTTCTGCATCCGAAAAGACCGACGCGAGCCCACCGGCCGGCGCGGCGGTCAGCCAGCCCGCGAGCCAGCAAGAAAGCCGGCCCAAAGCCGCTTCCGAGGTGCTGGTCGGCGGCGCCAAGAAGGTCAAGATCGAGCTTTCCCTTGAAGATGCCATCCGCCTGGCCATCGACAACAATCTGGATATGGCCATTGAAACCATCAACCGCAGCATCGCGCGCCGGGAAGTGATCATCCAGCAGGCGGTATTCGATCCTTACTTCAACCTTGGCTTCAGCTACGCGAAGAACCGCGATCCTTCCATCAGCCGCCTGGACATCAACCCCTTGAATCCGGTCACCGAGGTGATCGTCAATCCTTTCGAGATCACCACGTTCCGCGGCGGCTTCCGCGGCCTCACGCCGATCGGCTCGACTTACCAGGTGTCAGTCAGCGAGGGCCGGTTCAACAACCCGGAGGCCCAGCTCTTCGGCTTCAATCCCCGCTACTCTAGCCGCCTCGAGGCCACCATCACCCAGCCACTCCTCAAGGACGGCTGGTACACCGTCAACACCGCCAACCTGCGCATTGCCAAGAACAACCTCCTCCTTTCCAAGGAGCAGTTCGAGGTCACCACCAACACGACCATTCAAGCGGTCATCAACGCCTACTGGGATCTGGTCTTCGCCCACCGGAACTACCAATCCAAGGCCAAAGCCCTGGAAGTGGCCGAGGAGCAGCTGCGCAACGACCAGCTCGAGGTCAAGGTCGGCACCAAGGCGCCCCTCGACCTCACCACCTCCGAAAGCCAGGTCGCCCGGCGGAAGACCGAGATCGACCAGGCCAAATCGCTCCTCGAGAAGGCCCGCGATGAGCTGCTCCGCCAGATGAACTACACCGGCAAGGACTCCCTCAAGAAGCTGTGGGAGATCCGCGACGAGAAAAGCCCCTTCGACCATGTCGAGGTCATGCCCACGACCGAGGCCAAGACCGACCGCCTCGACCCGGACCGGACGCAGGCCTTGCAGACCGCCTTCGAGAACCGGCCCGAGTACCGGCAGATCGCCCTCGAGATCAAGAACCAGGAAATCCAGATCGAGGTCGCCTGGAACGCCCTCCTGCCGACCTTCGACCTGAACGCCACCTGGTCCCAGCTCGGCCTGGACAAGGACTTCGGCAGCTCGGTGGACAGCACGACCTCCGGCCGGTTCTACAACTGGCTGGTGGGCTTGACCTTCGAGGTTCCAATCCTCTACCGCGGCCCGACCAACCAGTATCACAGCGCCAGGGACGCCAAGGCCAAGCTTTTCCTGCAGAAGCAAAACCTGGAAAACACCATCGTCATCGAAGTCGACCAGGCCATTCGCGACCTCGAGTTCGCCTACCGCGCCGTCAAGAACCTCGAGCGCCAGGTGGCCTTGCAAGAGGAGCTTCTCAAGGCGGAGCGCATCAAGCTCCGGGTCGGCAAGTCGATCGCCTACACCGTCACGCAAATTGAAAACGACCTGATCGACATCCAGGCCCAGGAGCTGCGCGCCAAGGCGGACTACGAAAAAGCCAAGGCAGCCTTGCTGAAGGCGATGGGGACGCTGCTGAAGAGCCGGAATATCACCCTGATCGAGTGAGCCATGAATACTTCCCGCGCGGACCGCGCTCAGAGTCGATGAAACGGCGAGACTGTTTCGTTTATGCCGCTAGAACGTCCCCCTTCCATCCGGGCCGATTTCCCCGCTCCTGAACTGGCCGCGGCCCAGGGCCTGCAGATTTTTCAAGGCGCCGGCTTCAGCAGCCCAGCCGAGGCCTGGCGGGAATGGCAGTCCTTGGGGGAGAAGGCCGCGCCGGACTCGCCCTTCCGCCAGTACCTGGCGGAGTCCTGGAGCACCCTTTGTCGTTCGGCCGATCCCGACCTCGGACTGCGGCAGTGGTCGCGCTGGCTGGAGTTGCTCCCCGCCCTGGACGGCGGTGGGGGGCCGCCAGGCGGCGGCCAGAGTTCCCAGGAGCGGGCGGCGGCCCGCTGGAAGCAAAGCCCCTTGTTCCGGGAGTCTTTCCTGCTCCTTCTGGCGGTGAGCCCGGCGCTGGGGGAGGAGCTGCTCCGGGAGTGGGAGTCCTTCACCCCGGAGCGCTGGCTCACCGGCTGGGAAACCCCCCAGACCATGCGGCGGCGGCTACAGGCGCTGCTGCCGCCGGAGAGCGATGAAAAGCTGGCGCAGCAGGAGTTCCTCAAGGCGCTGCGGTGGTTCCAGAAATTGGAGGAGATCCGCATCGCCTTTCTGGATGAGTACCTGCGGCTGCCCGTCGATCAAATCACCCGGCAAATCTCCTGGCTCGCCGATGGGATCATCCAGCGCTGCCTGGACCGGGCTATCGATGAAACCGGGCGGCGGTTCCAGATCAAAGCGCCCGGAACCGGCCTGGTGGTCTTCGGACTGGGGAAGCTCGGCGGCCTGGAGCTCAACTACTCGAGCGACATCGATGTGATCTTCCTGCGGGCCGATGAGACCCCGACCGGCGCGGAGACGCCGCCCGCGGGCCAGGCCCCCGCCAACCCCGAGGTGTTCTGCACCAAGGTGGCGGAGAAGGTGGTGGCGCTCATTACCGAGTACAGCGAGGACCGGCCGCTCTATCGAGTCGACATCCGCCTGAGGCCGGAAGGCTCGCGGGGGCAGCTGGTGTGGCCGGTCCGCATGGCCCTCGAATACTATCACTCCCAGGGCCGGACCTGGGAGCGCCAGGCGCTCATCCGCCTGAGGCCGGTGGCCGGCGACTTGAGCCTGGGCAGGCGGTTCAAGGAGGAGCTTGACGCCTTCATCTTCCGGGCCTCCCTCTCCGAGGAGGCGATCGATGACCTCCATCGCCTCAAGGCTCAGATCGAGAGCCTGGCGGAGATGCACGGCGAGTCCGCCGACCACGTCAAGATCGGCCACGGCGGCATCCGCGACGTGGAGTTCATCGTCCAATATTTCCAGCTGCTTTACGGCGCCGGCTTCGAGAGCCTGAAGAATCCCAACCTCTTCGAGGTGTTCAAGACCCTCGAGCGCTTGAACCTCCTCAATCCCGAGGAGACCGACAGCTTGAGCCGCGGCTACCGCTTCCTCCGCCAGGTCGAGCATCGCATCCAGCTCAACCATCGCCTGCAAACGCACCGCATTCCCGAAAATCCCGCCGACCTGCGGCGCATCGCCCGCGGCCTGGGTTTTGAAACCGTGGAGGCCTTTCAGGAGAAGCTCGCTTCGGTGCGGGCCCGCATCCGCGCCGTTTACCGCCGGCTGTTCGAGAGCGCCGCCACCCAGGAAACGGAGGAGGCGCGCTTGACCTCCCTCCTCGAGCTGCCGCTCGAGCTGGTGGAGGAGCAGGGGCGCAGGCTCCTGGAGATGCACGGCTTCAAGAGCCCCGGCGAGTCGTTCGCGCGCTTGCGGGCGATCAGCGGCGAGGGAACCGCGGCGTGGGACCAGTTCCACGCCGCCGAGGCCTTCCGCCGCCTGGCCCCGCGCCTTCTCCGGGAGATCATCCAGTATCCCGATCCGGACCGCGCCCTCTCCAGCTTCAGCGAGTGCGTCAGCACCCTGGGGGCGCGATCGGTCTTCTTCGACCTTCTCAACGAGTCGGAGGAGGCCTTGAAGCAGATGGTGGCGGTCTCGGCCCACTCCAAGTACGTGGTGGAGATCCTGCGCAGCTATCCGGGGATATTCGATGAGGTGATCGACGCCATGAGGACTGGTTACCGCATCCACCGCCAGGAGCTGCGGGAGGAGATCGAGCGCTACCTTGCCATGGAGGAGCAGGCCGGCAAGAGGGAGCATCCGGTCCTCTTCGAGCAGAAGTACCTGCGCATCCTGGTGGCCGCGTTTCACGACCTGGAGCGGCAGGAAAACCTCATGACCACGATGTACCACATCACCCAGGTCGCCGAGGCCATCCTGCACGGCGTCATGATCGTCGTCGAGAAAGAGCTGCGCGGGAAACTCGGCGCGCTTCCAGAGGCGGCCGGCGCGGCGCGGCCGGCGTTTCTGGTCCTCGGCCTCGGCAAGCTGGGCGGCGAGGAGATGAACTACCGCAGCGACCTCGACCTGGTCTTCCTGTACCGCGGCGCCGGGGCCACGTCCAAAGGCTTTTCCCTCCAGGAGTACTACACCCGCCTGGCCCAGGAGATCTTCGGCCGGCTCAACGAAACCGATGCCCTCGGGCCGCTGTGGAAGGCGGACGTCCGCCTGCGGCCCATGGGATCGAAGAGCTTGATGGCCGTCGAGTTCGGCGAGTGGCAGCGCTACTTCCGCGACCGGGTGGCGCAGACCTGGGAGCGCCAGGCCTTCCTCCGGGCGCGGCCGGTCGCGGGCGATGCGGACCTCGGCCAGGAAGCCATGGAGTTCCTGCATCAGACCCTCCCCCTGCACCAGGGGGAAAATGCCGCGCGGCTTCGGGAGGAGATTCTGGACATGCGCCGGCGCCTTGAGAAGAGCGTCCCGCCTGAAGACCTCAAGAGGGGCCGCGGCGGCATCGTCGACGTGGAGTTCCTGGCCCAGGCCCTGCAGCTGCTCCACGGCCGGAACTATCCCGAGGTGCTCGTCCCCAACACCGCCTCCGCCCTCATGCTCCTCCTCCATGCCGGCATCCTCGAGTCGCAGATGGGCTCCGAGCTTCTCAGCGCGTACCAGTTCCTGCGCTGGCTGGAGACGCGCCTGAGCCTCCTCCTCGCCCCCGAGGAGTCGATCGGCAGCCTGGGCCAGGAGCGCCTGCGCTCGCTCATCCAGAAGATCGGCTACCGCACCAGCGGCGAGGAGGCGCCGGAGCAGATCTTCCTCGAAGAGTTGCGCTACCACCGCGAGAGGAACCGGCAGCACCTGTTGAAGGTCCTGGGGGCGGAATGAGCCGTTTCATTTCGAAAACCATGGTAGGGTTTGATCACGCTCCGCAAACCTTCGGGCAATCAGGGATGTCAGCACATCGATTTCCCAGGACATGGGGCGGTCCGCCGAGAAATTTCCAGGTCAAAAGCCAGATCGCATCGCTGACATCCAAGGCTCCATCGCCGTTCGAGTCGAGCAAGGCCAGGTTGGCTGGATCCTTGCTGGTGGCATCGCCGCAGGGAAGCAGAGAGGGATCGCCAATAAATAGATAGCTCAAGAACCAAACGGCATCCGAGAGATCGGCGGCGCCGTCTTGATTACCATCGCCGGGAATTTGTCCGCCCTGGAAGGGTTCGAGGAGAAAAGAACAATCGGTGAGAGTAAGCCCTAATCTACGATCAATGGTTCTGCCTTTAAAATGACACCAGCTCCAGGTAGATCAGCTACTCCTCCACATTCACCTGCATACAAGAAATGAATCCGGACCTCTTCAGGTTGTGATGGGACCGTCACGCTGAACTCAAATTTCAGGATGCGGGAAATTCCTGAGGGCAAGCCCACGCCTGGCTTAAACGATAGGTTTTCTAATACTGATTCGTGATAAATTGGGTTGGGGTTCAATATGGGGTCTGGTATAAATTCCCAACATTTTAAAACCGATCGACCAAGAAAGAAGACCGGAAGCCCGATGATTTCAGCAGCGCAATCTTCATGGCATCCCTCTATGGCTTGATTGTCGAAGTCAAAGCTCCCCCCCACACCGGAATAATGGAAAAACCACCCACTAGCTCCAGGTTCGCTGGCCTCGAGAAATATATTCCCGTCCATTTGAACCAGCGATCCAGCGGGACGGGAGATTTTCCCCCCGCAATCAACGCCTTCAAGCTCCATCCAGATTTTGAAAGTTGGAGTCTGGGAGGAGGCGAAATCGGTGATCGAGGCACAAACGACGAAGGTGGCAAAATAAGTTTTAAACTGGCTCATGGCATTTCAGGATCAGTTACAGCCGCAGCCCTGGCACACGCCAAAGTTCTTGTCTATAAAGGTAGCGTTTTCTTCTCGTCCTTCGTGCCTTCGTGGTGCTCTATTTCTTGATGAGCTGTTCCACCGTCTTCCAGTCCGGCACCGGGTAGACGTTCTTTTCGCCGGCCTTCTGCTCTTTGGAATCCTGGCCGACGAGGATTGCCGCGATGGCGTTCGCCTGGTAAGCCTTGGCGTCGCCTTCGGTGTTGCCGACCCCCCAGGGGATGTTCTTCCAGACGGCCTTGATCCGGGTTTGAATGAAATCAGCCTTGTAGTCCGACTCGGAGTTGAACTTCTTCACCTCGCTCCAGAGGTCGCGGAAGAAGACCGGGCCCGGCGGGAAGCCATGCGCGCCCAGCCAGTGGCGGGTACGATGGCAGAGGGATGTGGGACGGGCGGTGAGGTAGATGAGGCGGTGGTCTTTCGAGGCGGCCGAAAGCACGGCAGCGGCCCCCTCGAGGGGCGGCGCCTTCTCCGGCTCGTCCTTCCAGGTGGCGGAGAGCTTGGTCTGGCAGATGGTGTTGTCGATGTCGGTGATGAGGAGCTGCTGCTCCGCCGGGGCGACGGAGACGATGAGGTAGACCTCGGGGTCCTTGAGGGGAAGCCGTTTCGGATCCTTGAGGCCGGCACGGTAGAAGTGGTTGCCCGGTTCTTGAGGAGCCTTGAGGCTCAAGGCGGCAATGCCGTTCTTTCCGGTCAGCGCGCTGCCGACTTTCGTTCCCTCGGGAAGCTTGACCGGCTGCTTTTTCTCCGAGTCGTGAAGCGCGGGCAGGCCATGACGCGGTCCGAGCGAGTAGAATTCGATCTCCACGCCCTTGACATCGGGATTGATGAATCCCGGACCATCCTGCTCCAGCTTGGCGGCGAGCTCGATCGCCGCGCCGGGCAGCGCCAGGACATCGAACCCGGCGAGCTTCCCCAGCGGCCGGTAGGCCAGACAGTAAAGGAGCAGCGCGCCCAGGAAGAGGAGGAAGAGCGAGACGACGACCACGAGGCGGAGGAAGGCTCGGCGGGCAAGGCTGGCAGGTTGAGCTTCCGGCGGCGCGGGCGCGGCGCCGGCGGCCGGTCTGGAGCTGGGGGGAGCGGGGCGGCTTCCGGATGCGCCTAACGCCGCCGGCGGGGCGGCCGTGAGGGATGGAGCGGCGCGGTTATTTTTGTGCTTTCTTCGAGTCACCGATGATCTCTTCGATGGCGGGCAAGTGGGCCGGGCTCAGGCGGTCCACGGCGGCGCGGGTGAGGGGGCTGGGGGTTTCCGGAAAGGTCTGCACCAGGGCGACGCGCTCCGGGGCATCGTACTCGACGTGGAGGATGGCGCCGACTTGCCCATCCGACAGCCGGACGATCTTGCCGATCAAGTCGGCGCGATCCAGTTTTTCAGGGGGTGGGTACACGCTGGTCACCGCTTTTGGCTAATTTCGCAGTTAATTATCGCCTGTGTACTTCCAATTCGTATAATACCTGGAATTTCGGTGCGAATCCAATTCATCTGGGATTGGCAAAAAATCCACTTAGCTTTTGCATATTATTGGCCGCGGACGGCCAAAAATATGCAAAAGAAGAGATTATAGGAAACCCTCTCCGGAGGGTCAAGGAACCGATCCGAAGCTCCATGAACCAGACGACCCCACGAGACCCGAGCCGGCCTTTGTCGCCGGAGGAGCGGGCCAAGGTCCAGCGCGCCCGCGACAAGGCGTTCATCCTCTATGAAGGGATGCAAGTGCCGCACCGCAGCTGCGGCATCGCCCTGGCGGAAACCTTCAACCTGCCGGCGCGCCCTTACCAGTGCCTGCGCCGCGGCGGCATCACCGGCGAGGGGGAGTGCGGCGCCATCAAGGCCGGCGAGCTGGTGCTGGGGGAATACCTTGGCGATCCGGACCCGACGGGCATGGTCACGCCGGAACTCCGCGAGGCGGTGCAGTGCTACCGCGCCGAGTGGATCCGGCGGATCGACCGCGGCTTCTGCGGCGCGCAGCAGCCCCCGGAAGCGGCTCCGGACATCATCTGCAACCACTTGACCGCCCCCTTCGGCGACTTCCACAGCCCGGCGCGGCAGAAGTTCTGCACCAACATCGCGGCGCAGGTGGCGGAAATCGTGGCGGAAATCCTGGTGAGGTGGGGGATCGAATTCGAGGTCACGCCGATACCGGGCACTGGGGGAAAAAATTGAACCACAAAGACACAAAGGACACAAAGATGGAAGAACCAAGAAGAAATGCATCTCTTTTTTCATTGGGTTTGACTTTTGTCTTTGGCCTGGCGCTCGCCTCGCCTCTCCTGGGCGCTCCCGGGCACTGGCCGCAGTGGCGGGGGCCTCGCCGCGATGGGGTGTCGGATGAGACCGGGCTCCTCAAGAGCTGGCCGGCCGAGGGGCCGAAGCTGGTCTGGAAGGCCATCGGCGCCGGAGAGGGCTACTCGACGGTGGCGGTGACTCAAGGGAAGGTGTTCACCCAGGGGAAGCGCGGCGAGACCGAGCACGTCATCGCCTACGGCGAGGAGACCGGCAAGGAAGCGTGGTCGCGGCAGAACGGCCCGGGCCTGCGCAGCAGCCGCGGCCACGGCCCGCGCGGCACGCCGACGGTCGACGGTGAGAAGCTGTACGCCCTGAGCGGCAAGGGGCGGCTGATTTGCCTGGAGGCGGCCTCTGGGAAAGAAGTCTGGCATCATGACCTGGTGGCCGAGTATCGAGGCAGCCAGAACCACTGGGGGATCAGCGAGTCGCCCCTGGTCTTGAAGGACCGCGTCCTGGTCAACGCCGGCGGCAAGGGGGCCTCCATCATCGCCTTCAAGAAGGATGACGGCCAGCTTCTCTGGAAGAAGGAGAGCGACCCCGCCGGCTACTCTTCCGGAATCAGCGCCGACTTCGAAGGCGTCCCGCAGGTCGTCTTCTTCACCGAGAAGGCGGCCATGGGCTTGAGCCCGGCTGACGGCCAGGTCTACTGGCGCTACCCGCGCGCCAATAACGGCACGGCCAACATCGCCACGCCGATTTGCTCGGACGGCCACGTCTTCCTCTCCTCGGCTTACGGCACCGGCTGCGCCCTCCTCAAGCTCGAAAAGAGCGGCGACCGGCTCGACGCGAAGGAGGTTTACTTCAAACGCGACATGCAAAACCATCACTCGAGCTGCGTCCTGGTCGGCGGCCACCTCTACGGCTTCTCGAACGCCAAACTCACCTGCATGGAGTTCAAGACCGGCAAGTGGGTCTGGAATGACGAAAGCGTCGGCAAGGGATCGCTGGTTTACGCCGATGGCCGCCTCTATTGCCTGAGCGAGGACGGGGTGATGGGCCTCGTCGAGGCGATCCCGGAGGGCTACCGGGAGAAGGGCCGCTTCAAGATCCAGAAGAAGCAATGGCCCACCTGGGCCCACCCGGTGATGGCGGGGGGAAGGCTTTATTTGCGCAATCAGGATGAGATCTTGTGCTATGATATGAGGGATATATCAAAATCCTGAGGAGTCGATTGACCGCCATGACGACAAGGATGTATGTCCTTCTCACCGCCGTGGCAAGTCTTCTTGCCGCGGAGCGGGCTTTCCCCCAGAACGTCCAGAAGATCCTCGAGATCTTGAAGCCCCTCGATCCCGCGAGCTCCGGCAAGGAGCCGAAATCTGAAAGCGCTCCCATCGCCTCGCCGCGGAGCGTCAAGAGGTCCGAAAAAAGCCAACCCGCTCTCCCGGTCTTCACGCTCCGCAACGGCAACGCCGTCCGCGGAACCCTTGCCCTCGAGCGCCTGCCGGTCGAGACGCCTTACGGCCTCCTGCAGATTCCGGTCGCCGACCTCGCCGAGGTGAAGTTCTCCATACGCACCCCTCCGGAGGTCGAAAAGGCCATTGCCGGGGCCATCGCCGATCTCGGCCAGGAAAAGTTCGAGGAGCGCGAGCGGGCCGCGGCTGCACTTCGAGAGCTTCTCCTCGACGCCATCCCCTACCTCAAGGAGGCGGCGAGGAGCCACCCCGATGAGGAGGTGCGGCTGCGTTCGGAAGGCTTGCTGGAGGAATCGGCGAAGAAGGCGGGGGAGGATGAGGAGGGGGCCAGAAACTTGAAGCGCAGCCAGGACGTCGTGACGACGTCTGCCTACACGCTTCAAGGCCTGGTGCGGGAAGAGCGCTTCGCGGTGGAGAGCCCCTACGGCAAGCTGTCGATCCCGCGGGCCGATCTCCTCGCCATCAAGTTCCGGGAGCGCGGCCCGGAGCAGGCTGAAATCACCATCCCCGCGACGGCGCTCATCCCGGGGAACTGGCTCGACACCCGCCTCCAGGTGGAGCCCGGCAAGCAGCTCCACATCGCCGCCTCGGGCCTCATGGAGGTGATCGACTGGGGGGAGACCTGCGGGCCCGAGGGGAGCACGCGCTATGGCAACCAGGGGGGCTTCAACATGCTGGCCCTGGTCGGGAAGATCGGCAAGAGCGGCGCCCCCTTCCTGGTCGGCCGGGAGTACAAGGGCCCGGCGCCGCAAGGGGGGCGGCTCTACCTCGGCATCGTCCCCTTCCGCTACCGCATGGCCGCCGGCGCCTACACGGCCAAGGTGGAGGTCAAGTAAGCAAGTCAGGCGTCTGGCCGCGAGCGCCGGGCCGCCGATCAACATGGGAAAATACGACCAGCTCATCGCCTCGCTCCCGCAAAAGCCTCCTTTCCTCTTCGTCGATGAGGTGAGCGAGTGGGAGCCCTTCCAGCGGGTGCGCGGCCTGGCGCGCTTTCCAGAGGGCCATCCCATCTTCACCAACCACCTCCCCAGCGAGCCCCTGGTCCCGGGAGTCATCCTGATCGAGGCGCTGGCCCAGCTTGCGGGCCTGGCGCTGGTGGCCGAGGCGGGCCAGCCCATCCGCGGCTACCTCGGCGAGGTTGTCCGCGCCCGCTTCCGGAGGACGGTGGGGCCGGGCGCGACGGTGGAGCTCGAGGCGCGGCTGGTGCAGCGCTTCGGCCTGGCGGCGCGCTTCGAGGTGGCGGCGGAGGTCGATGGGGCGATTGTAGTGGATGGCGAGATCGTCCTTGTAGGGGCGAAGGGAAGTTAGCACCGTGAAAAATAAAATCATCGGCACGTTAGGCATCGCGGCGATCGCGGTCGCCGGAATTGTCGCCTGGCTGTTGTTCTTTTACGAGGGGGCCCGCGCGATCCACCCCGGGGACCACCTCGGCGCCTGCGGCCTCCTGGCCTTTTCGCCCGATGGACAGACGCTCACCGATGGCCGGCGCCTCTGGGAACTGCCGAGCGGATGGTTGAAACGGCAGCTGAAGCAAGATCGTGGAATCTCCAGTGACCCTTGCCGTCACAGCCCCCCGGCCTTGATCTTCTCCCTCGCCTCGAGGACCTTTTCCACGATCAGCGCCACGTGCTCCTCGTCGACGAAGGGGGAGAGGATGAAGGACTTCAAGGCCACGATCGGCTCGCCGTAGTCGGTGTGGCGGTAGCACTCGGTCATGGAGAGGAGCACGCCTTCCCCCTGCATGGCCTGGTCGTGAAGGTAGTGAAAGACCTTGCGGTTGTACTCGTTGTGGGCGAGGAGCTGCTCGCGATAGCCCGGATCGCAGCGCTCCCTGTCCTTCACGGTCCAGGTGTCGACGCCGTCGGGGTAGGCGCGGAAGAGGGTGACGGTGCCGAAGTTGCCGCCGTTCATGACGGTGGTGGCGGCGTGCCCCTCCAGGTGCTCGCGCAGCACCTCGGCCATCTCGACGAGGTGCCCGAGGAGGGTGCGGATGCCGTCCTTTCCCAGAAGCAGCAGGTTGGCGAGGGCCGCGAGGATGCCGCCGCCGCCGCGGGTGGTCTCGAGGGTGAAGGTTCCGGGGTGGTACTCGCCGGACTGGAAGAGGTACGGCATCTTTTCCCGCTCGCGGCGCAGGAGGTCGAGGTCCTTCGAGTCGCGCGCCAGGAAGAGGCTCGAGATGTAGGGGGCGAAGCCGGTCTTGTGGAAGTCGATGCCGGCCGAGTCGGCGAGGTGGAGCTTGGAGATGCGGCGGCAGGCGCCGGCCAGGGCCCGCAGGGTGCGCGGCCGGAAGCCCAGGGAGTTCTCCTCGAAGTCGTAGTCGTTGAAGACCGACCACGCCCAGCCGATCACCGCGTCGGCGTGGACGTGGGGCTGGTAGTCGAGCTGGAACTCGCTCGCCAGGCGGTCGCGCAGCGAGACCATGGCCTCCAGGTCGTCGATGCCGAAGGCGTCGGTGGTCCCCAGGGTGGCGATGAAGGCGGCGATGCGCTTCCCATCCTTCAAGGCGCGGCGAGCCTCCTCCTCGAGACGCGGGACCTGGATGTCGTTGTCGAGGTGGGTGGGGACGGCGATGACGTTCTTCTCGCCCAGCCCCAGCCAGCCGGCGACGTTGAGCTTCGAGTAGTGGCTCTGCTCGGAGGCGAGGATGACCGCCGGGCGGCCCCGCGCGGCCAGGCCGTCCTCCATGGCCCCCGGCCAGGCCTTCTCGAGGCCGATCTTGACGCCGTAGATATTGGTGCCGGTGCCGCCGAAAGTGAAGACGCCGGCCGAGCGCTCCGGGTCGAAGCCGATGAGGGCGGAGAGGATCGCCGCCACGCGAGCCTCCGAGACGGCGATGCCGCGGCTGGTGTCATCGGAGACCAGGTTGGGGTTGTAAATGGCCGGGAGCAGGGCGCCGATGATGCTCGAGATGGAAGGAGGCGCCACGACGTTGACCTGGGTGCGGGGGTGGCCCCAGAGCGGCAGGCCCTCGAGCTGCCCCACCAGCTCACGGGTCACCGCCTCGATCGACGACGGCCGGTCGGAGAGGCGGCAGCGGCGGGCGCCGGCGTAGTCGAGGGGCTGCGCCTTGCCGAGGAGGGGGATCTTCGACTTCATCGCATCCACCTGGTCGAGGGCGCGGAGGATGGAAAAGACGAAGTAGGCATCGTGCACTTGATCCGAAACCGGCTGAGGGAAGTCCTCCCGGATCTGAGCGAGAAGGTCGCGGTATGCGGGCGTCATGGGTTAAAAATTTTATCCTAAGCTTCCAGTAAAGTTCCAGCTTAACATTGCCGATAACCTTTTTATGTGTCGGCCACGTGTCGGTAATGCCGATGTTATCGGCAAGGAGGTGTATAATACTGAGAACGCGCATGAATTTTTATTGATGTTTCTAGCGCCTGGAATAAAAGTTATCCTGCAATTCTTTGTCGCCTTTTCGGGCTTGAGTTTTAGAAGGTCCTGCTTATGAAATCGATCGGAAATATCGGGGCCGTGGCGGTCTCTCTGGCAATTCTGGGTTGGGGCTGCGGGGCGCCGCAGAAACAATTTAAGGTGACCTCTTTCCCTCCCGGCGCTACCATATTCCTGGATGGCGAGCCGATTGGGCAGACCAACCAGGAAAAATTGACGGTGGAGTTCGTCAAGCCTTACGTCACCATCCGCCTGGAGAAGGAGGGCTTCCAGACCACCGGCGACGTTCTGGATGAAACCACCAAGGACCATCTGGCTTACAATCTGCAGGAGGCGCCCAACAACCGCCGCATCCTGGAGGTGCTGACCAACATCCAGCGGCTGCTGGAACAGCTCTCCGGCCAGATAGAAAAAAGCGTTTCGGAGAAGAACAAGTGATGAAAATCGCCAAAAGAGTCCTCTTCAGTTCGGCGGTGTGGGCGGGCGGCGCGGCCCTCTGGGGGGGAGGCTGCGCCAACACCAAGGTGGCGGAGGTCCTGAGCAACCCCAGCGGCGCCAGCATCTTCGTCGACGGCGAAAAGCGGGGGACGACTCCCGCCAAGGTGCAGATCGACTTCGGCTCCGACCCGACCCGGCGGGTGCTGATCCAGGTCTGCAAGCATCGCTACCAGCCCGGCTTTCAGTACTGGACCAGCGAAGACATGGAAGAAAAGAAGAAGTTCGAGTTGGGGGTGGACTGATGCGCACCTGGCTATTGATCCTGCTGATCCTGCCCATAACGCTCCTGGCCGTCTCCTGCGGCCCCCTGCAAAAGGAGTTTTACATCAACGCCATCAACACCCAGGAGGAAAAGGTCGTTTGCGCTATTCTTCAGGAGGATGAGGTCCTCTACGACAAGAACAACCAGGCCATCCTCAGCCCGGCGACGGTCATCTTGACCTTCAAGATGAAGAGCGATGGCAGCGACTGGGAGAAGATCAAGATCGGCGTCAAAGCGGTCGAGAAGGATGCCGAGGGGAAGGTCATCCGCGGCTTGAAGCAGGAGGAGGAGTCGCCTTACCTGGAGGACAATAACAGCTTCCGCTATGTTCAGCCCAACGACGCCCGCACGCAGCTTTTCATCCTCCGGCGCAACAAGAATTACGGCGGCGGGACGAACTAGCTCCTAGCTCTTATCCTCACGGCTTCTCGTCCGGCAGCAAGCCCTTGAAGAACTCCTTCGGCCGTACCACGCCGCGGAAGCCGTACCCCTGGCGCGTGTCGTTGAGGGCCATGGTGTCACGGTTTTTCCCCGTGAAGTGGTCTTCATCGTTGTTGAGATAGCAGCCGCCGGCGAGCTGCGACTGGCGCGTCCCTTTTCCTTTCACCTTCAGCCACTCGGCGACGTTGCCGGCCAGGTGATGGACGGAGTACTGGCTGCTGAATCCCTGCACGATGCCGCCCCGATTCACCGCCACGGGAAACTCGGCCGACTTGCGGAGGTCGGCGGAGAGGCTGGGGAGGTCCCGGTGCCGGCCGCCCTTGAGGGATCCCTTGGCCGCCAGCCACCATTCCTCGAGGGTGGGGAGGTCCTTCTTCTTCCACAGCAAGTACGCTTGCGCCTGGTAGTAGTTGACCTCCTCGACCGGCCAGGTCGGGTCGGTATTCTCCTGCGCCGATGGGGGCAGGGAGGCGTAGTCTTGATAAAGAGCCTCATCCACCTCCGGCGGCCACAGGCTGCGTACCTCCTCCAGCTTCTTTCCCACGAGATATTTCACGAACTCCCCGTAACTTTTGATGGAGACCTCGTAGCGGTCGATGAAAAAGCCCTCGATGTCCTTGGAAGTTTCTTTCTCTGAAATTAGCACCTTTCCTCCCGGCACCGGCGCCATGTCGCGCAGCTCGCCGGTGACGCCGCGGAGCTCCTTCAGCCTGGCCAGGCACTCCTGCGGATACCGGGCGCACCCACCCAGGCCTTCCAATTGGCCCTGGGCGCTGGCGAAGAGCATGCCGGCCTCATCCAGGTTGAGGTTCTCAAAAAGGGCCTTGAAGGCCCGGACCATATCCTCGCGGCCGGCGGCCAGCTTCTCGAGGAGAGGATTCTCCAGGCGGTCCTGGCGGAGGGCGTCCATCGTCTGCGCGGTCGCTTCCAGGCGGCGCTCCGCGAAGCTCTGGAGGGCCGTTTGAAAGAGGGCCAGGTGGTTTCCCCAGGCCATTTCCTGGCCGGCGAGGCCTTCCAGCTGCTTCTTGAGAGCGGCGACGGGAGCCCGGGGGTTTTCCTTTTCAAAGGCGGCAAGGTCGTTCTTGATCTTCTCGAGACCGCTCTTCACCTCGGTGTGGATTTTTTCAGGCCCGGAGGTGGCTTTTTGCAAGCCCGCGAGGACGGTTTCGATCCCCCCGAGGTCTTTTTTCAGGGACTGGATCTTTTGCTCGGCCTTTTCCCGCTTGGCGCTGGCCTCCTTGAAGCCGCTCACTTGACTGGCAGGAAGGAGCTGATCCCAACGGTCGAACCTCTCCGGAAAGACCTTGCGCAGGGTGGTCTTGGCCTCTTCGAGGGACTCGACCAGGGGCTTGAAGTCGGTCAAATCGATTTCCCAGTTCTGCAACTGCGATTCTTTGGCGCGGAGCTGCTCCTGGTGCTTCCCCAGGGCGGCTTCCGCCAGTTCCTGCAGGCGCTTGGCGCGGCTGCGGGTCTCATCCTGCAGCCAGTTCTTGAGCTCCAGGCCGGCCGAGTCCGGCGCGGTGAGGATTTCCTGGACGCTGGTCCACAAGGCCGGGTAGTTCTTGAAGGGGACGGCAGCCTCCTCCTTCAGCTTGGCGATCTCGCCATCGGTGGCGAGCAGCTGGTCCTTCACCCGGTTGCCGTGTTCGTTGTCGCGGCGGAGTTTCTCCAGCTCTTCCTTGTACTCCTTGAAGTCGGCGCCATGCGGCAGGATTTTCTTGAGCAACTCATCCGCATCCTTCCCCACCTGCGAGCCCGGATCCTGGCGCAGCTTGTTCTTGATGGCGATCACCTGGACTTTCACGTCATCCCCGGTCAGGGGCGGCTCCACCGGGGGGCTTGTTGTGGTAGACGCGGCGGGCGGGGGCTCCTTGGTGGTCGAGCCGGTGGATTCGGTCGACGGCGAGGTGCTCGTCGAGGCGGCGACGGCGCCGGAGCCCGAGGGCTGCTGCTCGGACGGTTTCTGCCCGGATTTCTGCTGTCCCGCCGGGTGGGTCGAAGAAATCTGCGATGAATCGTTGCGAGGGCCCTGGGTGACAATAGTAGTATAATACCGCCAGGCCGCGTATCCGCCTCCACCCAGGACGAGGAGGACGGCCAGCGTCGCGGCCAGCTTGCGGGAAGCTCTCTTTTCCGGGCGCCGGGCCACGGCCTTCCCCCGGGGCGGAGGGGCGGCCTTGATCGACTTCCCCTCGGAGATGCGATCGAGGTCCTCGATCAGCTCCTGGAAGGAAACGTAGCGGTCCTCGGCGTGCAGCGCCGTCATCTTCTCGACCATGCTGCTGAGGTCCTCCGGGACGGAGTGGTCCGCCAGCATCTCCATGGGGCTCAAGAAGTCGATTTCCGATTTCTTCTGCAGCAGGTCGTAGACCGAGTCCCCCTTGATGGGAGGGATGCCGGTGAGCAGGTGGAAGAAGGTCGCGCCCAGAGAGTAGAGATCGCTGCGCTGATCCAGAGCCCTCCCCTGCGCCTGCTCGGGGCTCATGTAAAGCGGCGTCCCGAGGATGGACGCGGTGGCGGTCATCTGGACGCTGGCGCTCAGGACCTTGGCGATGCCGAAGTCGGCGATCTTGAGGCGCTGGTTGTGGTCGAGGAGGAGGTTCTCCGGCTTGATGTCGCGATGGATGATCTTCAGCTTTTCCGCTTCCAGGAGGCCTTCCGCCGCCTGGCGGATGAATCGGATGGCATCCTCGGCCGACAGGCGCTTGTCCGGCTGGTTCTCCACAAAGGAACGTAAGTTCCCGCCGGAGACGTACTCCATGACGAGGTAGTGGACCCCCTGGTCATAGCCGACCTCGTGGATCTGCACGACGTGCGGCGTGCTGAACCGACCGACCGTCCGCGCCTCCTGGCGGAAGCGGCTGAGGAAGTTCTCGTCGGTGCAGAAATCCTGGCGGATGGTCTTCAAGGCCACCAGGCGGTCCAGGCTGAGCTGGGTGGCCTTGTAAACCGCGCCCATCGCCCCCCGCCCCAGCAGGGAAAGGATCCGGCAGCCGCCGATGGTCTTTCCGATCACCAGATCGGTGAGGCTGCCGACGGGAGGTTGGAACACCCCATCGCTCTCGGCGCTGGCCCGGGTGCCCAGCTTCTCCTCGGACGAAGCGAGGCCCTTGGCCTCCACCGTGTGGCCGGGACCCTCCACGGGCAGCTTGGACGGCGAAACCACCGGCTGGGTGAGGACCGCATCGCCGTTCTCGGGAGGCTTGACGGCGATCTTGACGGCGGAAGATCCCGGAGCTGGGGCTGGGGCTGGAGCGGGCGCTTCCGGGCGGGAAGCGGCATGGAACTCATCGGTCGGGCGGAAGATCTTTTCCGTGACCAGGGGAACTTCTTTCGAGGCCGCAGCGGGCGCCTTGGGAGGCGGCGCCTTGGCCGATCCGGCTTTCTTTTCGGCTTTTTCGCCGGCTTTATCTTTGAGGGAGACTTTCTGGCCGCAGGCCGGGCACCGGAGGCCATGAGCGCCAGCGACCGTTTCGCTCGGCATTTCCATCCCGCAGTTGGGACAAATCAAGTCGCTCACGAACGATTCTCCCTACGAAGTTTTGAACCGCGCTTTCAAAAAATCCGTTAAAAATTCAAATGATGGAATGGGTTATTTTACTCCACGGCACGCGAAAAAAGCTAATTTTTCCCGAGCTCATGGGGACATCTTACCACAGCTCGAGGCGAGCTTCGTCCAGGCGCGCAGCACGTGGTCCCCCAGCCCTTCGCCGTAGGCGGCGAGGTGGCCGCTCTTCCCCCCCGCCCGGTAGGCCTCCCGGCTGAAGGCGTAGCCCAGGTAGTCATCGGCGAGGGTCCAGATCCACACCCCGTCGAGAGCGCCGGCGTTCTCGACGGCGCCGGCGATGGCGGCCCGGAGCTGCTTCCCCAGATCCGTGCCCAGCTCGCCGGGGAAGGAGGCGATGAAGAGGTCGGCGCCGGGGCCGCGGATCCTCAGGCCGCGGATGGCCACCTTCTCCGGGTAGTGGGAGGCGATGGCCCGTCCAAAAAACGGAATGCGCCAGGGCTGGCGCGGCGGCAGCGGCATTTCCGCCTGAGCGCTGCTCAGCCGGTAAAGGGTCTGGCCGCCGGCGGGGGCGGGTTCGAGCCGGGTGGAGTTTCTCTCCGCCTGCCGCGCCGCATCATGGAGCCGGACGGCCACTTCTTCGAGCCGACGCTTCCAGGCGAGCGGCGGAAAGTCGTCCGGGCGGCCGGCGGCGAGGTCGCCCGAAGGCCCTTGAATGAACAGATCGACCGAGCCATCGCGCTCGAGAAGGCGCATGAGCGCGCCGGGGTAGTCGCCGGAGATCTGCCGCCGGTAAAAGGGGATCAAGGTGGGATGCGCGGCAAACCGGAGCAGGCGGGCCAGCGGGGCGGCGGGAGACTGAAGTTCCGCCGCGGGCCTGCTCCCCGCCGGCGCAGGACCCGCCAGTGGAAAGACCGAGAGCACCGCCAGCTCCGGATCGGCCTCCACCGAGGCGATCTTGCGGTTGAAGCTCACGCCGCCGACTTGAGCCCTGGAAAATTCCAGCCGCGCCGGCTGGAGGCCGCGGCTCGCCGACTCGAGCGCTTCGGCGATGCGCTCGACCAGGAAGCGGCGGTAAAGGGGGTCAAACCAGCCGGTCCCCAGAAGCTCCGCCGGCCACGCCTCGATGTGCCCGCCGGGGGCGGTGTGGGCGTGGGTGGCGCCGAGGATCCAGAAGCGGAGGCCCGAGCGCCGGAAGGCGGGGGTCTCCTCGACCTCGGCGCGCAGGCCGGGAGGGATGAGCACCGTTTCCGCAGAGACCACCGCGACGCGGCTGCCGCCGCACTCGAGGACCAGCGCCCGGACGTGGATTGGATCGCGGCTCGAGCGGCAGTTGAGCCAGGAGGCGCCGAAGTAGCCGGCCATGGGCAGGGCGTAGGGGGGATTGGCCAGGACGCGCGCCGCCCCGGCCTTCAGTTCTCCGGAGCACGACCAGGTGCGGAGCGACCGCGCCGGCTCCTCCTCCCACCCGGCCGGAGCCGGCAGCGGAGCGCTCGAGCAGCCGGAGAGGCCGAGGGCGGCGATCGAGGCGAGCAGGCAGAGTCGAAAGCGATCAGGCGCCACGGGGAGAAGTTAAATGGAAGGTAGCCTCCCTGTCAACCGGGAGGTTTCGTCCGAAAGGCCGAGAGACCGGCAAAGCCGGCCCCTGAAGAATTTTTTTCGCTCCTGGTCAATTGCATTTCCAAGGGAAGGTCAAACCAAAAAGTGCTGCCTTGTCCGACGGTGCTTTCAAAACCGATTTTTCCTCCCATCAATTCCACCAATTTCTTGGAAATGGCGAGTCCTAAACCGCTTCCTCCGTACTTTCGGGACATCGAACCATCGACCTGGGAGAAGCTTTTAAACAGGCGGTCGTACGCTTGATTGGGAATTCCGATTCCAGTATCGGTTATGTCAAAGCGGAACAAAGAGGACTGGTCAACTTTTTCTTCGACCTGCACCCGAATCACCACTTCACCTTTCTCCGTAAATTTGATGGCATTGCCAATCAAGTTCATAAGAACTTGGCGAAGCCGCCCTGGATCGCCTCGAACAGCAGTCTCCATATCCGGTTGAAAATAGGCGATGAGCTCCAACCCTTTTTCCGCGGCTTGGACGGCGAGGAGATCGAGGACTTCAAACAAAACCTCCGTCAAATCGAAATTGACGACCTCGAGTCCAAGATTTTGGGATTCAGTTTTTGAGAAGTCCAGGATGTCGTTGATGATCGTCAAAAGAGAATCGGCGCATAGTCGGATCGTTTCACTGAAATTTCTTTGCTCGGGTGAAAGCTCGGAATCGAGCAAAAATCCTGTCATGCCAATGATCCCATTCATGGGGGTGCGAAGTTCATGGCTCATGTTCGCCAGGAATTCGCTCTTTGCCTTATTGGCAGCTTCAGCTTTTTCAGCGTTGGTGCAAACATTCTCAATCAGCTTCTCAATTCGCCTCGCCATGGTGTTGAAGGCCTGGGAGAGCTTGCCAATCTCATCTTGGCTGATCACCTCGACGCAGGTGCTGAGGTTCCCTTGGGCCATGGCGTGAGAGGCTTCCATCAGCTCGCGGATGGGCCGGCAGAGCCTGGCGGCGATCCCTCGGCTGACGAAAAGGGCGATTCCCGCGGTAAAAATTCCGGCCATCACTATCCAGCCCCAAGCGCTGCGGTAGAGCGCCAGGATATTGTCAAAGGCTCGTGATAAGATAACGGAGTATTCGGAGTCGGACTCTCTCAGCGGTACGGCTATGGCAAGCCGATGGCTGCCGGCCAGATGGATGGAGAAGTTTTTGGGCGCGGACTTTCGGTCCATCCTTTTTATCAAGGTTCCAAGGGAAGCGAGCTCTTCGGAAGTCATCGGAAATGAGGGCTTTTCTAACCATGACTCCGCGATAACTTGGCTGGCGTGGAGAATTATGACATCTCTTCCGGTGATGCCGCGGAGGTTGTCGGCAAAGGTTGAGTTGAGGACATTCCCAAGAACCAATATACCCACCACTTGTTCCCCTGAAGTTATCGGTGTCACCGCCACAAGGTAAAAATGGTCAAGATACTGCCAAACACCCACAAACTCTTCGCTTTGGAGGGCTTGGTGAATCCCTGGATACTCTTGGAGATCTTGACCCGATACCGAAGGATTGGTTACATCCGCGAGCAGTTTCCCTTCATGGTCTGCCAAAAGGACCAATGGGGTTTTGGACACTTGCTCCACTTTTTTGGCCGCATAAAGGGCGGTTTCATGGTCGACCTGAGGAATATTCATGGTGGCCTTGAGATAAGGCGTCTCGGCCACAGACCTCGCTTTATCGATGAGGAGCTTATTGCTAAGGGCGCTGAATTCCCCATAGGCTCGCACCCCGTCATGGAGGTTTCTGGAAATTTCTTCTCGAGCGAACTTTTTGATGAGCTGGGCGATGAAGAGCAGCGAAAGAAAAATGAAGCTGAGAATCACAGCTCCCATGCCAAGGAAGAACTTGGATCTCAAGTTGTTGAACTTAAACATCAATACTTTTCCGGGTAAGGCTTGCCGAACTTGTTGCGATGTTTGATACTGATCGATTTTTCGGCGATTTCCACTGGAATTACATGAAGCGCCGAACCGTAAACCGACACCTCTTTGCGGGCCTCTCCGCCCCGCTCATGCCAAATCCGGAGGGGATAATCACCATCTGGGACGCCGGCGATGACATAAAAGCCTTTTTTGTCAGTGACAGCGAAATAGGGATTGTTGAGGACGATGATGTTGCTGATCATGTCTGGATGAATATTGCAGTACACTTTCACTACTCCGGCATTTGGAAAATGGACAAACTTGATCCGCCCAGGTTCATAGATGTCAAGGTCGAAGGGCCTGGCTGCAGACAAAGAGAAAACATTGTGAAAAATGGCATCATCATTTGGAAAATCGACGGTGGTGCCTTTGAGGATAGGAAGAACTCTTGGAAAAAAGCAGTGCTTCTTTTGGGAAATGACGGGATTTTTCCTTGGAAGAGGAAACGCGGAATCGCTTTTTACCTTGTCCAAAAATACCACAACATTCGAGCAATCCATCACTTCTTTGCCATCGGCGCTAAGAACTTTTACTTGTCCGAAGATGGTGTTGCCTCGAGCCGGGTAAAGGCCGGAATTTTTATTGCCCTCGCGAAATTTGAGATGGCAAGTGACGCAGGTTCGCCGAATTTCCTCCAAAGCTTGTTCCGCCTCCCCGAGATGTTGCTTTTCCGAGAGAGCGGCGATTTCGGAGGAAAGAGCCAAGACTTTGGCGCGGCAGTCGTTAAAAGCTGCTTGCAGATCCTGATTTTGTGTTGGCTTGAGGCTCAAGATGGCCTTGGCGGTCTCCTCCATAGCTTTGGCGTGGCGGGAAAATCGCTGAGGATCGCTGGCGGCAATGCCCTTTTCCATGCCATCGAAGGCTATGGAGAGGTCTTTCATCAGCGATTTCCCATGGAAATCTTGATGGGTATCTGCGTTTTCCCCTGAGGTCGTTTCGAAATTTTTGATCAAACACGCTAAACCAAGCGCCAAACCTTTGAGGAACGAAGAGGCGGTCATTGTTATCCCTAAAAAATCAAAACCAATTCCACACCTGCAAAATTTCTTTGATCATTGGCCGGATGAAACGGTGATCCAACAATGACGTGAAAGCGGTCCCCGCCAAATTCGCACTTCAAAACCACGTGGGGATTGGGTCTCCACCCGGCGCCGATGGAGAGTCTCTGGAAGCGGTTGGCGTCGAATCCGAAAGCCTCGTTTCCGCCTGCGGTGATGGGACCGTCGAAATGATAGCCTTTCGTGGATTTGTACGTGCCAATTTCGCTGTAACGAACGGCAGCGTAAATTTTGGAGGTGATATTGTACAGGCCTTCTACCGCGAACCAGAAAATCTCTCGATTAAACTCCGCATGCCGATCAACGGCGAATGCCTGGCCGAAGGATAGCGACAGATAACCTCTTTCTGCAATGATCCATTTACCATCCAGCTCATAGAGATAAGCATCCACCGTGTTGCTCGGGCTTGCGCCCACACTTGAAAAATCCGTGGCGCCGACGGGCACAAAAGGGCTCTCGCCGAACTCGAAAGCGCTCTCTCGAGTTTTGCCATTGCGCATGAAGCTGCCGCTAAAATAGAGCCAAGAAAAGGGGTTTCCATAAATTTTTGCCGTGACCGCCTTGTCCCAATTGTCATCGAAACTGCGCGTTTCGTTTCCATTCATGACTGCCACGTTCCAGCCGAAACAAGAGATGGCCCCGTAAAGTTGAAGCCCTTCATCAAAACCATAGGGAAAAGCGGCGGAGTTCAAGATGAGCGGGTTGCTGGAAGCATTGATCGCATGAATCTCCTCCCCAAAGGGGATGTACATCCTGCCGGCCTTAATGCTTAAGAGATCATCTCCGAGGGATTTCAAGAGATTGCGAAAGTGTCCATAAAGCTCTCCGGTCTGGATGGAAATCTCGTCGTCTTCGCCAAAAGGCGGGATTTGAAGTTCGGCGTAAAGGGAGGTATCAGTCCACACATCGGCGTTCAAGAAAAGGGAGCCTTGCTTGACGAGGAAGCCGCCTTTTTGCCGAGTGCCATCCTTTCCCGTTGCCAGAAAATCAAACGCCTCAAAACCGGAGAACTGCAAGTTTTCAAACCAAGGCCGGCTCAGAGGTTGGGAAGCGCGGGCGGTCGGGTGGTAAGGAACCTCACGCTCTAAAAGATCCACTTCCCCTTCATGATCCGACGGTATTTTTTTTTCTAGCTTCTCAACTCGCTTTTTCAGTTCCTCGACCTCACTCTGCGGGTCTTGGGGGTGCGGGCCAACGGAATTTTCTTGGCCGCTAGCCAGCGGTCCTGCCCAAATGCCTAGGAGCAAATAAATCCATGAGAGAATTCTTCCACGGCCGTTGAGGTTCATTTTTCACCCACAGATTCGACCTAAGTGTCCCATTTCATAAATGGGGCACTAAACCAAGTGATAATCCACCCGTCGCAGCCAGAGCTCTAATTGACGGTAGGATCAGGTTGAAGAAAACTCCAACCAAAGTTTCCCCAGCTCAGTTGGTATCGTCAGATTTTGGAATGGAATTGAGGGGAGCCATCTTTTTAGGAACTTTACTTTTGCATATTTTTGACCGTTCGCGGCTGACCATGTGCAAATTTAAAAACCTCCAGAACATCTCTTGCGCCTTCCCCGCCGGACAGTTAAAAAGCAAGAGACATGTCCGCCGTGGAAAATTTTATCGCATTGGCGCTATTCCTATTCCTGGTGGGGGACCCCCGCCCCGGCGCCGCCGTTCCTGCGCTCGCTCCCGGCGAGATCATCTGGCAGGGGGCGTTGAACGGCATCGACGCCACCGCCCGCGAGCGGATCCTCGAGCTGGCCCCCGACGGCCAGTCGTTCCTCTACTACCAGGGAGCGCCGTGGCCGCGCCTCATGCTCCAGCCCGCGGGCGCGAAGGATGTGGAGCCACGGATGGTGGGGACCGTCGCGCCCCTCGCGACCCGGGCGCCGCGCTTCGATCTCGAGGGGAAGTCGGTATTTTTCACCGCCCGCCTCGACTGGCGGCCGCTCCGCCCTCCCGCCGCCGGCCCGCCGCCGGAGGGGGCCATCGTTCACCTGGCTGCCGTCCGAGTGGCGGTCGACGGCAAGTCCCAGGAGAAGCTGGCGCCGGCCCCCTCGGCTCCGGTGGATGCCTCGGCCATATTCCTCGACCTCCATCCCGGCAGCCAGATCCTGCTCGTGGGCGCGGTCGCGAGCCTCAAGGCCGCCGAGCTGCAGAACGGCAGCTTCTCCATGAACATGCTCGAGATCCCAGCGTCCGGCGGCGGGAGCGGCGAGGACCTGGGATTTCAAATCGGCGGCCGGGCGGTGGCGCGCTATTCCTGGGACGGGAAGGCAATTTACTACACCCGCGACGATTTCAAGGACGGCTCGCCCCCCCTCTTCCGCTACGACCGCTCGAGCGGCGTCCACGAGGCGTTGCGCCGCGAAGCCTGCAGCGCCGGCTGGTCGGCGGGCGATGTGGAGGTCTGCCGCTTCCAGCTCGCCCATCCCGGCGGCTTCGGCTGGGACGCCTATCCGGCGTTTTTCCTGCAGCGCTCGCTCAAGGAGCCGGCGGTGCTCTTCCGTCTCCCCGAAGGCTTTCCCCTCAGCGCCCAGGCGGCCCTGGTGCCGCACTCGATCCGCGGCGAACGGATGCTGCTCTCCAGTGGCCTCGAGGACCAGCCGCGGGCGGTCCTTGCCCGCTGGAATCCGCGCGCCTTCGAGGAGGAGCTGGCCCGCGCCAAGGCCTCTCCGCGGGAGTCTCTGGATCCGGGCAACCCCGAGGCCAGGAAGCAGTGGGCCGCCGGCCGCGCCCGCCTGTCCTTGCGCGCGGCCGGCGATTCAGCCGCCGCCCCGCTCCTCAAGAGCATGCTCCGCTCGCTGGTCCTCCTTCCGGGGGCGCCGGTGGAGCGGATCAAGGTCCGCTGGGCCCAGGAAAGCGGCCTCGCCGGCTCGGACCTCAAGCGCGCGGTGGAGGTGATCGAGTCGGCCCGCGGCGCGGTTCGCCTTGAAAAGACCCTGCCTCCGGAGAAGCCGGAAAGCACGCCGCCGCGGGAGCTAGTCGTTGGCGATGGCCAGGAGGCGCGGCTGACCGACGACCGCAATATCACCACCGCCCTGCCCAACTCCGCCCTGCAGGCGGAGCTGGCGCAGTTCTCGCCTTACCAGCTCCTCCTCGACCCGGCGGCTCTGGGGAATCCGGGGCTGCGCTTTCAGGCGGCCAGAAATCCAGGGTGGAAGGAGCCCGCCCCGGCGTCCGAGCGAGCGCTCGAGTTCCGCCATCTTGACGGCTTCCATGGGACCCTCTTTCTCCAGGTCGAAGGAGAGCAGGCGCTGCCCACGCGCCTGGTGACGCCGCAGCTCTTCCCCTCGGAAAAGATGCGCCGCAACATGGGGATCGTCCCCAACGACAAGTCCATCACCTTTGAAGACTACCGCCCCGTGGCCGGCCGCCTGGTGCCGCACCGCCTGCGCTTCGACGACGGGCTCAGCCCCTTCACGCTGACCGTCGAGGAGCTGGTCTTCAACCCGGAGGTCAGCGATCCCATCTTCAAGGAAAATTAAGTTCAGCGCTCCTGCCCCTCGGAAAAGATCGCCGGGTAAGCGCGCGAGACTTCCTCGGACTTGCCGTTGGCCTGGCGAACCATGTCCCGGTCGCCGTAGTCCTCGATTTGCTTGAGGATGGTCATGGCGGTGCGCGGATGGCCCTTCAACAGTTCCAGCTCCGCCTCCTTCCAGTCGGCCTTGAACATCACCTGGCGCATGGAGCGCAGCTCGGCCACGCGGTCCTGCAGGACCGTGGAGCTGTGGTGGTCGACCATGGCCAGCTCGGCCGCTTCGATGGCCTCGCGGATCTTGCCGATGCTGGCTAGCCGGTTGATTTCCTGAAGCCGGATTTCCAGCTTGGGGGAGATGGCGTCGGGGCGCGACGCCGAGTCCGGCGCGGGCTCGAAGAGGCCGCAGCCGGCGAGGAGAACGGTCAGGGGAAAAAGCTTTCCCAACATCGCGGGAGTCTTTACAATTCCGCATCCCATATAAACGGACCGATTATAACCAAAACCCTGGATTTCAAAACGGTCTTCTGCGGTCATCGGTCATGGCATCCGATAAAGAAAAGAGCGATCGCCTGGTGATCCTGGCCTCCGCCTCGCCGCGGCGGCAGGAGCTGCTCGAGCAGTTCAGGGTGCCGTTCCGCCTCCTGCCGGCGATGGGGGTGGATGAAAACCGGCCGCGCGGCGGCGCCTCCGAGGTCGCCGGAGCCCTCGCCCTCGAAAAGGCGCGCTGGTCCTGGGACCGGGCGGTGGAGGAGAAGTTCGACCTGCGGCGGCTCTGGATTCTGGCGGCCGACACGGTGGTGGCGCTCGACGGCGAGGTCCTCGGCAAGCCGGCCGATGCCGCCGACGCCCGCTGCATGCTGCACCGTCTCTCCGGCCGGACCCATCAAGTGATCACCGCGTGCGCCGTCATCTCCCCCGGCAAGGTCGAGCGCGTCGAGCTGGAGACGTCGCAAGTGGTCTTCAAGCGCCTGAGCGAGGCGGAAATCGCCGGATACCTCGAGAGCGGCGATCCCTTCGGCAAGGCCGGCGCTTACGGCATTCAAAGCGGCGGCGCCTCCCTGGTCGCCGGCTTCACCGGCTGCTACTACAACATTGTCGGCCTGCCGGTGCGCCGCGCCCTTGCCCTCCTGGGCCTGCCGGCGCCGGAGTGCGGCTGCGAGCTCCACCCGCTGCAGAGGGGGAAGCGGGGCTGCCAGCGCGGGGGCGGCGCGCCCTGATGAAAATCTTCGCCGCCGCCGGGCCGGAGGGTTAAAATGATCGATGACGAGTTAGCTCGTTCTGCAGATCAACATGCGAAGAAGTCACTCTTTCCAACGCCGTTGTCGCGCGCCCGGTTGGACCCGGGGCTGGGGAGGGCTCGCCCTCTGCCACCTGGCCTGCGCCGTCTCCCTGCTTGCCGATGATCAGGACGGCTGGCCCGCGGGCAGGCCGGACCAGCCGCCGCGGCGGGTGCTGCGCCCCGAGATCACCAGCGACCTCCAGCTCGCCATCGAGCGCGGCTTCGACTTCCTCATCCGCAATCAAAAGCCGAGCGGCTCCTTTGACACCGATGATTTCCCGGTCGCCAACAACGCCCTGGCGGGCCTGGCCTTCCTGGCGGGAGGGCACTCGACGCAGTCGGGGCCGTACGCCGAAGCGCTGCAGAGGGTCCTCGACCATCTGCTCGCCAAACAGAAAGAAGATGGATACTTTGAAGACAGCGACAACGCCAGCCGCATGTACGGCCACGGCTTCGCCACCCTCTTCCTGGCCCAGCTTTACGGCATGACGGGGCAGAAGGACAAGAAGGTTCGCTTCGCCTTGAAGCGGGCCGTGCGTCTGATCGAGTCCTCGCAGTGCGCCGACGGCGGCTGGGACTACAACCCGGTCCCGCGGGCGACGCTCTTTTCCAGGCGCGGCGCCAGCGACACCTCCATCACCGTCTGCCAGACCATGGCGCTGCGCGCCGCCCGCAACCTGGGGGTGTGGGTCGATCCGCGCGTGGTCGCCAGCGCCAAGGCCTTCGTGCAGAAGGCGCAGAACAGCGACGGCGGCTTCGCCTACCGGCTGGGCGAGTTCCCGATGAACATGCAGCGAAGCGAGTTCCCCCGCTCGGCCGCGGGGGTGTGCGTCCTCCTGTCGCTCGGCGAGTACGACTCGCTGGGCATCGCCAAGGGCTTCGAGTACTTGAGAAGACACTATCGCAACTACAACGACTTCCCCTTCTACGCCGACTACTACTGCGCCCAGGCGATGTTCCAGGCCGGCCGGCACTACTGGAGCGAGTACTTCCGGTACATCAAGGAAAAGCTGATCCGCAAGCAGAAGCCCGAGGGGAGCTGGAGCGGCGACATGGGCGGAACCATCCAGTCGACGGCCATGGCCTTGATCGTCCTGCAAATCCCCTACCGGTTCTTGCCCGTCACGGAGCGTTGACCAAAGGGAGAAAAAATTGAGCTCTGGCGTTTCCATAAAAACAATTTCAGCTTCGTTTCTTTTCTGGATCCTCTCGTCCACCGTCGTTTCTGGTCTTCTCGACGCCGCCGATCCGCCCCCCTTCGCCGCCGCCGTTCTCGAGCGGCACATCGCTTACCTGGCGAGCGATGCCCTCGAGGGCCGCGACGCCGGCACCAAGGGCTGCGAGGAGGCGGAGCGCTACATCCGCGAGGCGCTCGCCGCCGCCGGCCTCGACGCCGTGGAGGAGCAGGCCTTCGAGTTCAACGCCGGCGCCCGGCTGGGGGAGGGAAGCCGCCTCGCGATCGGCGATCGCGAGCTGCCGGCGGAGTCGTTCCGGCCGCTGGCCTTCTCGGCGGCCGCCGAGGGATCCTGGCCGGCGGTGTTCGCCGGCTACGGCATCGAGGCGAAGGACCTCGGCCACGACGACTACACCGGCCTGGAGGCCGGCGGCAAGCTGGTCGTGGCGCTGCGAGGGTCGCCCGACGGAGACAACCCGCACGGGCGGTTCTCGAGCCACGTCGACAGCCGCGCCAAGGCGCTCAAGGCGGTGGAGAAGGGCGGCAAGGCCCTCCTCATCCTGGTCACCGGGAAGCCGGGGGAAGAGAAGCTGCCGGAGTTCCACGGCGATGACCTCACCCAGGACGTCGGCATTCCGGTAATCGCGGTGAAGGAAAGCGAGGCGGGGAAAACGCTGGAGATCGACGCCGCGGCGGCGATCGCGGCGCTCAACGAGCACCGCCGCGTTTCCAAGCCCCTCGAGCCGAAGGTGAGCCTGGCGGCGCGGGTGCGCTTCGAGAAGCGCGCCACCCGAAACCTCCTCGGCTGGCTCAAGGCGCGCCATCCCGAGGCCAGGGATGAGGTGGTCATCGTCGGCGCCCACCACGACCATCTCGGGCGCGGCACCACCGCCTCGATGGCCCGCCGGCGCCTGGGAGAGATCCACAACGGCGCCGATGACAACGCCTCCGGCGTCGCCGGCCTCCTCGAGCTGGCGCGCTGTTTGAAGCCGCGCGCGGCCGAGCTCAAGCGCAGCGTCCTCTTCATCACCCTGGGGGCGGAGGAGCGCGGCCTCCTCGGCTCCAGGCACTTCAAGGAGCATCCGCTGCTCCGCCTGCCGGCGGGAACGAGCGGGAAAGAGACGCCCCTCAAGGCGGTCGCCATGGTCAACCTCGACATGATCGGCCGCCTGCGCGAGAACCGCCTGCTGGCCTCCGGCCTCGCCACCTCCGAGGCCTGGCCGGACCTCCTGGAAAAGGTCCGCAAGGACTCCGGCTGCCAGCTCAAAGTGGTGGGCGACCGCGCCGAGGACCTCTTCGGCACCAGCGACCACACCAACTTTTATCAAATGGGGATTCCGGTGGTCTTCTTCTTCACCGGCAACCACTCGCAGTACCATACTCCCGACGATGACCTCTACCGGCGCCTCGACAACGGCGCTTCCGAGCGCTTGATCAACGTCGAGGGCATGGGGGAAGTGCTGCGCTACGTCGGCGAGGTGATCGCCGCAGCCGCCAACGGCCCCCAGCCGCTCCCTTACAAGCCGGGGGTGAAGCTGGCGCCGGCGGCGACCTTCAAGGTGGTGCTGCGCCTCCTTCCCGACTACGGCGCCGACGTGGCGGGGATGCGCATCGCGGAAGTGACCCAGGATGGGCCCGCGGCCCAGGCCGGGCTCAAGGCCGGCGATGTCATCGTCCGCTTCAGCTCGACCCCGGTCCGGAGCGTCCGCGACTACATGGTGGGCCTCGAGAAGGCCAGGGCGGGGGAGGAGATCGAGGTGGAGATCGTCCGCGACGGCAAGAGCCAGGTGGTGAAAGTGACGCCGCAGGGAAAGGCGCCGGCGAACCCGTGATCCAGTAATCCCGGAATCCCGCGATCACCGGGGCTCGAGCGCCAAGGTCTTCACGAGCCGGCCGGTCTCGGGATCGTAGGCTTCGAATCGGTCATCGTACCAGAAAGCCGGGTAAGCGTTGCCCAACCTGACCACGGCGCAGATGAGCCAGCAAGGCGTGGAGGCGAAGGCGGCCTCGCGGTGCTGGTCGTCCTGGATTTCGAAAAGCTTCCTGGAACTCTTGATCTCCCAGACTTCCAGGGAGCCAGGAGCACGCTTTTCGAAATAATCGTATTCCGAGTCGGTTTTGAAGGCAATCCACTGGCCATCCGGACTCTCGCAGATGGGATAGCCTTTGGTCTTGAAGGCTTTACGGACGGCGCCATCGTAGCTCTGGAAGATGGCCTTGCCGGACTTCTCGCAACCGAGATAAATCCCCCGACGTCCGAGGTGGTGGGAGCAAGAACTCGGTGGGCCGGGAGTTTGTACCCTCAGCGGCGCGCCCCCCTTCATGGGTGAAACCAGAGGGATTTCTTCTCCGCTCTCATTTTCCCAGTGAATGAGGTACCTTCCATCGGTCGAAAGGATTGAGTTAGGGGGCGTATTTTTGGTGGAGATCTCGCTGCTGGAGCAGTCGATTTGGAGAACCTCGACGATCCGATCCAGGATGATTTTTTTAGCGGAGGCATCGAAGCCTTGCAACCGGCAGTCGCCGATTTCCTCAAGCGTCTTCGGCGGGATCTTGAAAATCTTGGGTTGAGCGTTAGAGCCTTCCAGCTCGATCATCTCGACTTGGTGCCTCTGGATCGAACCAGAGCCTGAATTTCCTTTAAGGACCGCGCCCAGCCTGGCTTCCGGGGAAATTGACAGATAGCCTCCGCGCTTAAAATACCTGAGGTTAAAAGCCGGGATTTGAATCGAGCCGCGTTGTTCTCCAGAGGAGACGTCAAAGGACTCGATCCGGCCGTCTTGCCTCAGCGCCACCAGACGGCTTCCGCCGGCCGCGAAGTGAATGATCCGATCCTCCAGCTTCTGGCGACTGGCGGAGCGCACCTGGATGGGAGCATTTGTAATGTGGATGCGCCCAGATCGCTTTTCCAGGAAATGGAGGCAGGTGAGCCGGTAAACGCCTTCGATCAGGTCAAACCCGCCGAGATCGGCCAGAGGATCGGTATCGATCTGGAAGGAGCCCTCGAAGCTCTCGAAAGCATCGATATGGATGGGAGGAGAATTCGCCCTGAGGAATCCGCAAATGAAAGTTCTCGCCGGGAAGTTTGGAGGGATCCGGTTTCCAGCATCCACAGGTTCTATTTTCGGCAATTCCCATTGAGAAAGGATAAGCGGCTCGAAGCGGAGGTTCCGGATAATATATTTCCCCTTGATGGTCTCACCCGGACGATATATTTTCTTTTCCGAAAGGATGGCGACTTGAACGCTGGGGTATGGGAAAAAGGCCACCATGGCGACCAGCGCGATCAGAAGCCCTGCCGCCCCGCACGCCCAGGCCGCCGCTTTGCCTTTTCCGGCTGTCATGGCGCCATTTTAGTCGGGCACGGCGGGACACTCAAGAAGGAAACGGGGTCCAGCGACTTGCCTTTTGGAATCACCGAGTCCTTTCGGTAACATTGAGGAAATGGAGGAAATCCAAGCGCCCAGCCTCGGCGACTCTGAATCCCAGCCGCGGCGGCACACCAAAACCATTATTTTCTGGACCTCGATCGCCGTCGCCATCTTCGCCATCCTGCTCTGGGGGGGCGACTGGGAGGTGGCTGCTGCCCAGTACCACAGCTGGCGTCTCGACCGCGCCGGCAGCCCCGGCGAGGCGGAGCCGTGGATCGAGGCCATCGGCCGCGATGCCCGGGCCCCCCGCGTTCGGGCGCTGCTCCTCGACTCCCTGGGGCCGCGGCACCCGAAATTCACCTTCTGGTTCTTCCTCCGGATCACCAGCGATCATCCCGACGGGTACCTCCAGGACCAATTCACGCCCCGGGACTTGCCGTCCCGGCTCCTCCTCCTGCGCGGCTTCGTGGAGAAACTCCAGGGCCGCGAGAAGCTCCTCGCCCTCTGGTGCCATTTCATCCGCTGGCTCGCTCCCGCCCGTCTCAAGAAGTGGGATTACGTGAACGAGGGCCCGGGTCGAACTTTCCCGATTTTTCCGACCGCCTTGCCGATGAAATCCATATCCTTCAGCTCGCACGGCATCCCCGCCAACCTGGACTTCAAGGACCTGGTGAGACCGTGGTTGGCCCGGGAGCCCGAGCGCCTCGAGGCCTGGTTCCGGCTCTTCCAGCTCGAGTTCCTCGGCCGGGCCTGGGTCGCCGGCATGCCTTTCCCTCTCGAAATCCCGGAGTTCGAGCGGCCTCGGGATGACAACGGCTGCATCCGCCTGCTCGAGGCCCTCGAAAAGGCCGAAAAGGCCATCCATGCCTGGCTCGCCGCCAACCATGAGTCGATGCGCTTTCAGCCCGCGCTCGGCCGCTACTCCCTGAGCCGCGGCGGCTCGCCAGAACCCGCCGCCCCTCCCGCCGGCAACTCCTGGGACCTCCCCAGGCCGGAAGCGCCCCTCCCCGGCTGGCAGGGGCCGGTTCCGCCCATCAAAAACGAAGCGCCTTTGGCGAGTAATTAAATTAGGCGCTTTTATCAAATATTCTATGCAGGCTGCAGAGAAATTTATATGACTGCGGACCAAACTCTAATCCGCTTTGCGTCTTATCTTGGCGTCCTTTGCGTCTTTGCGGTTAGTATTGGGTTGCGGGCGGAGCGCGAAGCGCGCAGCCCGCCTTAG
>JACQVS010000181.1 GCA_016209605.1 Planctomycetota bacterium
ATTAGGCTCTATCATCAAAACTTCTTCGCAGGCTGCGGAGATGTCTTGGCGTCCCAGGACCGCTCTCCAATTCGCTTTGCGTCTTAACTTTGCGTCCTTGGCGTCTTGGCGGTTCAATCCTCTTCATCTTTTTCTTATTCGGCTTTGACATTTGGTTTCGGCCGTGGCTGCTTTAGGTAAACAGGCCGCTCAAGTTCGGGCTCAGGTCCAGGTCGGCCGGGACGCCGGGAAAATTGTCGTGGATGAAGTCGCCCTGAACCTCGCGGGTTTTGCGCGACAGCTTCTCCTGCAGCCGCTCGCCGCACTTCTCGCACATGATGACGCTGGGGAGGATCAGCGAGTTCTCCTTGCAGGCGCCGACGATGGTGAAGCTGGAGATCAAGCCGCGGGGGAAGCCGCAGAAATGGCAGTGCAGCGGCTCCAGGGTCGGCTTGAAGTTGGCTAACAGGAAGTTCTTGATGTTTTCCATGGACTGCTCGGAGAACTCCTTCGAGACGTTCTCGCCGCACTTGTGGCATACGGCCATTTCGAACACCGCCTCCTTGCCGCGGAAGACCTTCTGGATCTCGTAGAGCCTGCCATCCGTGAGCACCTCGCCGCAGACGGTGCAGGTCTTGAACGGTCCCGACTCGTAAACCGAGAAGAGCACCTCGGGGATGGGGGTCGACTTGATGAAATTAGGGATGGCATCGGGATCAAAGTCCATGGAACAATTCCTATTGTGAAGTTCCGCAGATCATAGGCATGATATAATCTTAACCTTTAAACTGAAAAACACAAAAAAACCCCATGGGCTCACTCCCATTGCCCTGGAGAGCATCGAGGCGCTTATGCATCAAGAAGCTGTCCCGAAAAGGAATCCCCTGGTCTGGGTCGTTATCGCCGCTCTGGTCGTTTTGGCCGGATACCTCGCCTTCTTCGGGCCATCGAGAGAGCCGGTCCCGTCGACCGCCAGGGCGCTGGCGGTTTTCCATGCCGGCGTCGGGGCCCTGGAAAAATACCAGTACCTGGACGCGCTGGAGCTCTTTGACCGGGCGGCCGCGGCGGCGCCGAACCTGGCCGAGTTGCGCTTCAACAAGGGCCTGGCGGCCCTCAACCTCCAGGATGAGAAGCACATGAAGATCGCCGAGGCGGAGTTCGCCAGGGCGCTTGAGCTCCAGCCCGACCTGCTCCACGCCCGCTTCGGGATGGGCGTCCTTTACCACCACACCGCCCGCTTCGAGGAGGCCGTCAAGGCCTTCCGCCAGGTGCGCGAGCAGGATCCCGGCGATCCCTTTGTCCTCAACTGGTACGCCGTCGCCGTGCTCGATGCAGGCAAGGGGAAGGAGGACGCCAAGGCGATGGATGAGGCCATTCAGGTCCTCGAGCAGGCGGTCCGCCTGCAGCCGGCCTTCGGGTCGGCGCTCTACCGCCTGAGCACGCTTTACCGCCAGGCCGGCAAGCCGGAGAAGCACGCCGAGGCCCTCGCCGCCTTCAAGAAGCTGCGCGAGGGGAACGAGGAGGTGATCGCCGGCCAGAAGTACGGCGAGAGCGGCAAGTATCTCTCGGCGATCAGGTCCGTTCCTTTCTTCGCTGCGAAAGCTAGTGGCTTGGCGGTTCCCGCGGGGAAATCCATTGAGAAGCTGAACATTGCGGCGCCAGCGGCACGGCGCCCCGACCAGAAGCCGGCCCGGCCCGGCGCGGCCGTGGGGGACCTCGATGGGGACGGGGCCCTGGATGTGGTTTTCTGTCAAGGCGCGGCTCTGAAGATCTGGAAGGGGACCGCCGGCCTGAGCCTCGCCGAGGGCGGTGAAGTCCTCGGCGCCGCCGTGCTATGCCAGCTTGCCGATCTCGATGGCGATCG
Organism: Planctomycetota bacterium; assembly: GCA_016209605.1. Taxonomy (GTDB): domain Bacteria; phylum Planctomycetota; class UBA8108; order UBA8108; family JACQVS01; genus JACQVS01. The sequence continues at coordinate 1,844 of JACQVS010000181.1, forward strand.
GGACCTGGACCTCGCGCTGGCCGCCGATAAGAAGCTGTCCCTGCTGACAAATGACGGGAAGGGCGGGTTTTCGCCCGCCGGCTGGAAGGTCCCGGCGGAGCTGCCGGGCTTTCCGGCGGGCCTCGTGGCCCTCGACGCCGATAGCGACTGGGATCTGGACCTCGCCGTGGCGTGCCAGGTGGAAACTCCCGGTGGCCTGAGAGGCGCCCTCACGCTCCTCAACAACAACCGCGATGGCTCCTTCACCGACATCGCCCCCCAGGCCAGGATCGACGCCTGGGATTTTCCGCCGGCCGAGCTCCTCTTCGGCGACCTCGATGGAGACATCGACCAGGACCTGGTGCTCCTCGACGGTCAAACGGGCGGGGCGCATCTCCTCCTCAACGATCGGGCCTGGCGCTACCGCCGCCTGGGGCCGGCCGAGACGGGAGCGCCATTGGCGGGCGGGGCCGCGTCGATGCGGCTCGGCCACGATCCGAAGACCGGCGCGGTCGTGCTCGAGCTTGCCGGCGACGCAGCGTCGAGCGCACTGGTGAGCCAGGCTCCAGGCCGGTTCAAGGCCGCGGCTGAGAAGATGGAGATCGGCGGGCTTTACGGATCGTGGACCCCCGCCCTCCCCGCCGCCGATGGCCGGCCGCGTTGGCTCACCTCACTGCCGGCGCAGCCATGGACTCTGGAAACCGGGGAGAAGCCCGCCGCCTGGATCGCCCTCGACCTGAACGGCCCGGTGAAGCCGGTGCGCGGAGAGGGAGGCACCTGGTCCAACACCAGCGGCCTGGGCGCGGCGGTGGAAGTGCGCGCCGGGCCGTTCTGGACGGTGCGGCAGGTGAACGGCTGCGGCGCCGGCAGCGCCCGCGCTCCGCACCAGCTCTTCTTCGAGCTGCCGGCGGGGACGCAATCGATCGACTACGTCCGCATTGTCTGGCCGGACGGGGTCCTGCAGTCGGAGACGGGCCTTACGGCCGGCCAGATCCACCGCATTGAAGAAATCCAGCGCAAGCCCTCGTCGTGCCCGATCCTATTCGCCTGGAACGGACAGCGCTTCGAGTACATTGGCGACTTCCTGGGGGCCGGCGGCCTCGGCTACCTCGAGGCGCCGGGGATTTACAACCGGCCCGACCCCACCGAGCTCGTGGAAATTCCCGATCTCGCCGGCAAGAGGACCTCGCCGGAGGGCGGCGCGGAGGAGGTCTACGAGCTGCGCCTCGTCGAGCCGCTCGAGGAGTGCGCGTATCTCGATGCAGCGCGGCTCCTGGCGGCCGACCATCCGGCGGAAGTGACCGCCCATCCCCTGGAGAGGTTCGCCGTGACCGGGCCACCGCCGGGTTATGAGCTGGCGGCGTTCCGAGCCTCGGTGTTCCCCGAGAGAGCGGTTGACCACGGCGGCCGTGACGTGACCGCGGCGCTGCGCGAGATCGACCGCGTCTACGCCGAGAACTGGCGGCGCGACCGGCGTTTCGCGGGGGCGGCCGAGCCGCACGCCCTCATTCTCGAGTTCTCGGCAAAGCTGGAGGAATGCCTGGCGAGCGGCGTCCGCCCCGTGCTCTTCCTCTACGGCACGATCGAATACGGCTACTCGACCTCCAACTTCGCCGCCGCGCAGGCGGGGCTCAAGCCGCGAGCGCCGTCTTTTTCGGTCGAGCGCCGGGGCCAGTGGGTGCCGCTGCGCCAGGAGTGGGGCTTTCCGGCCGGGACGCCGCGCTGGATGGCGGTGGAGCTCGAGGGGCTCCTCGAGAAAGGGGACCGCCGGCTGCTTGTCGACACCAACCTGGAGATTTACTGGGACCAGGCCTTTCTGGCGGCGGTTTACGATGCCCGGGAGCGGGGCGAGCTGCGCCTGACGGAAATCGATGCCGACGCCGCAGAGTTGCGCCGGCTGGGCTTTCCGCGCGATCGCTCCCCCGACGGCAAGCACCCGCGGATCTACGACTACGATGACCGCCAGCCGGTTGAAAAGGTCGTGGGCGTCACCGTGAAGCCCCTCCCCGGCCGCTACACCCGCTATGGCGAGGTGCGCGAGCTGCTCCGAGAGGCCGACGATGCCTCGGCCATCTTCGGACCCGGCGATGAAATCGCCCTCTCCTTCCGTGCCAGCCGCCTGCCGTCGCTCCCCGCAGGCTGGAAGCGCACCTTTTTCCTCAAGGCCGCCGGCTGGTGCAAGGACACCGACCTCTACACCGCCTGCTCGGACCGGGTCGAGCCGCTGCCCTATCGCGGCATGTCAGGCTATCCCCCGCTCGAAGGAGGGCCCCCGCTCGAAGGAGGGCCCCCGCTCGAAGGAAGGCCGCTCGAACCGGTCCGTTCCCCGCTCCTGGAGAAGTACTCCACCCGGGCCGTGGCAGGGCCGGCGGCGCTTCCCTTCCCCCAGGCCGGCCGGTGACCGGAAAACCGGCACTGAGCGACAGCGCCGCGAAGTTCATCGAGGGAAGGATCGTGATCGGGCCCGGTAAAAATCGCCAGGTGGTGCTTGAAATCGAGGTTGAATTCCGTTTCACTAAAGAGCTTTCTAACATCGAATTTTAGTTACGGATATGGGACCATCAGCAAGGAGAGTCACTTATGGGACACAAGCAAACCCCGACGCATCGCAACGGCAAGCATTCCTTCCATCAAATCGGCCTGGTCCGCGGCCAGTTCGGCGACATACCCATGGAAGAGTGGGTGAAGTTCATTGCCGACGCCGGCTTTGACGGGTGGGAGGAGGCGGGGTGGGAGATGGAGCTCGGCCGCGCCAAGGATGACGCCGGCGCGGCGCAGTACGCCAAGGAGCGCGTGGCGCTGGCGAAGAAGCACGGCCTGGAGATCTTCACCGTGGCGGTCCACCTCCAGGGGCAGGCCCTGGGCGATGAGCCCAGCGCCAAGACCCTCCAGTTCATCGGCGGCGAAGCGGTGCAGGCTTACAAGGAGTGGCGGCGCTCGGGCCACAACCCGCCGCGCCCCGATCCGTATTTTGTCCCCAAGGAGGTGGGGGACCTGATTCACAAGAGCGCCACGGAGCAGCTGGTCAACGCCGCGCGTCTCGCTCACTACCTCGGCAAGGAGCAAAACCGCACCGTGTCGCTGCCGGGCTTCGTCGGCTCGCCGGCCCACTGCTGGAGCCACTGGTTCCTGTTCCCGCCCCTGCCCCGCTCGATCGGCGGTTACGACATCCCCGATGTCCTGCAGGTGAGCTTGGAGCTGCTCGCCGAGCGGTTCAAGCCGGTCTTCGAGGCCTGCAAGAGGTACAAGACCACCTTCGACCTCGAGTGCCACCCCAGCGAGCGGGCCATGGGGGACATCGAGTCGGCCGGCGACTACTTGAACTTCCTGGACAAGGCCGGCTTCGGCGGCGCCGTCGGCTTCAACCTCGACTGCTCGCACATGGAGTGGCAGGGAGTCTCGGGCCTCGAGTTCATCCGAGCTTACGGCGATCGCATCCACTCGGCCCACATCAAGGGCGTTTACGTGGCCGGGGAGCACACCCGAGCCGGCCGCCTCGGCGGCCACCGGCCCATGGGCCACAAGCACAACGGCTGGAACTTCGTCACCGCCGGCACCGCCCGCGACGCCGTCTCGGTGGAAGAGGTGATGATCGAGCTGAACCGCGCCGGCTACGATGGCGCCGTCAACATCGAGTGGGAGGACAATGATGCCGAAAAGCGCGCCGGCGCGAGGACAGCGTTAGCCAACGTCCACCGCGCCGACATGCCGCCGAGCTTCTCTAAGCACGATGAGACGTTGAAGGCGTAAAAGAATTTTCTCGGAATAAAATTATCCCGGAATTCCTATCCGCCCTGGCACTCCAGGAGATCCGGGGTCGGATCGACCCCCGGATCCGGATAAGGCGCCGGCGGCGGCTCTCCCCCCGCGAAGCGGGCGAGGAGAAAGAATACCGCGTCGTTCATCTCCACGGCGCCGTCGTCATCGGCATCGGCGGCGTCGGGGCACGGCGGGGCCGGCCCGCCCAGGAAGAGGGCGTTGAGAAGATAGACCGCATCCGAGATGTCGAGCAGCCCATCGCCGTTGGCGTCGCCGCGGCTGAAGGTCGCCGCCGCGGGGGCGGTGATCTTGACCTTGCCGTCGAAGAACACCGGGATCAGCGCGCCGAGGCCGGTGTCCCAGAAGACGTTGAAGGCCGGCGGCGCGCCTGGAATATCCTCGAAGTGCAAGAGCGTCTCAAGGCCCGCTGCCCCCAGGGCCTGAAGCGCGATCCGGCCCACGGTGACCTCGGGGCCTCTGGGGATGATCTTCGGGAAGCCGTTGGCGTAGCCCAGGTACAGGATGCAGGTGAGGGTTCCCGCCGCGGCATCGATCCGGACGTCCAGCAATTCGGCCCCTTCCGACCAGGTTCCGGCCGTGGCCAGCCCTTCGGCCAGGAGTTCCCGGGGATTGAACCGGAGAGCCAGCGACAGGCCGCGCAGATGCTCCCCCGTGGCCACCCGGATGTCCGCCAGACCTTTCTGGCCGGAGGGGATCTCCGCGTCGGCCGCGCGCAGGAGTTCGGTCTTGTAGGTGAACCCTCCCTTCAAGATGGAGGTCTCCTGGCGGTCGATCGCCTGCACATCCGCGGGGCCGGGGCGCTTTCCCGGCGGCAGGATACCCTCGATGCGGCCGTCGGCCAAGCGGGGCGACTCCAGGGGCGCGCCGCCGATCGAAACCCTGGTGTCGGGCGTGAACTTGTTCCCGGAGACGCGCACGGGGATCCCTCCTTGCAGCGGGCCGGCATCGGGCTCGACCGCGATGACCTCGAAGCCGGCGCCGAAGGTGTAGCCGTTGCGCAGGGTGAACGTCCCCAGCTTGTTGGTGATGGTGACATCCACCAAGCCCGGGGTGTTGCGTGGGAGGCGGGTCACCTTGAGCCGCGAGCAGATCTCGACGATGAGGTTGGCCGCCGGCACCTGCACCGGGCCGAAGGAGAGGCGGGTGTCATCCTCCCAGGTGAAGTTCTCGCCCTCGAGGAGCACCTCGTTGCCGCCGGCCGAGGGGCCCTGGTTGGGGGTGATCCGGGTGATCAGCGGCGATACCTGGGCTCCCGGCCTCTTGCCGTACAGGGATTCGATGCCGGCGCGGTCATCATCGAAGAGAACGCGCCGGGTGAGGCCGTTGCCGATGAGGGCGCCGTACATCACCGCCTCCATCACTTTCGAGTGGTCCAGCCCGACGCCGTGGCCGAACTCGTGCAAGGCGACGTGGCGCAGATCGAACTCATCTTCCTTGGGCGCTCCCAGTCCGTGCCACTTGAAGGGATTGCCGGCGTAATTTCCATAAAACAGGGTGTCGAAGCCGGTGTAGCGGTCGCCGACTCCATCGTAGAACGTGGCGGAGATGATGCCGTTCCCATCGGCGGCAGTGAAGAACACGGCGTTGATGCCGTCCAGAAGATCGACCTTGGCGATGTTGGTCGTGCCTCGATAGTCGAACTGGAAGTCCGCCGCCGTCTGGCTGCGCCAGCCGTCGGCGCCGCAGCGCAGGATCTCGATCACTTGCGCCGCCGTTCCCACCGTGGCGGGGAAGTTGGGATTGATGGAATAAGGGGCGCGCTTTTGCGCCCACTTGTAGGGGAGGAACTCGAAGCCGGAGGAGATCGCCGGCAGGACCAGCCCGGACACCAGGGAAAGGAGAGCGGCGACCCGGGCTGGGTGAAATGCCCGGGTGTTCTTCATTTGCCGCCCTCCACCGCTTTGATCTTCAAGACGTCTTGACGCAGATCGCTCAGCAGGCGCAGGTCCCGGATCGGGAAGTCCCGCACTCCTTCGACGCTGAAGCCCTCGGATGAACTGGGAGGCGGAGCCTTGAGGCGGTACTTCCCCTGCGCCCAGCCGGTGTTCCAGAGCTTCTGGTTGTAAGTGCAAAGAAAGAGCAGCACCTTTTCCCCTTTTTCGTAGACCGGGGCATCGGGGCAGACCATGAACTGGTCGCCGATGCGGCCGCCGGGGACCTGGACGGTGACCGTCTCCTCCTCGATCTTGCCGGCGATCTGCTCGGTGATCTTCACCGTCACGTCGGTGAAAAGGAGCTCGCCGAGGTCGAGAAAGGGGCCGCGGTAGCACTTGAGCTCCACGACCTCGCCGCAGAGGATGTGCTGCGAGCGCCGGGCGATCTCCTCGAGGCTGAGGAGGCGGAGAAGCGCCGAGGCGGGCGCCGCCGGAAGCCAGGCGAGAAGAAGGACGCCGGCCCCGAGGCCGAGCCCGATCATCAAAGCCGCCAACTGGATTCTAATCCGCGGTACGATTCGTCTTGCAGTCATATTGAAATCCCTCCTGAAAAAAAACCGCCAACCGGATCCTCTCATCTTCCATCGGCTTCTCTACAAGCAGCTGATGGAGTCCAGGGATGGATCGGTCCCCGGACCGGGGAAAGGCGCCCGCGGCGCCTCGCCGCTCTGGAACAAGAACAGCAACAGGTAAACGGCGTCGGTGACTTGCACCGAGCCGTCGTCATTGGCATCGGCGGCATCCAGGCAGGCAGGAGGCTGCCGGCCCAGGAAAAGATAGAGCAGCAGCGTCACCGGGTCGGAGATGTCGAAGGCGCCATCGCTGTTGACATCGCCCCGCCGGAACTGCGGCTCGGCGTCCAGGAACAGGAAGCCGTCCGTCAAGGTGAACGACCCCAGGGAGTTGGTCACGGTCACGTCGGCCGATCCGGCGTCGTGGGCAGGAACGCTGGTGACGCGCAAAACCGAGCACGTTTCCACCACCAGCCGGGAGATCGGGACCTCCACGGCCCCGAAGTCGAGCTGGGTGTCGCTCTCCCAGGTGAAGTTGGACCCCGTGATCAAGACCTCGACCTCGCCGCCCGCCGGGGCCTCTCGGGGGGCGATGGAAGCGATCCGTGGAAAGGGATTGGCGCCGGTGCGAGTGCCGTAGATGGCCTCCACCCCGTCGATGTCGTCTTGGTGCAGCGTCCGGAACGGCAGGCCGCGGTCGACCTCGAATTCCACCATGGTGGCGCCGGCGACCGGGCTGTGGGCGAGTCCCAGGGCGTGTCCGAACTCGTGGGTGGCGGTGCCGCGCAGGTCATACTGGCCAAAGAGCGGCTCGCCGACCCCCGACCAGCGGATGGCGAATCCATCCGTCTGGCCGAAAAACACCATGTCGAAGGAGGTGAAGCGCCCGCTGACGAGGCCGAAGACCGCGGTGACCGCCAGCGCCCCGTTGCCGTCCTCCGGGGTGAAGAATACGGCGTTGACCCCATCATCGGATATCGTTCTCTTGATGATCGTGGTGCCGGAGTACTCGAAGCGGAAGTCGGCCGCCGACTGATCGCGCCACGTCGAGGCGCCGCAGCGGAGGACGTCGATCTGATGCTGGGCGGAACCGGCGAGCGCCGGGAAGTTGGGATTGACGGCGAAGCTGGCGCGCTTTTGCGGCCACTTGAGTCCGATAAATTCAGGACCGAAGAGCGGCCCCGTGAAACCCATCGCCAGTAAAACACCCAGGGCACAGGTACGCCAGGGAAAGGACGCTAGAAATTTTTTTCGCTCGTGATCCATCATGCTTCCATTGTAAACCTTGGCGCCTGGAGGTCACTCAATAATCACTTTGGCCCCGCGGTTGAGGGGGCGGGTGAGGAGGACTTCAGCGGGGGCGAGTCCGAATCGGCCGCGGAGGCTGGCGGCGATGGCGGCGGCCCGATCCGGATTGTCGAAAAAGGCGAAGACCGCCGGCCCCCAGGAGCTCTGCCCGGCCCCATCGATCCCTTCGCGGCGCAGCCAGTCGAGGAGTTCCTCGACCTCCGGGGAGGCGAACCGGCCGCCCTGGGCGCCTTCAAACACCTCGCCGGCCTTGCGGCCCAGCTCCCCGAGGGCCCGCGAGAAGCCGGCGAAGTCCTTTTCGGCGGCCGCCGGGAGGAGCGCCGCCAACACCAGCCGGCAAAGCTCCGCGGCCAGCCCGCGCCGGCGCTCAGGAGGGCCGCCGCCGCGGTCGAGGCGCTCGAAGGCCTCGATTTCGAATCTCCCGGAGAGGCCCCGCAGCCGTTCGGGGAGAATGAGAAGGATGGGCCAGCCCTCGGGGACTTCGAAGCGCGCCAGCAGCGGGGCCGCGGCGCCCGCAGAATCCTTCGCCAGGCCGCCGTCGACGAGCAAGCCGCCCCCCTCGAAGCCGTGAAGGCCGATCGCCGACCGCCTCCCCCGGCCGAGAAGCCGCGCCAGTTCCGCGGCGCCGGCCTGCGGCCGGCCCAGGAGCGCGGCGGCGGCCCGCGCCGCCGCCAGCTCGAGCTGCGTGCCGGTGCCGAGGCCGGCGTGCTCCGGCGCCGCCGCGCGGACGGTCACCTTGATGCCGCCGGGCGCGCCGGGATCCGCGGCGAGATTTTTCAGGACCTTCCGCGCCGCCTCCTCCGCCCGCGCGGCCAGGGGGCCTTCGGCCGAGCTGGCCTCCGCCCGCTCCGCCTGGAGGAGAACCCCCGGCTCCGCCACCATCACGCCGGCGCCGCCGTGCTGCCGCGAGAAATCCTTCCAGGGGGCGAAGAGGCCGAAGTGCAGGCGGCTGCCCGTCCTCACCTCGACGAGCCGCGGCAGCGGCGGCCGGGCGCGGTATTTTTCCACGTGGTCCTTGAGCAGCCGGAAGGCCCGCTCCTCCGCGGCGCCGCCGGTCTTCCGGACGAGCCCCTCGAGCCGCTCCATCTCCCGGACGATCTCCTCGATGGGCAGGATGCCGAGCCGGCTGGCGAGGATTGCCGCCTCGACGGCGGCGTGCTTGGCGCGGTTGAATCCGATGAAGTCCCGGAGGAGGCCGGCGGCGACCACCCGGGCCAGCATGGAGGTCCGATCCGCTCGATCATCGATTTTCTCGACCTGGAACTCGAAATAACGGCAAGCCCCCTCGATGATCCAGCCCAGGACCTTTTCCGCCGGACGCAGGGGGGGATGGACCTCGCCGAGGGCGGCTTGAGCGATGAGCTCGACATCGTCGGTGATGTGAAAGACCCCCTGGGGATGGCGCTTCAGGTTCTGGTAGGTTCTGGAGTTCTTGAAAGGGCGGAAGAGCAGGGTCTCGAAGTCCGGAGAGACGAGGGGGCCCATGGGAGCGATGTTGGGGGCGCCCTGCCCATCGATGGTGGAAACCACGCCCTCGATGATCATGGCGCCTCCACGACCTCGGGTTGCGGGATCTCCCGGGGCGGGGGGGCCGCGGGAATGCCGGCGAGGCGCAGGAAGTTCGCGAGCAGCTCGTGGCCGCAAGCCGTGAGCACCGACTCCGGATGAAACTGGAGGCCGATGGTGAGGTGCCGCCGATGCTCGATGGCCATGACGGTATCGCCCCAGGGATCGCGCGCCACCGCCGTGACCGCAAGATCCGCAGGCAGGGACTCCGGGTCGACGATCAGCGAGTGGTACCGCGCCGCCGTGAAAGGCGAAGGGAGGCCGGCGAAGATGCCCTGGCCGCGGTGGTGGATCGAAGAGGCGACAGCGTGCATGGGGTGGCCGGAGCGCGCCACCCGGCCGCCCAGCGCCGCGGCGATCGCCTGATGGCCCAGGCAGACGCCGAGGATGGGGATCGAGCCGCTCAGCTCCCGGATGATGGGGATGCACACGCCGGCCCGCTCCGGGTCGCACGGCCCGGGGGAGAGGACGATGGCCTGGGGATTCAAGGCGAGAACTTCGGAAACGGTGACGGCGGTGTTGCGAGCGACGTTGACATCCTGCCCCAGCTCTTTAAAGTATCGAGCCAGGTTAAAGACGAAGCTGTCGTAATTGTCGATCAAAAATATCATCTGTTCGCCTATTGCACATTTTAATCCGTTTTTGACGGATTAAAATGTGCAATAGGCTCTGGTAAAGAATTGTCGGGTATCCTTTGAAAGTATTCTCATGCCCAGGATAGTGAAGTTGACAAGACAGCTGGCCTTGGCGCGCAGGGCGGCGATTTTGAAAAAAATCCCGAGCCAGTTATCCAGGATTTACAGCGCAGCCAGGAACTCCCCTAGGTTCAATCCAGCTTGTCTGATGATCTCTCGTAACGTACCGAGCTTGATGACGCGATGACGAGGAACGGTGACCGTCCGATCTCCTCGCGCCCATACGTTGTGACCTCGGGCGTGGATAAATTGAAATCCCAATCGCCGGAGCGCCCGCTCGACGTCACCGGCGGAGAGATCGCGCGGAAGCTTTGGCACGGGCCTCCATCAAAGAGAGAGCGGCGTCTACCCCGTTAGTGATCGCTTCATCGGTTGAATCGCCTTGTGTGACCAGACCCTTGAGATCCGGTGAGTTCACCCAGAATCCACCATCCTCATCGAAATGGAGGTGTAACCGCACCTTCCGTCCGAGCACGTAGACCGTCGAAACGATGTACGTCCGTTCGGTTTTGAGGAATTGAGCTCGCTTCATTTGCGTCATATGAATAAAAAGTCTTGCTCAGGTCTCCACCAAATTCAATAGAATATTAATCTGTCTTTGTCATGAGCTAACTTCGATGAATCATCACAACTTGCCTTCAGGGAGCTTTGAACCATGACCCGGCTTCTCGTCAGCGCCCGCAACGCCCGCGAGGCCCGGCTCGCCCTCGAGAGCGGCGCCGGCATCATCGATCTCAAGGAGCCCGCCAACGGGCCGCTGGGCATGGCCGAGATCGACACCATCCGCGCCGCCGTCGAGGATCTCCGAGATCATGTTCCCGTGGCCGTCTCGCTCGGGGAATTTCGCGACTGGCGGGAGCGGCCCGGCCTCTTCCCGGACCTCCCTCCGGGAATCGACTACCTCAAGGTCGGCCTCTCGGGCCTGGGGGAGGCGGTGAGCAGCGCGGCGTTTCGCGAGGAGTTCTCGCGCTGGCGCGACCTCGATCCCAACGGCCCGCACCGCAGCGGCGGGCCGGCGTGGGTGGCGGTGCTTTACGCCGACTGGGAAGCTGCCTGCGGGCCGCGGCCGGATGAGGCGCTCCATCTGGCCGCCGAGGGGTTCGGCGCCTTGCTGGTCGACACTTTCCGGAAGGACCGGGGCCCCGATGCCCTCTTCCGCTGCTTGAGCGAGGAGGAGCTGAAAGGGATCGTCGCCGCCGCCCACGATCGAGGCCTCGAGGTCGTCCTGGCGGGCTCCCTCACCGCGCCGGGCGTCCGGCGCGCGGCGGCGCTGGGCCCGGACGCGGTCGGAGTGCGGGGAGCGGCTTGCCGCGGCGGCCGCGGCGGCGAGATCGATCCCCAGGCCATCCAGCGCTTAGTGCGGGCTTTGGCGTGAGTGGGATATCGAGGCTGCGAGCAGGTGAAGCAGGCTGCAGGCGCAGGCGGCGCGGGAGCCCTCGGGGCCGAGGCGCTCCTCGAGGGAAATCCGCTCGCAGCGCGGCCAGGCCGACGCGAGAGCGCGCCGCAGCACGAACTCCCCCTCCCCGGAGATCACCGCCGCCCCCGGCGGCCTCCCCCGGAGCGCCTCCAGCTTCTGGAGGGCCGCGCTGATTTTTCGGAGCTGCGCACGGGCCGCTTCCCGCGCCGCCGCCAGCGCTTCAGCGGCGGTGAAGCTCTCCCGGTCGGCTCCGATGACGCGGGCCAGGCGCTCGAGGCAGCGCTCGCGGGTGAGCGGGCGGCCGTCGGCGGTGCGGCGGTTCTCGGGCTCCTCCGGCAGGTCGCCGAGGAGGACGTAGACGTCGGCCATGGTCGCGAACAGCTCGGGGATGGCGGGGCAGGAGGCGCCGCGGTATGGCAGCTCGCGGGCCACCGCGAAGACCGGCGTCCGGCGGGCGCCGGTGTAGACCAGCTCGCCGGCGATCAGCCGCTCGGAGTCGGTGCGCCCGCGCGGCTCGGGCCGGCCATCGAGAAGGGGGATCAGATCCAGGGTGGTCGAGCCGAGGTCGGCGAGGAGCGCCTCGCCGCGGGGGGCCAGGCGGCCGGCGTAAGTCGCCAGGGCCAGCCAGTTGGCGGCGGCGGCGGGGAGCGGGTCGGCCCTGGCCGCTTCGAGAGGCGCGAACCGCCCATCCGTCCGCCAGACAGAGATGGCGGGACGCGGCGCCGCTTCCCCGACCGCTTTTTCGACCGCCTCCAGGATGGCGAGGACCCCTTGCCGCTTGGTCTCGAAGCAGTCGCACAGCTCCGCGGTGGTGGTGACGGCGAGATGCTCGAAGGGCGAGAGCCGGCGCAGCACCTCCGCCAGCGCGCCGGCAAGCCCAGCCGGCGCCCGCCAGACCTCGAAGGGCAGGGAAAACGAGGCGCCGTCCGAACGCGCCGCCTTGAGGTTGGCGCCGCCGATGTCGAGGGCGGCGAGGGGATGAATCGCTCCGGTCATGCCGCTGTGAACTCCACCGATTCGTGCTCCTCCCAGGGCGCTTCCAGAGACGCATCGACTGATTTCTCCGGAAAAAACCGCGCTTCCAGCCACTTCCGGGCGATGTCCCAGCGCCGGTGCAACTGCCGGAGACCGATGTAGCTGGTGGTCAAGCGCGGGTTGATCTCGATCACCGCATCTTGCCCGGGCGAGCGCGGCTCGAGCGCCAGGTCGACGCCGGCGAAGCCTTGCAATCCGGGCACGGACCATACCGCCCGCCGCGCCAGATCCACGGCCCGCCGTCGCAGCTCGGCGGTTTCCAGCGGGATCCGGCCGCCGCAGTAATGCAGGAGGCCGCCCGGGGAGACGGAGATCCGTTGATAACCGGGAACGAGCGCGGTGACTTGATTGCCGGAGATCAAGAAGCTTGCGCTCGCGGCGATTCCGGGGACGAAAGGGCCGGTGACCAGCTCGCGAGGGGCTCCCCGGCGCCGCGCCGAGGCGAGGGCGGCGCGAAGCTTCGCCTCATCGTCCACCTTGAAGGTCCAGAGGCAGCCGGCCCCGAAGCGCGGCTTGAGGACTTGCGGGAACGTCAGGCCGCGCGGCGGCGGAACCCCAGCGATCGCATTCAATTCGTGAAGCGGCGGCGTGGGAATGCCGCGGCTTCGGAGGTGCCGTGCCAGGATCAGCTTGTCGCCAGCGAGCCGAACCGCCGCCGGCAGCGAGCCGAGGAGCTTTCCTCCGGCCGAGAGAACCCTGGCGCTCCAGTTTTCAAGCAGTCCATCGGTCTCGGGGGCAATCACCAGGGTCGCATCGGCCGCGGCGGCGAGCTCGGAGAATTTCTCGGCGGCGGGGCCGCTCCGGCACCAGGCGGCGACCTCGACTTTGGGTCCCCAGGCCCGATCCCGGCCGCCGAAGCGCTCATCGAGCAAGGTGCGCACGCGCTCCACGTAGTGGACCTGCGCCAGATCTTCCACTATACTCGAGAGCATTTTCCAGCCCTCCGAGGCGAGGCTCGGGGGCAAAGGCCGGCCGGCGCAGTCGCCGCCGCAGATCGACTCGTAGACAAAGAGGTTCATGGTGGAGATTTTACCCGTTCTCGACGTCCAGAAGGGAGTGGTTGTCCACGCCGTGGCCGGCGAGCGGGCCAGCTACCGGCCGCTCTCGAGCCGCTGGACGCCCTCCACTCAGCCCCTTGAGGTGGCCCGGGCGCTGCGCCAGCGCTTCGGTTTCGAGTCTTTTTATCTCGCCGACCTCGACGCCCTGCAAGGGGCCGGCGAGCCGTCCTGGCCGCTCTACCGGAGCCTCGCGGGCGACGGCTTCCGGCTGCTCGTCGACGCCGGCGTTCGCGCCGAGCCCATGGCCCGGAGGATGGCCGCCGCCCCGGTCCACTCCGTCGCCGTGGCCCTCGAGACCCTGAGCCGGCCGGAGGACCTGCCGGATATTCTACAGGCCCTGGGATCGGAGCGGCTGGTCTTCAGCCTGGACTTGAAGCGTGGCCGGGCTTTCGGAGGGCCGGAGGAATGGCGCGGCCGCGAGGCTGCCGCCATTGCCCGGGAGGTCCTGGACGCCGGCGTCCGGCGGCTGATCGTCCTCGACCTCGCAGCCGTGGGGACCGGGACGGGCTGCCCCACCCAGCCGCTGGTGCGGCAGATCAAGAGCGAATTTCCGGAGGTGAAGGTGATCACCGGCGGGGGGGTGCGCGGCGTCGAGGACTTGAGGGCGCTCCGGCGCGCCGGCGCTGACGCGGCGCTGGTGTCGACGGCGCTCCACCAGGGGGTCATCGATCGTGAAGATCTGGAATCGTTATCGCCTGTCGGCAATTTTTGAGAAATAACCAGCCATGGCCAAAGCAAGAACATTGAAGGAACTGAAGCAGCAAGGCTACCGGACTCGCAGCGTCAAGGAGGAGTTGCGTGAGAACCTCATCCGCAAGCTCCGGCAGAAGGAAACCATCTTTCCCGGCATCATCGGCTACGACCAGACCGTCATCCCCCAGATCCAGAACGCCATCCTCTCCGGCCACGACTTCATCCTCCTCGGCTTGCGGGGGCAGGCCAAGACCCGCATCCTCCGCGCCCTGCCCGCGCTCCTCGACGACGAGATCCCGGCGATCGCCGGCTGCGAGATCAACGACAATCCCTTCTCGCCGGTGTGCGAAAGCTGCCGCGCCCGCGCCCGCCAGGAGGGCGATCAGCTGCAAGTGGTGTGGATCCCCCGCGCCGACCGATACCGCGAGAAGCTGGCGACCCCCGATGTCACCATCGCCGACCTGATCGGCGACATCGACCCCATCAAGGCCGCCACCCGGAAGTTGACCTTCGCCGACCCCGAGGTCATCCACTATGGCATCATTCCCCGCACCAACCGCGGCATCTTCGCCGTGAACGAGATCCCCGATCTTCAGGCCCGCATCCAGGTCGGCCTGCTCAACATCCTGGAGGAGGGGGATATCCAGATCCGCGGTTTTCCCGTCCGCCTGCCCCTCGACCTCGTCATGGTCTTCTCCGCCAATCCCGAGGACTACACCAACCGCGGCAACATCATCACGCCGCTGCGCGACCGCATCTCCTCGCAGATCATGACCCACTACCCGCGCCGCCTCGAGGAGGCCATGGCCATCACCGCCCAGGAAGCCTGGGTGCGGCGGAACGGCAGCGCTCAGGTAGCCATTCCGGAGTACCTGCAGACGGTCATCGAGGAGGTCGCCTTCCAGGCGCGGGCCAACGAGTTCGTCGACCAGAAATCCGGCGTCAGCGCCCGCGTCACCATCTCGCTCCTCGAGAACGTGCAGTCGAACGCCGAGCGGCGCTGCTTCCTGAGCGGCGCGGCCAGGACGGTGGCGCGCGTCGCCGACCTCTTCGCCGCCAGCTCCGCCATCACCGGCAAGATCGAGCTGGTTTACGAGGGGGAGCGGGAGGGGGTCCAGGCGGTCGCCAGCCTGCTCATCGGCAAGGCCTTGAAGGCCATCTTCGACGAGCACTGTCCCGACGCCTACAAGGTGGAGGGGAAGGGGAAGGAGAAAGAGAAGAGCCCGGGCTCGGCGGCGGGCGGCGCGGGGAACGAGTACGATCCCATCCTCAACTTCTTCAAGCGCGGCGCCACCATCGACATCTCGGATGAGGCCTCCGACGGCGAGCACTACCAGAGCCTCAAGGCCATCCCCGGCCTCGAGGCCATCGCCAGGAAGTACCTGAGCGCCGCCGGCCCGGGGGAGACGGCCGCGGCCATGGAGTTCGTCCTCGAGGGCCTGCACCAGAGCAGCCTCCTGGCCAAGGACGAAGTCGCCGGCGGCCGCACTTACCGCGACATGTTCGAGGACATGGTGCGCGGCCTGAAGAAATGAGGTTTTTTTTATGGACTACCGCTACTCCAGGTTCGATCCCCTCCTCCAGGCGCTCAAGGACCTGCTCCGCAGGCTGATGGCCATCTTCAACTATCTCATCCTCCAGACCGATGGCGACGTGGAGGAGGCGCTCGAGCACCTCGAGCGCTTCGGCAAGAGATACGGCTTCTTCAACGAGCGTTTCACCATCGAGGACTTCAAGAAATACCTGCAGAAAGAGCAAATTGTCGAGAAGATCCTTCAGGGAAGCCTGCGGCTCACCCGCAAGGGGGAGCAGGTGATCCGCAAGTCCTCCCTCGAGGCCATTTTCACCTCGCTGCGCCTGGATCCGGCGGGAGAGCACCGCGTCCCCGCCCCCGGCCTCGGCAACGAGCGCTTGACCGAGACCCGGCCTTACCAGTTCGGCGACCCGGTGTCGCTCATCGACTCGATCGGCACCATCGCCAACGCCGTGCGCCGCGGCGGCATCGACTCCATCGACCTCGAGGAGGAGGACTTCCAGGTCCACGAGACCGAGCACACCTCCTCCTGCGCGACGGTGCTCATGCTCGACATCAGCCACAGCATGATCCTTTACGGCGAGGACCGCATCACCCCGGCGAAGCGGGTGGCCCTGGCCCTCTGCGAGCTGATCGAGACCCGGTACCCCAAGGACTCTCTGGAGGTGGTCCTCTTCGGCGACACCGCCTGGCAAGTGCCGGCGGAGCAAATTCCGTACGTCTCCGTCGGCCCGTTCCACACCAACACCCGCGCCGGCCTCCAGCTGGCGCAGCAGCTCCTGCGCAAGAAGAAGCAGAACAACCGCCAGATCTTCATGATCACCGATGGCAAACCGTCGGCCCTCACCGAGCCCGATGGCACCATTTACAAGAATCCCTTCGGACTCGACCGGCGCGTCGTCGCGAAGACCCTGGACGAGGCCGCCAACTGCCGGAGGCTCGGCATCCCCATCACCACCTTCATGCTCACCGACGAGCCTCCGCTGGTGGAGTTCGTTCAGCGCTTCACTAAGGTGAACCGCGGCCGCGCCTACTACTCGCAGCCCGACCAGCTCGGCTCCTTCGTCTTCGTCGACTACATCCGCAACCGCAGGCGGAGGGTGCGGTGATCAGCCCAGGTACTCCCGCATCATCGCCAGGTACCTCTTGCAGGCTTTCAACCTTGAGTCAAAAGACCTATTTTATCTCCGACAACAGCAGGACCTCCATCGCGCTCACCGCCTCGGCGCGTCAGGCGTTCCGCGAGGATTCCATTGTGGTCACGATGTACTACGTCGGCCAGGGAGAGACCATTGTCATTTCACGCCGCAACAGGGCTATTCTGGTGGACGGCGGATCAGGGGCGGAGACCAGCAGCAATGATGCCCTCGGACAAGCTCTTGCCGGCCGCCTCAGCCCAGGAAGCTTGCGGGCCATCCTGGCCTCCCATCCGCACCAGGACCACACCAATTTCTACCACGCCCTGGTCACGCAAAACGCCAACCGGTTTGAGGCCGGCGCCGTTTACTTTGACAACGGCACTCCTAGAGCGAACTCCTCCTGGCAGCGTCTCCAAGATTGGCAACCCCATCTGCCGTTCCGGCGGGAATCGGTGCTTGACCAACCGGCGAAGGATCCGCTCGACCGCATACCGGGCCTCTATGCCGGCGCCGATGCCCACCTGCTCCGGAGCACCACCAGCGCGACCAGCAGCGGACAACAAGCCTACTGGTCGGTGTTCTTGTTGCTGCGCTTCCGGAAAGCCTGGATGCTGTTCACCGGCGACGCCTACAAAAGCTACGAAAATCTTCTTCTCCCCAGGCTTCAAGCCCTCACTCAACGGGCGCATCTGCTCAAGGTAACCCATCACGGCAGCTCGGATGGGACCTCGCCTCAACTGGTCGCATCCTTGCGCCCGGCGATCTCCATCGCATCGACAGACCTTGATCCGAGCCATCGCCTCGAGGCCGATGTCCGCGCCAGCCTTTCGTCGACAGAAATCTACGCCACCTACGAGCCGGGCTTGAGCCATCCCAAGCGCGACATCATAGTCCGGACCGATGGACGAGTGAGGACCAGAGACGGAGTGAAGGGGATCCTCTTCGAGGTGGCGACCAGGAAGCCGGCGCTGGTATAGCGCCAGGGCCGAAGGCGCGCCGGCGCGCCGGCGGCCAGGCGATGCCGCGCGCCATGCCGAGGATCGCCGGGCGGGTCAAGGCCTTCCTCCAGAAGCGGGAGTCGAAGCTGTTCGGGCTGTTGTCGCCGAGGACGAAGCACTCGTCCGCTCCGAGGACCATGGGCTGGCGCGTGCCGATCTCGGCCATGCGGAAGTCGCTCCGGTAGTGCACATCCCGCTTCACCACGATCCGCTCGATGGCGAGCTTGCACTGGCGGGCGGTGATGGCCACCTGGCAGGGGAGGTCCTCCCGCGGCGGGCTGGCGCTCGCGAGCTCTTCGGGATCGACCGCAAGCTGGAGAACGGCCGGCCGTTCGGCCGATTCGAGGACCGCGGCCACGCCGTCGCGAAACGCGAACAGAACCGTTTTCAGCTCGGAGAGCGGCCGGGAAAGCCGGCCCGAGGCTTTGGTCCCCTCGAATGACAGTTCCACCTGGCCGCTCGCTTCAAGGGTAGCGCGCACCTCTCGGTCCCCGTGCTTCCAGTGAAAGCCCAGACCGCCCGGGCCGCTGAACGATCCGAGCGAGCACTCGATGAGGACATCCCGGACCTGGACGTCGGGATTGCCGCGGCCGGCGCGCTGAGAGTAAACATTATAGCAATCCTGATCGCTCAACGACACCCCGAACTCGAGCCGCTCCTCGCCGCTCGATTCGCCGTTGAAAAACCAGCTCGCCCCCTCGCGGCGCCAGCGCGATCCGTCCGGCGCCGGCATCCAGGCCGAGATCGCTAGTTTCGGCGCGCTGGCATAAAACCGGGTGTCGTTGGCGAGGAGCCAGAGGTCCGGAAGCTCCTCGGGCGCTTTGACGAGGCGGCGGCCGTCGATGAAGAGGTCGCCGCCGACAATCTGCAGCTTCTCACCGGGCAGGCCGACCAGGCGCTTCACGTAAATCTTGTCGGGGCTTTCCGGGGCGTGAAAGGCCACCAGGTCCCAGCGCCGGGGCTCGGCTCCCAGCTCGACCTCGATGTGGTCGCCGCCTTGAACCTCCGGTTCCAGCGATAGCAGTCGATCGCCTCCACAATAGGGGCAGGGAACCACCAAGGCCCTCAATCTCTCCTGGGAAAAGCCGGTGGCGTCCACCGGAATCCCGACGGCAAGGGAAAAAGCGCAGGTGGCACACTGATAGTTGGCGTGATTTCCCAGGATGGCCGGCGCCATGGCGCCGGTGGGGACCTGAAAATAATGCCTGAAGATGAAAAGCTGGACATAAAAGACTGCCAGGCAGGCGATGGCGATGGTCCCGATCGCCAGGACGAAGGCTCCCTTCAGCGGCGATCGGGCGCTGAACAGCCGGAGGGCCAGCCATAATAAGACCACGACGAGTCCCATTAAAAGCAAGAGCAAGGCCCATGGCAGAAAAAGGATCCAGTTCATGAATGTCACACTGCTTCATCTCTCAACGCCAGGAGCATCCCCCGCGCCTTGATCAGGGTCTCCTCGTACTCCTCCTCGGGGCTCGAGGCGGCGACGATGCCGCCACCGACGGGGAACTGGAGCCAGCCCCGCGTCACCGTGGCGGTGCGGATCAGGATGCTCGTGTCCATGGCGCCGTCAAAGCCGATGTAGCCGAGGCTGCCGCAGTAGGCGCCGCGCGGGTCAGGCTCCAGCTCGGCGATGATCTCCAGGGCGCGGATCTTGGGCGCGCCGGTGACCGAGCCGCCGGGGAAGGCCGCCGCGAGGAGGTCGAGCGGTCCGCGCCCCTCCTCGAGCCGGCCGCGGATCACCGAGACGAGCTGGTGCACCGTCGGGTAGGTTTCCACCTGGAAGAGGTGGGGGACCTGCACCGAGCCCGGCCGGCAGGCGCGCGAGAGGTCGTTGCGCAGGAGGTCGACGATCATGACGTTCTCCGAGCGGTCCTTGCCGCTCTCGCGGAGCGCGTCGCGGGCAAAGCAGTCCTCCTCCGCCGGCCGGCCGCGGGCCCGCGTCCCCTTGATGGGCCGGGTCTCGACCGCCCCCTCGGGCGAGACTTTCAAGAACCGCTCCGGCGAGGCGCTGGCGATCGCGAAGGGCTCGCCCAGGGGCTCGAAGTAGGCGGCGAAGGGGGCGGGATTGCGCTCGCGCAGGCGGCGGTAGAACTCGAGGGGAGGGATCTTGCGGGGGAAGTAGAGCTGCTGGGAGAGGTTGGCCTGGAAGAGGTCGCCGGCGTAGATGTACTCGATGGCCCGGGCGACGGCCGCTAGGTAAGAAGCTCGCGAAAAATTGCTGGCGAGGCCGTTCCGCGGCTCGAGCGGAAAAAGCTCAGGCGGCCAGCCGGCGGGCTCGGGCGGCAGCGCCGCTTCCTGCCGGGAGGGGGGCGCGGCCGCGAGCGCCTCGAGAACTTCCTCAAGGCGCGCCCGGGCGCGCCGCCGGCGCGCGGAGAGCTCCGTCTCGGGAAAGCCGTGGGAGATGATCCAGGCGCGGCTTTCCTCGTGGTCGAAGGCGACCACCCAGTCGTAAAGTCCGACCGCCAGGTCGGCGAAGCCGGCGCGGCCCCGCCGGGTCTCCGGCACTCGCTCGAGGCACCGGCCCAGGCCGTAGCCGAAGAGCCCGGCGGCCCCTCCCTGGAAGGGAGGCAGATCCGGAATGGCCGGATCGCGGAACCGCCTTAGCCGGTCGCCGACGGCCTGGAAGGGATTTCTGCCGAACGGATCCTCTCCCGGAGCGGCGGCGAACCGAATCCAGTCGAACGGATCGGCGGCGATGAAGGAGTGGCGGCCCAGGGATGGATCGTTCAGGGCGCTGTCGAAGAAGATGAGGCCGCGCCAGCGCCCGAGCTTGAGGAAGGTGCTCCAGGCGGGCGGCGCCGGCGCGATCTCGCGGACGAGCGGCAGATCCATCATGGCCGGTGCTTTTCTCGCTCCTTCCTCTTCTTCTGGCGCTCGAGGTGGCTCTCCTCCTCGCGGGTGAGGAAGCCCCAGCGCAGCGCCTGGTCCTGCACGTACTGCTTCCCGAGCTGGAGCGCCAGGAGCGCCTTGGCCAGCTCGTATCCCAGATAAAAGGCGTGGGACGGATCGCCCACCACCATCTCCTCGAAGAGCTCGAAGGGATCCCGGCCGCGGAGGTAGCGGTCGCGGTTCATGACGTGGAGCTCGCCGCGCTCGGCGAAGATGCGGTAGTTGGGGTCCTGGAGCTTGGCCGCGAGCTGATCGAGTACCTCCTGGCCGTGATCGAGGACCTCCGCATCGCGCAGCAGGAGCAGCCCGCGCTCGAGGTGCTTGGGGAGGACGCGGTTCGAGACGGCGTAGTGCATCAGCCGGCGCGCCAGGTCGATCTCCTGCACGGCGGAGCGGGCCCAGGGAATGACCGCGGTGGTGAGGACGCTGCCGATCCCCAGCTCCTCGCAAAAGCCGATGAGCAGGGCGTTAACGCCCGCCGAGTCGACGTCGGTCAGCTCGGTGAGGTTGCCGATGCCCATGAGCAGGGGGCGGCCGGGCCACCGCCGCCGCGTTTCCAGGTACCGCCCCAGCGACTCCGCGAAGCCGAAGCCGATGGGCTCGAGGACCGGATCGAGGCGGTACGGCGCTTTCCAGGCCTCGAGCCGGGCGACGGTCTCCTCCAGACCCTGGAGGGTGTGGGGGTTGTCGGGGATGGCGACCACCTCGCAGCCGAGGTCCTTCGCGACCGCCAGGTTCTTGCCGTTCACGCTCAGGACCAGCTCCGCGCCGCCCTTGACGGCGAGCACGATCTCCCTCGGGTCGAAGGTGTCCACCGCCATGCGGAAACCCTCGGCGCGCAGGCGGCGGATGGTCTCGCCGACCCCTTCCCAGGGTCCGTCCGGATCGCAGCCGAGGTCGATGACATCGGCCCCCTGCTCCCGGTAGGACCGGGCCATGGCCAGGATCTCCTCGAAGGGAAGCCGCGGGGCGTGGTTGATCTCGGCGATGATCTCGAGGCGATGCCGGCCGTAGCCCTCCGGCGGCCCCTCCCCGGCCAGCCCCTGGCCGCCGGCCCGGAGCCAGCGGGGAAGGGCGCGCAGGTCCTTGGGGCCGCGCTCGACGGGGACGCCGGCGGCGCGGCGCACCGGCTCGAGGTCGCCGTCGCAGTAGCCGGGGAGGATGAGGCGGTCCAGACCCGGCGGCGCCTTGAGACGCCGCGCCACCCACGCGGGCGTCATGAGCGCCGCGACGGAGATCTCCTGCACCAGCACCTGGTAATCGAGGCGGGACTCCCTGGCGGTCCGCTCGAGGACGCCGCGGAGAGCGAACTCCGCCAGCCTGCCGGTCACGAAGCCAAGGCGCTCGGTTTTCATGGGCGTGATCCGCTTTTCAACGCACCGCCCCGCCGTTCACGGCGACCACCTGGCCGGTGATGAAGCCGGCTTGCGGCGAGGCGAGGAAGCGGACGACCTTGGCGACGTCCTCCGGCTCGCCCCAGCGTTGGAGCGGCGTCTCGGACCTCACCCGCTCCTGCCAGGAGCGCGGCGCGGTCTCGCCCCAGCGGGTGCGGATCCAGCCGGGGGCGACGCAGTTGACCCGCACTTCCGGGGCCACGGAGAGCGCCAGGCTTTTCGTGAACGCCAGCACCGCCCCCTTGGCGGCGGCGAACAGCTCGCCGCTCTCCCCTTCCATGCCGGTTTGCGCCTGGTCCCAGCTCATGTTGACGATGAGGCCGCGGCCGCGCTCGCGCATGCGGCCGCCCACCAGGCGCGAGAGGAAGATCGTTCCCTCCACGTCGACCCGCCACAGGAGCTCCAGCTTCTCCTCGAAGGAGAGCCGGCGGTTCGAGCCGGTGAGGATGTCGGCGCCAGCGTTGTTGACCCAGATGTCGACCGCCGGAAAGATCGACTCGACGCGCTCGATGAAGCGCTGCCGCTCCGCCGGCCGGGAGAGGTCGGCGAGGAGGACCTCGGCGGACGCGCCCAGCTTGCGGCAACGCCGGGCGGTCTCCTTGGCATCCTGGGCGGACTGGCGGGCGTGGACGATGACCGCGGCGCCGGCGGCGGCCAGCTCGATGGCGATGGCGCGGCCGATGCCGCTCGAGGATCCGGTCACCACGGCCCGCAGCCCGGCCAGCTCCCGCGGCGGCTCGCGGGCCGGGCTAGTGGCGGAGTCCGCGCTCCGCGCTCGTGGGAAATTCCGCCGCTTCTTGGAGCTAGCCACCGCGGTTCACCTCATAACGCGCCAGCTGGCCGCAGGTCTCCTCCACCTCGACGATCAGGCGCGGCGGCGAGGGGTAGCCGAGCTGGCGCAGCTCCTCCTCGATCCGGCCGGAGAGCCACCGGGCGAGCAGCTCGGCGGTGGTGTTTTCGATCGGCAGCACGGCGCAGTCCTCGCGGGGGAAAACCCAGCGCTTCTTCTGGCCGGAGGAGACCGTCACCTCGCGCTCGTCCTCGGCCACCTTGAGGATCTTGTTGAACCGGGGCAGGATCACCCGGTGGTCGAGCTCATCGGTGATCTTGCGCAGGAGCTTCTTCAAGTCGATGAAGTCGACCACCAGGAAATCGCCGTTCAAGGGGCCGAAGATCTCCGCGGCCACCTTGTAGTTGTGGCCGTGAATGCGCTCGCACTTGTCGTTGTGGTAAGTGATGAAGTGGGCGGAGCAAAAGACCAGGTAGTCCTTGGTCACCCGCACGCCGTACGATTCCACAGGGGGCACTCCAAGAAACAGGCTAATATCGGTCGTTCAACTAGAAGATAGATGATGCCATCCCGCCGGGCGAGAAACAAGCAAGAGGCCCCGTAAATAACGTCAGGAGCATTTTAATCGCAGGATGTCGGATCGGAATCGCGTCATAATAGTCGGAGGACCAGATTCGGAACGGCGAGCCTTTTGAGAGGACCAGAGACATGCCGGACAATCCCGTGATCCTACAAATCTTGTTTTCAAAGAGGTGTTTTTACACCTCCATCAGCCCGGTCGTCCTCCTCGCCCTGTCTTTCGAGCCCTTGTCGGCCCAGCCTCCATTCCCGGTCCCGTTCCCTGCAACCAGGACCCTCTCCTCGGATCCAGACGATTTCGTCGAGGTCCAGGGGATGCTCTTCTTCACCGCGGATGACTCCGTCCACGGAAGAGCGCTGTGGATGAGCGATGGGACCGAAACGGGGACCGGGTTGGTCCAGGACATCGCCCCGGAGGTTCTGGGAGTCGCTCCCATCCCATCGAACTCACCGGCGCCGACGGCCTGGTCTATTTCAATGCCACGGATTCCCTCCACGGGCGGGAGCCGTGGGTGAGCGACGGCCGGGCGTGGGGCACCCGCAGGATCGCGGATTTGAGGGCCGGACCGGAAAGCTCTGATCCACGGCTCCTGACCCGGGTCAACGACCTGCTCTTCTTCGTGGTCAGCAATAAATATGGCAAGGAGCTCTGGGCCCTGCCGCTCGAGCGGGAAAGCTCGGAGCCCCGGTTCATTCGGGGAAAGGCGAGCGCCGAGGATGTGAGCCCCACCCTGGAGGTCGCCGATGCGGTGAATCTCCTCCGCTATCTTTTTCTAGGAGAGTTCATCCCTCCCTGCCTGGAGAGCATCGACGTCGATGATTCCGGTTCCATCGATGTCGCGGACGCCATCCGGCTCCTGGTGTATCTCTTCCTCTCCGGTCCGGCCCCCGCTGGACCCTTCCCTTCTTGCGGCCAGGATCCCACTCCCGCTGGGCTGTCCTGCGAGAGCTTCCCGCTCTGCGCACTCTGATCGAGAATTCGGCGTCGAGCGCTTCATGACCTCACAACGGCAGCTTGATGATGCCATTTCGGAGGGCGATGAACAAGCTGGCAGCGGTGAGGTCGGCGGTGGCGCCGGGGTTGCGGCGGTTGTCCCCCTCGCGCAGCCAGCGGTCGAAGTCCTCGAACCGCCGCTGGGCCTCGGGACCGCGCGGCCAGCCGCCGTCGAGGACCTGCCTGGCCGCCGCGGCGACCCGCCGGGCCTCCTCGAGCCCGCAGATCCGGGCGATCAAGGTGTCGGGATATCGGGCGAGAAGGGTGAGGTGACAGAGTACGATGGCCTCCTCGAGGCCGAGGCCGTCCGCCAGGCCGCTCCCGAGGGCCGGCACGCCGCAGCGCAGCACCTCCTCGAAGCCGTTCTGGTACTGCCGGGCGACGAGGTCGCGCTCGGCGGCGAGGGCCATGACCTCCCGCAGCCGGCGGGTGGGGGGGCCGCGCACGTCCTCCTCGGCCGCCTCCCCAAGGCCGCGGGGGCCGGCGAGGCGGATGGCCTGGAAGACCAGCTCGGCGTCCCGCACCGTCGCCCCGTCAAGCTTCCGCGCCAGCGCCGCCGGCAGGTCTTCCTCGTCGAAGACCGCAGCGAGCGGGGCGAGGAGGAGGACGATCCCCAGGTTGGTGTTCTGGCGGACGACCTGGCGGGTGCGCTCGACGGCGTCGAGGATGGTCTCGCCGAGGCCGCGGCCCGCGGCCGCCTCGAGCGCCGGCGCGATGGCCGCCGCCGAGTAGAGGAAGTCCGGGTAGGTGGTGCGGGCGAAGTCCTGGTAGCGATGGACGTTTCCCGCCTTGGGGGCGGTGGCCTCGAGGATGCAGGCGAACTGCGCGCAGAGGCCGGGCGAAAGTCCGGAATTGAGCCTTGCCATTTTCTCAGGAATTAAATAAGCGCCTAAAGACGCAAAGAACGCTAAGAAAGATCATAATCCCATTGTGGACTGATTCCCAGAGCAGGATGGATTGCGGGATCAGGGCCTTGAGAAGGCCCTCGTCCGCAGAGCCTGTCGCACCCACAATTGCGGAGTCCGCAATTGCGGACTCCGCAATTGTGGAATGGCGGCCGTTGGCCCCGTTCCTTCCCAGGCCGTCGATCCCCGATTTAACCTCCAGGCGGATTTCGGGGGCACTCGACAGCTCCTTCAGCTCGAGCTGGAAGTCCGCCAGCGTCGGGATGGTCTTCCTCCGAAAGACAAGCCCGGTGAAGGGATTCCCTTCAATTTTGAGCAGGCCGATGTGTACGAGAGAGTGGCAGTACTCGCAGATGAGGAGGGAGTTGGAAAGCACCGTCTTCCCTCCGTAGACTCGGAATTCGAGATGATGGGCGTGGAGGTGCAGTCTTCGGCGGCAGCCCGGATTGCCGCAGATGCCTCCCTCCAGCAGCCTCACCTTCTTCACGAGCAGCACGGTGTTGGGCCGGTCGCGCTCCGCCTTGAGGACCGGTTTCGGCTCCGGTTTCGGCTCCGGCGCCGTCTCCGCCTGCGGCCCAGGCGTTGGTTCCGGGGCGCCCTGAGCGCCCGGCAGGGAAACTTCCGGCCGGGAGGCTCCCGCCAGCTCCTCTTCGAAAGTGATCGTTACCTTGTTCGCCTCTGGCTCGACG
>JACQVS010000179.1 GCA_016209605.1 Planctomycetota bacterium
CTCGTCCGGCTTCTCGGGTGCTGTTTGCGGGGCCGGGTGGGCTTCATCTGGCGGCGATCTGAGGGCGGCGAGGCGGTCCGGATGGCACAGCTTGCGGATCTGCGATCCCAGGGTGTCGAGGCGGCGCCTCAGGATGTCGAAGTTGCCGCCGCCCACGGCCTCCTTGCGGAGTTCGTCGTAGGTCGACAGGAACTGCTGGGCAGTGGCCTGATCCCCATCGGGCAAACCCTCCTTGACCTGCTCAAAGGCCCGCATCACCCCTTTGATCTCCACTTCCAGGGCATAGTTCGAGAGCCCCGGCCTCTCGAGGTCACGCATCAGGTCGTGGTGAGAAATGTTCCAGTCCTGGTAAAGGACCCAGTACTCCCGGTCGCTCGCGGAGGAAGGGGGTGATGGCTTGGCCGGGCCCTTGGCCGCGCTTTTTCCCGGGCTCGAGTCCGGGGGCTCGGAAAAGTTGATGAAAAAACGCGGCCCGGAGCTGCAGGATAAGTTCAAGAAAACCAGGAGCAACAAAGCCTTTCTCATTTTTTACACTTCACTTTCTCATGTTCTTTCATCAAATATTCTTCGCAGGCTGCAGAGAAGTCTTGGTGTCCGAGGACCGCTCTCTCATTCGCTTTGCGTTTTATCTTGGCGTCCTCCGCGCCTTGGCGGTTCAATCCTCTTCATCTTTTTCTTATTCAGTCTTTACTTTCGGTTGCGGTAGCGCTGGATTCGCAGAAGGACGGATTATGACCAAACCGCCGCGGATTTCAAGACGTCCTTGAGTAAAATAATTGATGGCTTCGGGATAGGCGATGCGCTCTTCCCGGAAGATCCGCTCCGCCAGGGAGTGGGGCGAGTCGCCGGTCAGGACGGGGACGATCCGCTGGAGGATGATGGGTCCCTGGTCGTACTCCTCGGTGGCGAAGTGGACGGTGCAGCCGGAAAATTTGGCTCCGGAGCGGAGGACCGCCTCGTGGACCTTGTCGCCGTAGAATCCCTTGCCGCCGAAGGCGGGGAGGAGGGCGGGGTGGATGTTCATGACCTTGCCTTCATAACGCGGCGGAAAGCTCCACCGGCGGAGGAATCCGGCCATGGCCACCAGGTCCGGCCGGCTGCGGTCGACGGCGGCGGTGATCTCGGCCGAAAAGTCAGCGGCCCGGCCGCGGTAGCCTCGGAAATCGATGGCCTGATGGGGGAGACCGTGCTTCCGGGCCCGCTCCAGGCCGTGAGCCTCCGGGTGGCTGGAGATCACCTGGACGATCTCGGCCGCCAGGGCTCCGGCGGCGATCTGGTCGATGAAATTTTGCAGGGTGCGGCCGCCGCCGGAGAGGAGGACGGCGAGGCGGAGGGGCGGGTTGGAAGGAGTCGTGACTGAAGGCATGAAGCTGGATTCTCCGCCTTTTCCGCCGGCCCGCGATCAAGGCCTGCTCCCGGGCTACTTGATTTCCCGGTAAGAGGTGATGATCCTCGACACCAGCCCGTAGTCCCGGGCCTCTTCCGGAGACAGCCAGTGGTCGCGGTCGGTGTCGCGCTCCACCTGCTCCCGCGAGCGGTTGCACTCCTTGGCGATCAGCTCGTTGGCGCGCTGGCGCAGCTTGAGGATCTCCTCGGCGGTGATTTCAATGTCCGAGGCCCGCCCGCGCGAGCCTCCCGACGGCTGGTGAATCATGATGCGGGCGTTGGGCAGGCACAGCCGCCGCTCCCGGGGGACGGCCAGCAGGACGATGGTGCCGGCGCTGGCGTTGAGGCCGACGCAGATGTTGACCACCGGCGACCGGATGAAACGCATGATGTCGAAAATGGCGAAGCCGTCATCGGCCGATCCGCCGGGAGTGTTTATGAAGACCTTGATCGGGTCGTTGCTCAAGGAGTCGAGCCACAGGAGCTGAGTGGTGATCCGTTCCGTAAGCTTCGGCGTAACGAGCTCGGAAACCAGGATCGTCCTCTCCTGGCGCAGGAGCTCGTAGGCGATCTTGGCGGTTTCGAGTTTCAGCTCCTTCAGCTCCTCGCCGGGCTCATCCTCATCGTCGGACCGAGGCCCCATCGGGTCGATGTGATCACGCGCCATCACCCAGAAGGGATTGAGGTCATCGGGCAGTCTTTTCTTTTTCATTCAGTTCCACCTTTCAATCAGTTTTTGTACGAGCAAGGTGATCTTGGGCTCGGCCTTCCGAGCCGTTTCGAGGATTTCTTCGATGTTGACCGGCTGCAGGGCATCCGGGAGGCAGAGGTCGGTGATGCAGGAGAGGCCGAACACTTTCATGCCGGCATGCACGGCGGCGATGACCTCCGGCACCGTCGACATGCCGACGGCATCGGCGCCGATGGTCCTCAAGAGGCGGTACTCGGCCCGGGTTTCGAGGCAGGGGCCGGTCAGGGCCGCGTAAACCCCCTTGTGCGCCCGCATGAGGCATTCCAGGGCGATCGCTTCGGCCAGGCGGATGCCCTGGGGATCGTAGGGCCGGCACATGTCCGGGAAGCGGGGGCCCAAACGATCGTCGTTGGGGCCGATGAGGGGATTCGTTCCCATCAAGTTGATGTGGTCGTCGATGATCAGCAAATCGCCGCGCTCGAACTGGGGATTGAGCCCCCCGGCGGCGTTGGAGACGATCAAGCGCTCGACCCCCAGGCTCTTGAGCACGCGCACAGGCAGGGTGATCTCCTCCAGGCTGAAGCCTTCGTAGTAGTGGCTGCGCCCTTCCATGGCCGCCACCGGCTTGCCGCTCAGGGTTCCCAGCAGCAAGTTGCCGGAGTGGGAAGCCACTTGGGGGAGGGGGAAATGGGGGATCTCGGAGTAGGGGATCCGGCGCGTCCTTTCAATCATTTCAGCCAGGCCGCCCAGGCCGGTTCCCAGGATGATGCCGTACTTGGGGCGCAGGTCCGAATGGGCTCGAATGGCCGAAACGGCCTCGAGGACGCGTTCAAACAATCCTTGGGACTTCATCCCCGCTTTTTTACCCCTTCCTTCTCGTGCAGCAAGCGGCCTTCTCGTGCAGCAAGCGGCCTTCTCGTGCAACAAGCGGTTGAGCTTCTCCTCAAAGCCGGCCAGTGAAAGGCCGCTGATCAGGAAACGTTTATCGCGCGAGAGCTCGCCGGAATCAAGAACCACTTGCGAATCCCGCAAGCCGAAGGCTGCCGCCAGGACCTTGGCCATGGCGGCGTTGGCCTTGCCGCGCTCCGGCGGGGCGCGGACGGCGACCTTCAAAGCGCCGCCGTGAAGGCCTCCGATGCCCTCGCGGGCGGATCCCGGGCAGGCCCGCACGCGCACGAGCAGAGAACCGTTACGTTCCACGACCAGGGCGTTGTCCATAGCTGAGGTGAGTATAATCGCTCTCCCTAGTTTTTCAACTCCGCGATCGTCGCCTCGATCTCCTGCAGCGCCTTCCCCTCCAGCTCCAGTCGCAGGAGCTCGAGGCGCCGGATGGCCTGCTGCGCCTTCCCCTCCGCGGCCCCGCGCCGCGCCTCCTCGATCCACGCCAGGGCTGCGGCCTCCATGTTTTTCTCGACTTCCAGCATTTTTTCCTGGCCCTTGGCGGAGGCCGGAGTGCCGGCAAACTCCGCTGGAAAGCTTCGCAGCGCGTCCAGGGCCAGTTTGTAGCGGGGCGGACTGGCCCCCAGAAAAGCGCGCAGCTGGCTTTCGATGCGCAGCCACTCATCCTCCGCGCGCCGGCGCTTGTTCTGAAACGCCTTGATCCGCTCGCGGATCTGGCCGGCCTGCTGCCTGGCTCGCTGCGCGGCCGGCGCCGATGAATAATTCTGCGCCAGCTCCTCGAGCGCGGCGATGCACTTCTCCAGCCGCTCTTCTTCCGCTTCGGTTTGCAGATCCGCCGGGCAGGCGGCCGAAATCTCCGCGAGCTTGCCGTCGGCCGCGGCGTTGAGCGCTTCCGTTCGCAAGGCCTCCTCGGCCGCTTCGATTTCACCGAGCAGGTGGGAAAGCTGCCGCGGCAGGTCGGCAACGTGCTTCTCCAGGCGGGGGTCGGCCTTGGCGAGTTTCATGAGCTGCTCGTATTCCACCCTCGCCTTCTCGGGGGCGTTTTCATCCAGCAGCTTCTGGATGCGGTCGAAGGCCTCCTGGAAGGTGCGGCGGACCTGCCCGATTTCTTCCTGGTGCCGGTGGCGTTGCTCCGAGATCTGCTGCAGCGAGATGATCCCGATCAGCCCCAGGAGGAGCAGCGCGGCGGCGATGGTCAATGACCGGGCGGCATATTTCCAGAGACCCCCCCATCCAGCGACGGCCGAGGCGGCGGCCGTCGCCGCGGCCCGCGACTCATCGAGGATCCGCTCGAGGTCGGCCACCAGGGCTTCGGCGCTCGGGTACCGCTGGGCGCGGTCTTTCTCCGTCATTTTCTTGATCAGCGCCGCCACCGCGGGCGGCAATTCGGGCCGGAACTTGCCGATGTCCGGAAGCTCCTCCCGCACGTGCTTGAGGACGATTTCCTTGGGATTGCTGCCTAGAAACGGCGGCCGGCCGGCCAGGAGCTGGTAAAGGGTGATGCCGAGAGAATACATGTCGGCGCCCGAGTCGAGATCCCTGCCCATGGCCTGCTCGGGAGAGATGTAGTGGGGGGAGCCGCTGATGCCGTCCCGCTGCGAGACCTTGTTCCCCTCGCTGGCCCGGCGGGCGATGCCCAGATCGCCGATCTTGACCATCCCTCCATCGCCAATCATCAAGTTGCCCGGCTTGATGTCCCGGTGCACCATCCCTTGCCTCTCGGCGAACTGGATGCCCCGCGCCGTGTCCAGGGCGATCTCCAGGGCGCGCTCCAAGCTCAGCTGCTTTTCCTTGTTGAGCAGGTCCTCGACGCTGCCATGGGGCATGTACTCCATGGCGAAGAAGGTGACCGTCTGGCCCTCGACCTGGACGGTGTCGACATCGTAGACTTGCACGATCGACGGGTGGTTGATCTGGCCGGCGGCGCGGGCCTCGCGGTGGAACAGCTCGGTGAAGGTGCGGTTGGCGACCAGCTCCTTGGAGAGCACCTTGAGGGCGACGAAGCGGTCCAGGCTGATCTGCCGCGCCTTGTAAACCGTCCCCATCCCTCCCTGGCCGATCCGCTCCAGCACTTGAAATCCGGAGATGGTCTTGCCGATCAGCGGGTCCTTCTCGTCGACGAGGAAAGTCAAGGTGGTTTCCCCCAGCTGCAGGCGGTCGCCGCTCGCCAGGGGATGCCTCTCGACCCGGTCCCCATTCAAATAGGTGCCGTTGGCGCTGTCGAGATCGACAAGCTGATAGGCGCCGTTTTGCTCTTCAATCCGGCAGTGGTGGCGCGACGCCATCGGATCGCTGAGAGCGACCACCATCTGGGCGTCGCGGCCGCAGATGAACGGCCCCGGTGGCTGCAGGGAGAACCGCATTCCTTTCTGGGGGCCATTTTCAATCAGTATCAGGGGCACAGCACGCTAATCATCCTTATACCCTACATCCGAAACATCTTCGCAGCATGCGGAGATTTGTTGTGATCATCCACCGCTCTCTAATTCGCTTTGCGTCTTATCTTGGCGTCCTCCGCGTCTTGGCGGTTCAATTCTCTTCATCTTTTTCTTATTCGGTTTTGACATTTAGTTGCGGCCGTAGCTGCTTTTGGGATTCCGGCTCGATGTTCCTTCAAACAAGCGGGAGCCGATCCGAATGATCGTCGCTCCCTCTTCCACGGCCACGGGGAAGTCGCCGCTCATGC
Source organism: Planctomycetota bacterium (assembly GCA_016209605.1). Lineage (GTDB taxonomy): Bacteria > Planctomycetota > UBA8108 > UBA8108 > JACQVS01 > JACQVS01. The sequence continues at coordinate 5,664 of JACQVS010000179.1, forward strand.
CCATGGAAAGCCCGGCGCCGGCCGGAAGCAGGCCGGCCTGAACGGCCTGGTCGCGCAGCTCCCTCAGATGCCGGAAATAACGCCGGGCCTCTTCCACATCCTTCACCAGCGGTGCCATGGTCATCAGCCCGGCAAGGTCCGGAAAAAGCGAGGTCTGCGAGCGGATCTTTTCGAGGAAAGCCAGGGCTTCCTCGAGGGGCAAGCCGGTTTTGGCGGCTTCACCGGCAACGTTGACCTCGACAAAAAATTTTACCGGCGATTTCGCGGTTTTCGCCCTTTTTTTGTCAATTTCCTGAGCCAGGGGGAAGGAGTCGAGGGAGTGTACTGCGGCCGCCAGGGAAAGCGCCTTGGCGACCTTGTTGCGCTGCAGATGGCCAACGAGATGCCAGCGGACTTCCGGCATGTCACTCAAGGCCGCTTGCTTGCGCAGGGCTTCTTGAACGGTGCTTTCCCCGAAGTCCCGAAGTCCCAAAGCGTGGAGGCGGCGGACGAGGTCGGCGCCGACGTACTTGGTCACCGGGAGAATGGCCACCGCGCCGGGATCCCGCCGGGAGCGCCCGCAGGCCCGCTCTACCTCGGCGCGGAGCGCTTGCCAGTTTCGGCTCAAGATCTCCAGGGTGGCGTCGTCCGTGGCGGCCATATGCCTTTCAAGCCGTTCCGCGCAGGCGGATATGGTTGACCAGAAAACGGTCGCGCCCGAAGAGCCGCTCCCCCTCCTCGAAAAACCGAAGATCGGGATTGACGTAGCTGTCCCGGCCCACTTGGATGACCACCTTCTCCCCCTTCCGGTTGCGGATGATGACGAAGACCGGCGTGCTGCCGTGGTGACTGTCGAGGAGCGTTTTGAGGCGGAAGATCTCATCTTCGATCTCCTTGAGACGGCCGTTCGAGTCATCGAGCTGGATGAGGAAGCTCAAATCCTCGGTCAGCTGCTTAGGCCCCTGCTCGATCGGCACGATGGTCTGGACGCCCAGGGAGATGTTGGTGTCGCGCTGGTAGGCCGAGCCGATCAGGAAGACCAGGTTCTGCACCTGGATGACCTCTTGGTGCGCCTCGTAGAGGTCCTGGTTGACGAAGATCTCGGCGTAGCCGGTCAGGTCCTCGACCAGGGCGATCCAGAACGGCTTGCCGCTGGCCTTGGAGACCTTCTTGGTGAGCTTCGAGAACTGCACCCCCAGCACCATGCGCTCTCCCGGCTGAGCCCTGTGGATGTCCGCCACCTTGTGCGTGGCGAAGCGGTCGATGAGCGCCTGCCAGCGGGAGAGGGGATGTCCGCTCATGTAAAAGCCCAGCGCTTCCTTCTCCCGAGACCAGCGCTCGAGGTCGGGCCACTCGGGAATGTCGGGGTAGGAGTCGCCGACTCCCGCGGCGCCGTTTTCCCCTTTGATTCCGCCCCCGGACTCTCCCAGCAGGTCGAAAATGGTGAGCTGGCCGAGGCTGGCGTCTTCCTGCGCCGAGCTGCCGCGCTGCAAGGCGCTTTCGATGACCGCGAAAACCTGCGAGCGGGGCCTGCCGAAGCAGTCGAAGGCGCCGCAGCAGGTCAGGCACTCGAGCACCGTCTTCGTGACCACCTGCGCGTCGACCCGCTCGCAGAATTCGAAGATGGACTTGAACGGCCCGCCGCGGTTCCTCTCCTGGACCATGACCTCGACGACCTTGCCGCCCAGCCCCTTCACCGCTTCGAGGCCGTACCAGATCTTCCCCTCGTAAACCGAGAACCCGCGCTGCGAGCGGTTGATGTCCGGCGGCAGGACCTCGATTTCGAGGCGGCGGCACTCTTCGAGGTACTCCATCAGCTTGTCGGTGTTGGACATTTCGCAGGTGAGGACGGCGGCGTAGAACTGGGTCGGATAGTTGGCCTTCAAGTAGGCGGTCCGGTAGCTGATGGAGGCGTAAGCGGTGGAGTGAGATTTGTTGAAACCGTAGCCCGCGAAGAACACCATCAGGTCCCAGATCTTCTGGGAGATCTTCCGGTCGATACCTTTCGTCTCGGCGCCGTTCAGGAACTTCTCCTGGAACTTGGCCATGATCTCCGGCTTCTTCTTGCCCATGGCTTTGCGCAGGTTGTCGGCCTCGTTGAGGGAGAAGCCGGCCATGTCGTGAGCGAGGCGCATCACCTGCTCCTGGTAGAGGATGATGCCGTTGGTTTCCTTGAGGATGGGCTCGAGAATCGGATGCTCGTAGGCGATGGGCTCGAGGCCGTGCTTGCACTTGATGTAGGTTTCGTGCATGCCGCTCCCCAGGGGGCCGGGGCGGTAGAGCGCCAGGACGGCGATGAGGTCCTCGAAGCGATCCGGCTTGAGGCGGCGCAGGACATCGCGCATGCCCGCCGACTCGAGCTGGAAGACGGCGTTGGTCTCGCCGCTCGCCAGCATCTTGTAGGTGCCGGGATCATCGAGGGGCAGGTTGCGCATGTCGATGGCCCGGCCGGTGGTCTCCCGGATCAGCTCCAGCGCCTTCTGAATCACCGTCAAGGTGCGGAGGCCGAGGAAGTCCATCTTGAGCATGCCGCAGACCTCGAGGTCCTCCATGGTGAACTGGGTGGTGATGTCGTCGCCGTTGCGGTAAAGCGGCAGGGTGTCGATGAGCGGGGCGTCCGATATGACCACGCCGGCGGCGTGGGTGGAGGCGTGCCGGTTGAGCCCTTCGAGCTTCAGCGAGATGTCGAACAGCTCCTGGATCCTGCCGCTCGAGCCCGCGAGCTTTCTCAAATCGGGGTCCTGTTCGAGGCTGTCCTTGAGCTTGACCCCGGGGCCGGAGGGGATCTTTTTGGCGATGGCGTCGATCTCCGGGAGCGGGATGTTGAGCGCCCGGCCGACGTCGCGGATCACCGCCCTCGCGGCCATGGTGCCGAAGGTGATGATCTGGCAGACGCGGTCCTCGCCGTAGCGGTTCTTGACGTACTCGATGACCTCGCCGCGGCGGTCCATGCAGAAGTCGATGTCGATGTCGGGCATGGAGATGCGGTCGGAGTTGAGGAAGCGCTCGAAGAGAAGGTCGTACTGCAGCGGATCGATGTCGGTGATCTCGAGAGCGTAGGCGACGACGCTGCCGGCCGCCGAGCCGCGCCCCGGACCCACCGGAATGCCGTGCTCGCGGGCGTAGCGGATGAAGTCCCAGACGATGAGAAAGTAGCTGACGTAGCCCATCTTCTCGATGACGCTGATCTCGTAGTCGAGGCGCTGGCGGATCTCCGGGGAGCTGTCGAAGCTGCGATAGCGGCGCCGGCAGCCCTCCTCGCACAGGTGGCGGAAGTAGGCCTGCAAGTCGGCGATGCCCTCGGCCTGGAACTTGGGGAGATGCAGGGCGCTGAAGTCGAGCTTCAGGTCGACCAGGTCGGCGATGGCCCTGGTGTTGGAGAGCGCCTCGGGAAAGTCCCCGAGCACCCGCTCCATCTCGGCGCCGCTGCGGAAGTAGAACTGGTCGGAGCCGAACTGCATGCGGTCGCCGTCCTCGAGCGTCGCGCCGGTGTTGATGCAGAGGTGCACCTCCTGGGCCCGCGCGTCCTCGCGCCGCAGGTAGTGAATGTCGTTGGTGGCGATGAGGGGAATGCCCAGCTCCCTCGCCAGGGGGGGGATGCGCTCCAGGACGCGCTCCTGCTCGGCGATGCCGTTGCGCTGGACCTCGAGGAAGAAGCAGCCGGGCTCGAAGAGGCCGCGGTAGGTCTCGATGACCTTCCGCAGCTCGGCGTCCGAGCCGGCCAGGGCGGTGCGGTTGATTTCGCTCGAAATGCAGGCGCTGGTGCCGATCAAGCCGCGGGAGTGCCGCGCCAGAAGCTCCTTGTCGAGGCGCGGCTTGTAGTAAAAGCCGTCGATGAAGGCCTGCGAGGAGAGGCGCATGAGGTTGCGGTAGCCTTCGAGGTTGCGGGCGAGGAGGATGAAGTGGTAAAAGGCGCTTCCCTGGATCTTCTTCCTCTCGAGGCGGCTCTCGGGCGCGACATAGGCCTCCATGCCGATGATCGGCTTCAAGCCGGCCTCCTTGCACTTGCGGAAGAACTGCACGGCGCCGAAGAGGTTGCCGTGGTCGGTGAGCGCCAGGGCCGGCATGCCGTACTCCTTGGCGGCGCCGACCAGCCCCCCGATGGTGTTGGCGCCGTCGAGGAGGCTGTAGTGGCTGTGGACGTGGAGATGGACGAAATCCTTGGCTGCGCTCATGGAAAGCTCCTCTGACTCACGGCGGCTTTTTATTTTTCCTCCGCAACTTCTCCGCAGCTTGCGGAGAAGTTGCGGATAGCTCGTTTGCGGGCGGAGCCCGCATTACAGTATTCTCTTCGATTGGTGGATAAGCCTGATTATAAGAAGCTTCTCGAAGAAGACAATGCTTCACCGGTAAAAATAAACTGCTATAATATTCCTGATTCTGGAAGAAGTGTGGAGATGATGGTTTTGCCAGCACATATGGCAGCAGAGAAAAAACCCAGGAAGCGCCCCTTCATCAGCGTCTACTTCAGGTGCTGTGGCGTCTACCAGCGGATTTACCGCCATCGCGACGGCGATCGGTATGAAGGCTACTGCCCCCGCTGCCTCAAGCGCCTCATCGTCCCCATTGGCCCCGGCGGCACCAGCGCAAGGATCTTTGAAGCCCAATAAGAAGGGGCGGTGAGGCGATTTTATGCAAGAAAAGGTCGTTGAAAGCAAGTACGCCATTGAATCCCCCACCTACCAGTGCCGGGGCTGCAGCGGCGATATCGCCCACGGCGCGAGCTACTTTTCGGCCGTCTTTTTCGAAGGGGAGGCGTTTTTGCGGCATGAGTTCTGCCCGCCCTGCTGGGGGAAGGCCGAGGCCGAGGCGGTTTACGCCTGCTGGAAGGCGCGCCGGCCGGAGCCCAAGGCCCCGGCCAGGCGCCGCCGCTTCGACAGCGACCTGATCTGGGAATTTTTCCTGCGGCTGGGGAAGGATCTGGAGGCCGCGGCGCCGGCCGGCGATCCGGAAATCGCCGCCGAGCCGGCCGCCACCACACCGGCCGTCGCCCTGGAACCGGCGCCGGCGCCGGAATCGCCGGATCCCGCGCTAGAATCGCCGCCCCCAGCGTCCGAGCTGCCGCCGGCCGAAAAGGTGCGCCTCCGCTTCCTCCTGTCCCTCCTCCTCCTGCGGAGCAAGCGCCTCGTCTTATTGGGCTCGGGCGTGCAGAACGGCCGGGAGTGGCTGCGCCTCCTCGAAAAAGGGGCGGAGAAGGAGGATCCCGAGGCGCTCCACCTCGTCGCCAACCCCGACCTCTCCAAAGAAGACCTGGAAAAGGTCAAGGAGAGCCTCGGCCAGCTCCTGCAGATGGAACTTTAAGACAGCCATGGATGCAAACCAACACTCAAGGCGAATGAGTGAAGTAAAGAAGAAGGACATATAACCGCCAAGACGCCAAGGACGCCAAGACAAGACGCAAGGCGAATGAAAGAGCGGTCCTCGAATGCCAAAACTTCTCTGCTGCCTGCGAAGAAGATTTGAGGGAAGAATATAATGTCATGAATGAAGTCGGGAGACAAAGCATGAAGGTTTCAGCGCTGAAACGTCACCTCTCGAGCGAAACCCTGGCCACCGGATGCGCCAGGTCCTGGAGAGGAGCGACATCGATCTGATCGAGCGCCACCGCGTAGACGTAGTCATCCATGAAGATGCTCCGCTTCACCTCGGAGACCGAAAGATCCAGCACGAACAGCGGATCGGTCTTCTTGAAGGTCACCAGGAAGCCCATCGATCCGTTGAAGCGGACCGACTGGATGTCCTCGCCCGGCGCGATGTTGTCGACCTGGCCGACCGGCTCGAGACGCCCCTCCTTTTCGGCGAGCACCGAAACCGTGCTGTAGACTTCTGGAGAGGGAACCCGCCCGGTGGTGGTGGCGAGGCGCAGATGCCCCTGGTATTCATCCATGGAAAACTGGTTGAGGATCCGGCCCTTGACGGCGCCGCTCCCGGCGTAAGCGCTTCCGGCCCGTTCACGAAAAGGTAGAAGAGGGAATAGATGGGATCGGAGAGGTCCAGCTCGCCGTCATCGTTCGCATCGGCCGCGTCATCGCAAGGACCTTTGCTCCCTCGAATGAAGAGGAACTCCAGGGTGAAAATCGGATCGGTGATGTCCAGGCGCGAGTCGGCGTTGGCATCGCCGCGTTGGAGAAGCGCGGATTGCCCCGGGACTTCGGGGGCCGCGGCGAAAATCAAGGTGAGCGCCAGGGGGAGTGAAAAACCGGTTACGTTCGCAGCAAAATGCTTCATGACCATGCCCTCCGTTTGAGCTTGCCAGGATTCTCAAGAGGTCTGGGGATGAGGAAAGCCGCTCGCCCAGGCGCCGGGACCGTTTTTCAGGAAATGCTTTTCATCCCCGTTTGTTGCATCAACTGTGCCAGCGATTTCCCGGGGTTTCAAGTTATTTCAGGGACGGAGTTTTGTGAGGCTCAATACTTGGCCGTAATGCCCGCTTTACAGAAACCTTGGCCCGTCTTCAACCAGTTCTCTCCAGATGCCGAGGCGTTCACTTCGTTGTCTCCTTTGGGTGCCTAAGCGGCGCCTTTTCCTTCCGGCCGAGGAACTCCGGGTCGAGGCTTTCCTGGAGCCGCAGGAGCGAGCCGAGGTTCTTGTAGTGGAGCTTCTTGAGCTTTTCGAGAACTTCCTGGAACTGCCGCAGGAACCGGTTCATCCACTCGCCGGCGAGATGGTTCCTGTCGAATGGGGGAATCAGGTCTTCCGGCAGGATGAAGGAGCGCACCGTTTCGTCCTCCTTGAGATTGGAAAGCTTCGGAAGGACGAGGCTGTCGCAGTCCATCGCCACTTTGCGGAGGGCATCCCAGGCCTTCTCGAAGACCTGCATGACTTGCGCGGCCTCGCTGCTGGAAAGTTCGCGCCCCATCTGGAGTCGCTGGAGGATGACGTGGATCTCGAACTCCGCCGGATTGAGGATTTTCAGGTGCTCCTGGATGGAGAGGAGGAAATCATAGCGCTTCAGGAGCTCCAGGCGTTTCTCCGAAGCTCCATCGCCATCGCGGCCGCTGAGATAATAAAAGTAACGGAAAATGGCGGCGTCTCCCGCTGGCAGGAGAGCAAAGAGCCCATCCAGTTCCTTCTTCGATTTTTCTGTCTCCGAGCGCGATTCCGGAACCTTCGATGCCTTGTTCAGGCGCTCCATGAACCGCTGGAGGGGCTCGCCCGTCCAGGCGAGCGCTTCCGCCTTGAACTTTCCGGGATCGAGGGTTCCTTGCGCGGCGGCCTGATCGATCTCCCGCGCCAGGGCGTGAATGTCGCCAGGCCAGATCATCCGGTCGGAGTAGAAGCCGAAATACCGGTCCTCCTGCTTCACCTCCTCGCGCTCTTCGAGGATGAGCTGGTGGATTTCCGCCGCTGGGACAGGCTCTTTGCCGAGCCCCAGGAGGATCCCGAGAACTTCGTGGTAAGCGTTCCGCGAGATGGCCTGCCGAAAGAAGGTTGCCGATTGGAAGAGTTCCCAGGCCGGCCGCTTCACCGGCGGAACGGGGAGGTAATGCCGCTTGGAGTTGATCTCGCGCTCCCGGTTGGAGGGGTGCGTTTCCCACATGGACACCTTTGAAGCGGCTTCCTGATGAAAGTGGATTTCTTTCCCGTAGCGGTAAGGCTTCACCAGCGCCTCCGCCTCCGGAGGGGCCTTTTCCTCTTTTTCGAGGGCTTTTGCGAGCCTTTTGAGCGCCTCGGCGTGGTGGAAATAAATGTCGTCGGAGTACTTCCCATGCTGCGCTAGGGAAGCGAGGTCGTTCATCGCCATGTTGAAGGCAATGGCGCCGCGGTCGATCTTCCACAGCGCCGAGATCAGAGCGTCGCTACCCGTGAGCTCCACCGCATGCAGGTCGGCGTTAAACTCCATCTGGCGGGAGAGGGAGAAATTGGCTCATCCCGCTCCGAAATCCGGGCATAGCTCTCGAGCCCCAGGCTCTTGCTCTTGAACAGGCCCTTCAGGAAAAAGAGGAAAAGCATGGCGGCCCCGAAGACCGCGCCGAACTTCAGAACGATCCCCTTGCCCCTGGGATTGGGAAGCTGCCAGATCCAGCAGACCAGGTAGCCGGAGCCGATGACCATGGCCACGTAAAGCGCCAGAAAGAGAAAAAGTGAAAGGAGAACCAGGAAGACGCGGGCGCGGTAAGACGCCGTCGGCGCCGCGAGCGGCGGTGCATTTTCAGGCGAAGGCGGATAGACGGACGGATCGATTGAAGCGGCGGAGGCTGTCGTCCCGGATTCGGTGTTCCTCATGAGATCCCCCGATTGAGAATGCCCAGCAAAATAACCGGATGAACCGCCATCATTGTGCTCGCCTGAAGGGAAATTTGCCAGAGAGATTTCGTCGCGGTTTCCGTCTCACCAGTAAGAAAGATGGGGAGCGCCCGCGCTATATGCCCTGCCATATGAGCCCGCCCGAGCCGGTGTGACCCGCCAGGGTCGCCGTCGATTTGAATCCGTTGGACGGCGCGCTGATCAATTCGCAACGACGATTGAGCATTTTTCGCATACCTGCCAACCGAACTTCTCCGAAAGAGGATCATGGCAGCGGGGGCAAGTCGTGAGCGGCGCAAAATCATCGCGACCCGTGTCCTGGAACCAAGAGTAGTAACACCGGCGATATTCATTGAGCCGGGACGCAATCTCAAGTCCACGAACGTTGACTGGGCTCATGGGATCTGCAAGCTGAGCCTTGGCCCACGCCTCGAACTCGCCTGAGTCGAGCCAAAGCTAGAAAAAGGCGTCGTGAAAGTTCCGCCAGAACGCGACCGCCTCGGCTAGCTTTTCAGGAAAGCCAATAAGCTCGGGGGGAACCTCAAGCTTGCATTCCGCGCAACAAATCGGATTGGATGAGAGGTGAGGCTGGAGCAAGATCGGCGGTGCCCCAGGGCAGGAGCAGAGTTCATCTCCGGGAGTCGGGGGTTCAGGACGTAGCTTCCAGTAGGGATCCATATATTACGCCATCTCGTGAACCGTATTTGCCGTCGATGACCGCTGCCAGTACGAGTTGGTCCACCGACGTTCCTTGGCCCTCCTGCAGAAATCCGATGACCTGCAAGACATGTCATTCGCCCCTAAGTTCGATCAGCTCTTCGAGCTTCCCAGGCACCTCGAACTTACCTGTACCTTTAGCGATCTCGCCGGCCCAGTGTCGAAGGTAGGCAAGATCGAGCTGGCCACGCATACGAGTCGCAATCGTCTCCGCGTCTCCGAGGTCCTTATAGCGATGCGCGACGAGTTTGTAGAGGATCAAGTCTTCGGCGGAGACAACCCACACCTCCGTTCCGAAGAGTTTCGCGCGCCGTCTCCGTCTTATGGCGGACTCATCGAAAGGCGTTTGGCCAAGAGTCAAATCGGCATGGCGGCCGCGGAACCTCACCCTGAGCCAGCCGTCAATGGCAAAGGTCGCCCGCTCTTCTTCAGTGCAGGAGAAGCCGGCCTTCTTCAGCGCCTGCACCAGGTCATCGACGGTCTCGTCGGGGACACACACGACCGCGTCGACATCCACGGTCTCTCTGGGAGCGCCCCAGACGGCGACGGAGACTCCCCAGTATACGAAATATTCAATCTTGAGGGATTACAGCAGCCCGAAGAACCCGCGAAAGAGGTCGGCAAATGCCGCTGGCGTCACTACGACCTCCAGATCCGCCACAGCACGACGGGCGGGGAATCTCTTTGGGACGTCACGCCGAGTTCAGGAATGCCGAGACAGAGGTCTTCAAAAATACGAATCGATTCTTCCATCGAAAGGGAACGGAGCCATTCCTCATCGGCGCGGGCATTCGCCTTCGCCATACGTTGAAGGCGGTTCTTTGCGCCGTGCCACGTATAGTCGATTCGCATCGATGTTTTCATGCACGGATATTCTATCACCGTTTCTTGGGACTGTCACGATCGCAGGGGGAGTGCCCCTTTCGGTTGTCTTGATGTACGAAGGATATTATCCGATGGCAAGAATGGAACTTTACAATGGGCATTTCGCCGCGGGTCGATCGCTCAGGCGCCGGGCAAAAACAGCCGGCGCAGCTCTTCGAACCGCCCCGTCACCTCCGGGCCCCACCTGGCGAGGCTGGCGCGGATTTCCTCCAGGGGCTTCTCGCGGAATAGCCGGTCGGGGCTCTTCGAGTAGAACTTGTCGGCGAGGCATATGACCTTTTCCTCGATCGCCACCGGCAGGTAATCGCGCGCCGGGAGGGGGAGGCGTTTGCGGAGGACCTCTTCTTCCGTGATCCCGGCGCCGGTGTGGCGCTCGCACACCAGGGCGTGGCGGGGGAGGCCTTCGGCCTCGAGGATCTCCCGGCCAATGAGGCCGTGGCTGACGTAGGGCTCGCCGCCGGCGCAGAAGATCTCCGGCTTCCGGCAGCGGAAGATGCCGAGGTCGTGGAGCAAGGCGGCCTCGGCGATGAACTCCCGGTCCACCGCCTCCTCGGGGTGGCGGACCTCGTAGGCCGCGGCGAGGTCGAGAGCCTTTTTCGCCACCAGGAGGCTGTGGATCACGAGCAGGCGGTATAGCTCGCTCGCCGGATCGTAATACTTGTGCAGCACGGCGAACGGGTTCATGCCGCGATTGTACCCGGCCGGCCGGGAGGACCAGGGGAAATTTTGCCAGCCAAGGCAGACTCGGAATTTTGGATTTCCAACCACTCGCCCGACCGTGACTTTAGGCACAAGGTTTGCTTATTAAAGGCATGAAGGTCTTGGCGCCTCAAGGAGAACGCAACTAAAGTGCGTGTTTTCTCTTGAGATGGCGTATTTTTTCCAGTTCTCATTCAAAAGGCGCAGCCATGAAGAAACAGAGGAATTCGGTTGGATTTCCAGCGCGCGCGTCGCAGGTTTCAGTCCGCTGGAGCTTCCTGGAGAAAGAACCAGACGCCTGCAGCGTGGTGACGAAGCGAATGGAGTTGCTTTACCTGAACGCCGCCGCAAGGTCCCTCGCCCGAGCCAGGTGGTTCGGCAAACGTTGTTGGGAGGTGTTTCCAGGGGGGGACAAGCGGTGCGCGAGCCGTTGTCCGGCCGTTCGAGCCGCCGCCTCGGGCAGGGAGAGCATTTACTGCGAGGAGACGGTCTACTCTCACGACGGGTCGCCGATTGAGCGCGGGGTGGCCGCCGTGCCTTTCTTGACCAAGGGGGAGAATGGAGAAAGAGCTCTCCTCCTCTTTCGACCGAAGGAGGAAGGTAAAAGCGACAAGGCATTCCGGAATGAGCTCCTGGAGCATGCCAGGATTTTGAGTTCCTCGTTTTCGTGGGAGAAACCAGGCTCCGGGCCTTCCGGCGCGCCGGCCGGGGCGGGGCAAAGGTTCTCGCCATCTGAGATGAAAAGGCTTATCGCGGAGAGAACGTTTTTCCGTGGAGCCTCCCGGGCTGCCGCCGAGCAGCTCTGCGCAATGGCGCTTCAGAAAACGGTCCCGGCGGGTTGTAACCTCTTCTCCGCAGGTCAAACTTGCGACTCGCTTCACTTTGTCATCGCCGGCTCCGGTCTTCTGGTCTTGACCGCTCCTGACGGCCGCCAGCGCCTTCTGTGCCGGGCAGTTCCAGGGGATATGATCGGCGCGGTGCCCTTTTTCGATGAACGCGAGCACCCTGCAAGCTTCGTCGCCGAGTCAGACTGCGTCGTCCTGAGCTTCCCCCGCGACCAGCTCATGGAACTCCTCGCCGCCGATTCGGCGCTGTGCCTCTCCATTTTGGGCGGCCTCGTTGAAAAGCTCAGGAAGATGGTCTCCCTGGTCGAGAAGATCTCCTTTGAGGACATCAAACACCGGCTGTGGGGCTACCTGGCATCAGAAGCCAGGGAGCTTGGCGGCCAGGGGTATCCTCGCGTTCTCGAACCCCTCCCCACTCGCGAGAGGATGGCTCAGGCGATCGGCACGGTCCGTGAGGTGGTATCCCGGCAGCTCTCGCACCTCGCCGGCACCGGACACCTCCAGATCGAGGGAAAACGTCTGATCCTCCTGAAGCCACTGAGCTGATGGCAAGACCAGCATTTGACCCTTGCTCCATCACACCGAAGAGCGGGTTAAAGCCAGGGCTCTCAAGGCCGCGAAAGCGGCCGGCAGGTTGATCGCCGTCTCGCGGCGGCGGTCTCGGAGGGTCCGCATTTCCAGTGGGGGGTCCCCCTCAGCCCTGAAGGCTTCCCCGTTACCGGAAGCTGCCGTATAAATTTGTATACGCTCCGAGAGAGCCTTTGTTTGGAGGCCGCTTTGAGTTAAAATGAAAGCTTGGACGTTTTTAAACAGCTCGCTTTGAACACACGGCTCACCCTCATGAAACCGATGGTCTTCCTGTCAATCCTGCCCACCTTTCTTCTCGCGGGCGTGTTGATTTTTACCGGCTGCGAGCGCTTTTCCGAGGGGGCCACGCCGGCTAAGTCCTCTGAAGCCGCCACCTCGCGCGACCCGGCGCCGGCGCGAAAAGATCCGGAAGCCAAACCGGAGGTCCGCCGGGCCAGCCAGGAGGGCCGCAAGACCGAGCCCGAGTCGACCGAGCCTCCGGTGCTGGTGCGACTGGGCTCCTTCCTGCGCGGGCCGATCTCCTCCCTCCTGCGCGTGCACGCCGACCTCGAAGCGGTTGACCGCGCCAACGTGTATCCGGAGTTGAGCGGCGTGGTCAAGGAGATCCTCCATCGCGAGGGGGACGAGGTCAAGAAGGGGGAGCCGGTGGTGCAGCTCGAGGACCGCGAGCGCCAACTCGCCCTCGAGGCCAAGAAGATCCTCTGGGAGCAGGCCAAGTCCAAGGTGCGCCTGGCGGAGCTATCCGCCCAGGAGCTGGGCGAGACGGTGAAGACCAAGGCGCTGGGGATAGAAAAGGCCCAGCTCGAGTTCGAGCGCGTCGCCGAGCTTTTCGGGAGCTCGGAGAACCAGGGCGGGATCATCTCCAAGGAAGGCTACGACACCAAGCGCATCGCCTTTGAAGAAGCCAAGGTCCAGCATCAAGCCGCCTCCATCCAGGCGGAGAAGGCGCAGGTCGACTACTCCCTCAGCGTGCAAAACGAGAAGCAAGCCAAGGTCGACCTCGACACGGCGGAGTATCTGCTCTCGCGCACCGTGCTCAGCTCGCCGGTCGGCGGCAGCCTCACCTTCCTCGAGCTCAAGCCCGGCGAGCTGGTCGGCCCGAGCACCAAGGCCTTTTCCGTCATGAGCAGCGACAAGCTCGAGGCCAGGCTCTACGTGCCGCAAAAGGAGCTGGGCCGCCTCGCCAGAGGGCAACTGGTGGACATCCGCTGCGAGGTCTTTCCCGACAAGGCCTTCCAGGGGCGCATCGACGTCATCAACCCGGTGGTCGACCCGGAAAAGGGCATGGTGCGGGTGATCGTCAAGGTCGAGGACCCCAGGGCCAAGGGCTTCCTCAGGCCCGGCATGTTCGTGAGCGGCGAGGTGGTCCTCGAAATCCGCGAGAACGCCCTGCTCATCCCCAAGAAGGCGGTCCTCTACGAGAACAAGGACCCCATCATCTTCCTGGCGCAGGACGGCGTCGCCCGGCGCTACGTGGTGGAGCAGGGTTTTTCGTCCAAGGATTTCATCGAGGCGCTGGCCTTGATCGACGCGAGCGGCGCGCCGCTGGAGGAGTTCCCCGAGCAGGGGGCGCTCATCCTCATGGGCCACAACAACCTCAAGGACGGCGCCCGCGTCAAGGCCGAAAGTGGAAGCTGATCCCGTGATCCCAACCGGCCAGCCGCCGGCCAGCGCTCCGGCGCCGGATCGTGTCCCCCCGGATCTCGACCGCGGCCTCATCGCCCTCTCCACCCGCCGCCCGGTGGCCATGACCATGGTGGTGGCGACGGTGCTGGTCTTCGGCATGATCTCCCTCTACCAGCTGCCGCAGAACCTGATGCCGGACATCTCCTATCCGACCGTCACCGTTCGCACCCAGTACGCCGGCGCCGCCCCCGTCGATGTCGAGGACCGCATCTCCGAGCGCCTCGAGGGGGTGCTCTCGCAGGTGAAGGGGCTGCGGCGCATCAGCTCGATCTCACGAGCCGAGATTTCGGAGATCATCCTCGAGTTCGCCTGGGGCACCGAATTGGGCGTCGCCACCCTGGAGGTGCGCGAGAAGATCGACCAGGCCATCCTTCCCGACGAGGTCGAAAAGCCCACCATCCTGCGCTACGACCCGACCCTCGACCCGGTGCTCCAGCTCGGCTATTACCGAGAGCGCGGCCCCGGCGCCCCGCCGCTCGCTGCGGAGCAGGCCGTCGAGGAGCTGATCGACCTGCGCATCGAAGCGGAGGAGACGGTGGAGAAGGACCTCGAGCTGGTCCCGGGGGTCGCCTCGGTGGAGGTGCGCGGCGGCTACGAGAAGGAGATCCGCATCGACGTCGACGAGAAGCGGCTCTCGGAGAAGAACCTCACCATGGAGCTCATTTCCCAGCGCCTCGCCGAGGAGAACCAGAACCTGGCGAGCGGCATGCTCTACGAGGGGGAGCAGGCCTACCTGGTGCGGGCGGTGAACGAGTTCCAGGACCTCGAGGAGATCCGCAACATCGTCATTCGCCGGGAAGGGACCATTCCCATCCGCCTGGGCGATGTCGCCGACGTCCGCTTCGGCTTCAAGGACCCCGAGGTGCTCACCCGTTACAACGGCAACCCCTGCATCAAGATCGACGTCTACAAGGAGGCCGACGCCAACCTTGTGGAAGTGGCCAGGCGGGTGCGCAACCGCATCTACGGCACCGAGTCCGAGCGGAAGCTGCTCGTGGAGATGGAGGAGAAGGAAAGGCTGGAGCGCGAGCTGAAGCCGGAGCCGGGGAAGCGGGCGGAAGAGGAAGAGAAGAGGAGGCGCCTGATGGCGCAGCGGCGCTCCTCCTCGCGCGGCGGCGCGATGCCTCCTCTCGTGCCCATGAGCCTCTCCGGCGACAAGGCCAAGCCTGCATTTCTCATGACCCGCCTGCCGCGCGATGAGCGGGTGGTGGTGATGAGCGACCAGTCGGTGTTCATCGAGCGGTCGCTCGATGAGGTCTACAGCACGGCGATCTCCGGCGGGCTCCTGGCCATCGCCATCCTCTACTTCTTCCTGCAGAACTGGTGGTTCACCCTCATCGTCGGCCTCTCGATCCCGCTCTCGGTGATCGCCACCTTCGGCGTCATGAACCTCTTCAAGGTCTCCTTGAACATCATGAGCCTCGGCGGCCTGGCCCTCGGCATCGGCATGCTGGTCGACAACTCCATCGTCGTCCTGGAGAGCATCTTCCGCTGCCGCGAGGGGGGGGACGCGCCGTGCCTTGCCGCGGTGCGCGGGGGCAAGGCGGTGGCCGGGGCGGTGGTGGCATCGACCTTGACCACTGTGGCGGTGTTCTTCCCCATCGTCTTCGTCGAGGGCATCGCCGGGCAGGTGTTTCGCGACCAGTCGATGACCGTGGTCATCTCGCTCCTCGCCTCGCTGGCGGTGTCGCTCACCTTCGTGCCGATGCTGGTGGCGCGCCGGTTCTCAGGGGGCGGGCAGGGCGGCCCGGCCTTCCATTGGCGATCGAACTTGCGGCGCTACCCGTCCTTCCGGCGGCTGCGCGCCCAGGCGCGCTTCGCCCGCGCGCGGGGCTGGAGCTTTTTCGCGACCCATCCCCTGGCCCTGCTCTCGCTGCTCGGGGGCCTGGCGCGGTCCGCCTGCAAGCTCTATCTTGAACAAGCCGGTTCCTTGCTGCTCGAAAAGAGGCGGGCCCTGGCCTGGCGCCGGACGGCGATCGTGTGGCAAGCCCCGGTCTTCCTGGCCCTCCTGGCCGCTGCCCTCCTGCAGATCGCCGCGTTCGGGGTAGGCACCCTGATCCTGGCGCTGGCGGCGGGCGCGGCGTTGTCGGTCCGCCTGGCCGGCGCGGCCAGCGCGAGGCTCTTCAAGCTCGGCCTGGGGCCCTTCTTGCGCGGGTTCGACCGAGCCTGGCGGGCCTTCGAGGAAAGCTACGCCCCCATCATCCGCTTCGCTCTCCAGCATCGCGGCCGGACGATCCTGATCGCCGCCGCGGCCGCCCTCTTTTCCGGCTGGCTGCTGGCCCAGCTCGGCTCCGAGCTGATCCCGGAGGTGCACCAGGGGGAGTTCACCCTCGAGCTGGCGCTCCCCGTCGGCACGCGCATCGAAAGGACCGATGAGCTCATCCTGCCCCTCGAGCGGCAGGCGCAAGGTCTCGCCGGGGTGCAGTCGATTGCCGCCACCGTCGGCGTCGAGAAGGACTCCCTCAAGGCCGGCGAGGAAGGGGAGCACACGGCGAGACTCCTCGTGCGGGTGAAGAAGGAGGACTCCCCGCAGGAGGTGGAGGAGCGCGTCAAGGCGGAGCTGCGGCGGCTGTTCAGGGACGTTCCGGACCTCAACTCCAAGATCCGCAATCCTGTCCTCTTCAGCTTCAAGACTCCCATCGAGGTGGAGATCAAGGGATACAACCTCGCCAGGCTGCGGGAGATCTCCAACCGGCTGGTGGAGGAGATGAAGCAGATCCCCACCATCAAGGATGTCAAGTCCAACCTGCAGCCGGGCTACCCGGAGGTGCATCTCAAGTTCCGGCGCGACCTGCTGGTGCGCCACGACTTCGATGTCGGCAAGATCGGCGGCGTCATCCGCCGCAAGATCGAAGGCGAGGTGCCGACCCGCTTCCCCGAGCGGGATCGCAAGGTCGACCTGCGGGTGCGGCTGCGCGAGGCCGACCGCTCGTCACTCGAAGACCTGAACGCCCTGGTGGTCAATCCGGGAGAGGAGGCGGAGTTTCCGCTCGAGTACGTCGCCGAGATCGAGAAGGGAGAGGGGCCGGCTGAGATCCGTCGCATCGGCCAGACGCGGGCCGCTGTAGTGAGCGCCAACTTGGCCGGGCTCGACCTGGGCCGGGCGACGCGCGCCATCGTCGAGGCCATCAACCGCCTCCAGGTGCCGCCGGAGTTCTCCGTCGGCTTCGGCGGCCAGCAGCAGGAGATGGAGGCTTCGCGCGGCAGCTTGCTTCAGGCCCTGATCCTCGCCATCTTTCTCGTCTACGTGGTGATGGCGGCGCAGTTCGAGTCGTTGATCCAGCCTTTCGTCATCATCTTCTCGATCCCGCTCGCCGGCGTGGGCGTGGCGCCGGTGCTCTGGCTCCTCGACCTCCCGCTCAGCGTCATCGTCTTCCTCGGGCTCATCATCCTCGCCGGCATCGTCGTCAACAACGCCATCGTCCTCATCGACTGCGTCAACCAGCTTCGCGCCGGGGGAGCGAGCAAGGTCGAGGCCATCGCCAAGGCCGGGCGCATCCGCCTGCGGCCGATCTTCATGACCACCTCGACCACGGTGCTGGGGCTGATCCCCTTGACCGGCATGCTCAACTGGATTCCCGGGGCCGCCTGGCTGCTCGGCGCCGGCGAGGGGCTGGAGATCCGCGCCCCCATGGCCATCACGGTGATCGCCGGGCTCATCAGCTCGACCTTGCTGACGCTGGTCGTCGTGCCGGTGATTTACACCTTCACGGACCGGAGGAAGTAACATGGAGCCGCCCCAGGAGAGTCATTCCATTCCGGATCGCCGCCTCCTATATGGAGACTCCCTCTTCATCCGCTGGACCATTTACCGGCCGGTGACCGTGTTCATGCTCTTCGTGGCGCTCTTGGTGGTGGGGATCATCGCCTATCCGCGCATCCCCGTCGAGCTGGCGCCGCGGGGCATCTCGACGGGGAGCATCTCGGTGTGGATCCCGGTGCCGGAGAGCACGCCCCAGGAGGTGCTCGAGCAGATCTCCAGGCCGGCGGAGGAGCTGGTCCGCACCATCCCCGGCATCCGCGAGATCTACACCTCCTCCAGCTCCAACGGCTGCCACGTCCGCATCGAGTTCAACGCTGCGGTGGAGGCGGACAAGATGACCGCCGATGTGCGCGAGCGCCTCGACCGCGCCAAGGCCAAGTGGCCGCAGGGGGTCGACCGCTACTTCATCTGGCGCGGCCGCATGGACGCCGACATGCCGATCTTCATCGTCGCGATCGGCATCGAGGCCGACGAGGAGAAGGTCGATGTCAACGAGGTCTTCGAGAACATCATCCAGAACCGCTTGCTGGCGGTCGACGGGGTGGCGCGGGTGACCTTCTGGGGGCTCATCGAGAAGCGGGTGACCATCGACCTGGACAACGACCGGGTCGCCGCCCATGCCGTGCCGGTCTACCAGCTCATCCAGAGGCTCAAGGGGGATAACATGAACGTCACCGGCGGCAAGATCCGTGACGGCGACCGCGAGTTCCTGGTGCGCTCGGTGGGCAAGTTCCAGAGCTTCGACGAGATCCGCGACTACCCGGTCGAGCCGGGGCTGCGCCTCGCCGACATCGCGCAGGTCGGCTACTACCGGGCGCTGCGCAACCGCTGGTCGCGGGTCAACGGCCTCCCCTCCAAGGTGGTGGTGGTGCACAAGGACTCCTCGGCCAACGCCGTCGAAACCTGCAGGGAGCTGCGCCGGATCTTCCACGACGAGTTCGAGAAGAGCCTGCCGCGCCGGTTCCCCGGCTTGAAGAAGCTTTCCATGCATCCCTTCCTCGACCAGGGCGAGGTCATCGAGGACTCCATCAGCTCTCTCCGGGAGAGCGGTCTCTACGGCGGCCTCTTCGCGGTCATCGTCCTCTACGCCTTTCTGCGGCGCGTGCGGGTGACCTTGCTGGTGGCTCTGTCGATCCCGTTTTCCTTGCTCATCACCATCGTCTGGATGTTTTTCCAGAAGGGCACCTTCAACGTCCTGTCGATGATGGGGCTCTCCCTCGGCATCGGCATGCTGGTCGACAACTCGATCGTCGTGGTGGAGAACATCATCCGCCTGCACGGCGAGGGGAAGGGGCTGCTCGCCGCCGCCGTGGAGGGGGTGCGGGAGATCGGCCTCGCGGTGACGCTGGCGACCTTGACGACGGTGGTGGTCTTCCTGCCGATCATGTTCATCGGCGATCCTCGATTTAAGACCATTTACCAGGAGGTGGGCGGGCCGCTGTGCGTCAGCGTCCTGGCCTCGCTCCTCGTGGCGCTGGTCTTCATCCCGCAGGGGATGATTTACTTCCATCGCCGCGGCCGCCGGCTTGCCGGCGCCGCCGGCAGGGGAAGCGCCGTCACCGGAGGCGGCCTGCCGATGCCGGGGTCCTTCCCCAACCGCTGGTGCGAGGGGATTCTTGACCGGTGCCTGGAGCATCGCTTCGAGGCCTTCTTGATCTTCACGCTGATCTTCCTGAGCACCTGGTCCGCTTCCCAGTTGGTGAAGAAGAACGAGGGCCCAATCGAAGGCGGCAGCCGCATGAGCTTCATCGTCCGGCTCCCCAAGAACCTCAACCTCGGCGAGGCGAACGATATTTTCACCCGGCTGGAGAAGGTTTTCGACGAGCGGCGCGAGGAGCTGCGAATCCGCTCCATCACCTCGTGGTTCGACCGCCGCGGCGGCGACCTCCATCTGTACTTCAACCGCGGCGTGCGCGTCAACGAAGAGGAGTTCTTCAAGAAGGCCGAGGCGATGCTCCCCAGGATCCCCGACGTCAAGGTGCGCCAGGGAGGCGACGAGTACGCCGACGAGAACAAGGGAAACCGCGTGCGCATCTACATCCGCGGCACCGACCTGCCGACGCTGTTCGAGATCGGCGACCGGGTGCAGCGGGAGATCAAGAGCCCGGCCTTCCCGGAGGTGATCGATGTCGCCCTGGCGGGCGACCAGGAAGAGGAGGAAGTTCAGGTGACGGTGAACCGCGAGTGGGCGCAGCACTACGGCATCAACGCCGGCTCGGTCTCCAACATGGTGAGCTGGGCCATCCGCGGCGCCATGCTGCCCGACTACCAGACCGAGGACCGGGAGCTGCCCTTCTGGATCCGCTACCAGGACGCCGACAAGGAAAACGTCGAGGAGCTGAACGCCATTCCGGTCTACCGGCCCGATGGGCAGTCGGTGCGCCTAGAAAACGTCGCCAGCTACCACATCCAGCCCAGCCCGGGCGAGATCCGCCGCGTCAACGGCAAGATGACCATCGCCTACGTGGCGCGGGTCGATGCCCCGGACGCCTTTCCGGTGCGGGAGCGCATCCGCCGCGCTCTGGAGGGGCTTTCCCTGCCGGAGGGCTTCGAGGCGACCCTCAATTTGCGCCAGGGGGGTTTCCAGTACGACTTCGAGATGACCGTGCTGGCCTTGATCCTGGCGGTGTCGCTCATCTTCTTCCTCATGGGAGTGCTCTTCGAGTCCTTTATCCTCCCCTTCGCGGTGATGCTGTCGATCCCCCACGCCTTCTTCGGCTCCTTGTGGTCGCTGTATCTCACCGGCACCAGCCTCGACGCCATGGGCATGGTCGGCTTCGTCATGCTGGTGGGGGTGGTGGTCAACAACGCCATCGTGCTCGTCGCTGCCATCAACCGCTTCCGCCAGGAGGGTCTGGAGCGCCGGCTGGCGATCCTCCACGCCATGAGGATCCGCTTCCGGCCCATCTGGATGACCGCGCTCACCACCATCTTCGGCCTCGCGCCGCTGGTCATCTTCCCGCAAGCCGGCGAGGGTATGGACTACAAATCGATGGCGGTGGTGCTCATGGGGGGGCTCGCCACCTCGACCTTCTTCACGCTCTTCGTGGTGCCGCTCTTCTACACCTTCCTCGACGACCTCCAGCAGATCGCCCTGGCGCTGCTCTTCCGCCCGAAGCGCGGGGAGGCGCAAGCCGCAAGAATTTGAGGAAAGGGAGCCGGTTTCGGGGGTAGCTACTACCCGGGAAACTTGTTCGAATTAACACCTGCGAGGAGCAGAACCAGAAAGCATGGTTCGAACGTATTGACGAGTTGGTTATTCAGCGGTTGTTGAGCCTTCAGGATAGTTCAATGCAATAATGCAAATCAAAGTTACTCACAAGATGTTGAAGTGCATGTTAAATGATCTTCGGTTGGATCTAAACCACAGCCAGGAAATGGTGGGGGCGGACTTGGTGAATCCATAAAAAGATATCGCAATAGATAGATGGCGTCAGCAATATCGGTCTCTCCATCATCGTTCGAATCCGCTAAGCTAATGCACGCAAAGTAAACTGTTCCCCTAAATAGGTAATCTAAGATATTAATTGGATCCGCCGTATCGATACCACCATTCTCATTTGCATCCCCGCGAACAAATACTGGCGAAAGTAAAACGACAGACACGTCATCGATGGCTGCACCACACCATCCACCCTCAATTCCTGTACTGTAGAATTCAATTACTGTTTTATTGCTGGTTGCAGTAGATAACAAGGTTTCAGAAATCCATTTCATGTTGGTTGGGCTTCGACCTTTAACACTGATTGAGTAATCTTTTGCTTGATCTCCTACAGTCATTCGCATTTTCTTTATCTCTGGACCGAAAGCTTGGCATGGATTACCTGTAGCATTCACGAAATCTTTGCACCAAAGTAAGATTTAATAGGTGGAGTAATAACCCTCCTCCGGACCGTTAACAGGC
>JACQVS010000170.1 GCA_016209605.1 Planctomycetota bacterium
TCCTAAGTTCCGTCTTTCTTAAATTCTTGTAGGGTGATGCCGGTTCTTTTGTCTCCTGGCGGTGTTGCGCCCGCTCGGCGGTACTCCGTCCGGGCACCGCCGCGAAGCGGTGGTCGTGCCACGCGGGCGCGCCTTGCCAGTAGCCAAAATCCCTCGGCCTGACCCTACAACTATTTGCGAAAGACTGCACTAAGGGATCTCCACCTTGATCTCGCTCCCCTCCACCTCGACCTTGTAGCAGGGAAGCGGCAGCTTCGCCGGCGGCGTCAGCGCCTTGCCGCTCGCCAGGTCAAAGGCGGCGCCGTGCCAGGGGCAGATGACTTGCGTGCCGTTCACCGTTCCCTCGCAAAGCGAGGCCCCGCGGTGGGTGCAGGAGTCGCCAATGGCGTAGTACTGGCCAGCGACGTTGAAGAGGGCGATCTTCTTTCCGGCGACCTCCACCCCCTTCCCTTTTCCGGCGGGGAGGTCCTGGACCTCGGCGACTTTCACGAGCTGAGACATGGGCGATCCTCCGATCTGGTTCCCTATTTTGATGCAGGTGCCTTTGAAGCGAGGAATTTTACGGCCCCTCCAGGGCCGCCTCAAGAGTTTATTTGCAATTCGCCCCGGCGGGATCGATGATCTTTGTAGTTGGCATATGCTGAAAACGATCGGCCTCTTATCCGACAGCCACGGCCAGGCTGAGACAACTTTGCGAGCCGTCAAGCTCCTGGTGAAAAACGGCGCCCAGTTGCTCATCCACCTGGGCGACCTCGAGTCCATGGAAGTGCTGACCGCCCTCGCGGTTGATCTGGATGGCCAGGGCCGGCTCTCCCCGCCGGTCCACCTCGTCTTTGGGAACGTCGATGCCGACAAGGACCTGCTCTCGGATTTCGCCAGGACCTTGGGGATCGCCGTCAACGACCCGGTCGGCCGCCTGGAGGTGGCAGGGAAGACCCTGGTCTTTCAGCACGGCGACTCGAAGGCCTGGATGAAGAAAGCCCTTTCCGAGGGGGTCGACTACCTCTGCCACGGCCACACTCACGTGCCGCGGGATGAGAGGATCGGCCGCACCCGGGTCATCAATCCCGGGGCGCTCTTCCGTGCCCAGAAGCACACGGTGGCGATCCTGGAGGTTCCGGAGGACCGCCTGCAGCTCCTGGCGGTGCCGGAGGAATGAAAAAACCATCATGAGAGGGCGAGGTTGTCTCCCTTGAACATCTACGGCCTCATCATCCTGGCGGCGCTGCTCATCGAGCACGTCTTGAGCCTGGCGGCGGACCTCCTCAACCTGCGGTCCTTGCGGCCGGAGCTGCCGGAGGAGTTCAAAGGCCTTTACGACGCCGAGGCCTACCGCCGCTCGCAGGAGTACACCCGCGCCCGGACCCGCTCGGGGATCCTCCACGGAACGATGGATCTCCTCGCCGTCCTGGCGTTCTGGTTCGCCGGCGGGTTCAACTGGCTCGACGCGCTGGTGCGCGGCTGGGGATATGACCCCCTGGTCACCGGCATCGTCTATATCGGTTTCCTGGCGCTGGCCATGATGGCCCTCGACCTGCCGTTCGGCATCCACTCCACCTTCGTCATCGAAGAGCGCTTCGGCTTCAACCAGACCACCGCCCGGACGTTCATCCTCGACCGCCTGAAGGGGCTTCTCCTCGCGGCGCTCCTGGGTATTCCCCTGCTGGCTGCCGTGCTGGCCTTCTTCGACTTCGCCGGCAAGTACGCCTGGCTCTGCTGCTGGGCGGCGGCCGCGGTCTTTACCCTCATCCTCCAGCTCATCTTCCCCACCTGGATCCTTCCCCTCTTCAACCGGTTCAAGCCGCTCGCCGAGGGGGAGCTCAAGGAG
This sequence comes from Planctomycetota bacterium, assembly GCA_016209605.1. Taxonomy (GTDB): domain Bacteria; phylum Planctomycetota; class UBA8108; order UBA8108; family JACQVS01; genus JACQVS01. The sequence continues at coordinate 1,829 of JACQVS010000170.1, forward strand.
GCGATCCTGGGTTATGCCCGCAAGGTGGGGTTTCGCCTCGAAAACATCTTCGTCATGGATGGGTCGCGGCGCTCGAGCAAGTCGAACGCCTTCTTCACCGGCTTTGGCAAGCAGAAGCGCCTGGCCCTCTTCGACACCTTGATCGGGAAGTACACCGTCCCCGAGCTGGTGGCCGTCGTGGCGCACGAGACCGGCCACTTCAAGAAGAAGCACATACACAAGAGCCTGCTGATCGGCATCGCCCGCCTGGGGCTGGTTTTTTATTTGCTGTCGCTCTTCATCAGCCAGGAGGGGCTGTTCGGCGCTTTCTACATGGAAAAACCGTCCATCTACGCGGGGCTGCTCTTCTTCGGCATGCTCTTCACCCCTCTCGAAATGCTCCTCTCCCTCTTCCTGCAAATCTTCTCCCGCCGGAACGAGTTCGAGGCCGACCGCTACGCCGCCGGGACCATCGACCGCCCCGAGACCCTGGTCGAGACGTTGAAGAAGCTGTCGCTCCACAACCTCTCCAACTTGACGCCCCACCCGTTTTACGTCTTCCTCAACCACTCCCATCCCCCCGTCCTCGAGCGCATCCAGGCGATCCGGAAAAAAATCAGGATGTGACTTTTGTCGTTCCCCCTTCCTGCCGGGGTGATAAAATGAATACCGGTCAATTTATCATTGAGGAGGGACCTATGCTTCGCATCAAGGTTTTTTCTGCCGTTTCCATCTTGAATCTCGTCGCGTCGCTCGGGCTCTTCGCCCAGGGGGAGAACCTGGTTCCCAACCCAAATTTTCAAGGGACCGGCGGTCAAGCGTTGCCTATCGGCACCGGCACGGTCACCGCCAATCCCGGCGTCCCCGACAACTGGCGCGCCTTCGCCGTGAACGGCGGCATCGAGGTCGACGTCGAGCTCGCGGCCGCCGATGAAATCTTCGCCGGCAGCCCGGAGACGAACGTCGTCTGCTTCCGCATCATTTCCTACGGCGCCGACCAGGGCTTTGACGACGACAACGGCCGCTTCCCCATCTCGGTCGGCGTCGACTACCACGGCGAGTTCTATGTGAAGAGCGGCAACGCCGATGGCTCGGAGCAGCGCTTCAACTTCGGCTTCCCGCTCTTCGGTCCCGGCGGCTACCTCGGCCGCGAGCCCGGCGGCCTGAACGATCGCACCGCCACGGGCGACTGGCAACTGGTCACGGGTTCGATGTTCCGCGACGGCGAAGCCGTCCAGGCGCACATCTCCTGGCGCTGCATCGGCGATGGCGGCGAGGACCGCATCTGCATTGCCCTGCCGTTCGTGAGCGCCGAGGTTGGTCAGGTCCTTCCCCCCACCGGCCTCTTCTGCCGGCGGGTGCGCGCCAGTGTCGAGCTGACCTGGACGAACCAGGCCGCCTACGAGAAGATCCGCATCGAGCGGGACGGCAGCGTCCTCGCGGAGCTGGCCGGCGACGCCACCAGTTACCCCGACCTGAACATCCCGGAAGGCACGCTCCACTACCAGGTGGTCGCGGTGGCGCCGAACCTCCAGGATGGGCCCTCGTGCGAGGTGACCTACCTCAAGGTCAATCCCGGCGCCCGGGCCTCCATCGACCTCGGCGATCCCGACACCGAAAACGGCATGAAGAACACCTTCCGGCAGGATGGCACCGACGGCGAGAACGAGTTCTTGATTTGCGGCCCCAACGCCGACCTCCGCGAGGCCCGCTCCAACCTGGCGGGGACCGACAACGACGCCCCGGACGGCTTCTTTTACTTCACCGTCACCGATCCGGCGATGAAGTCTCAGGAGGCGGTGCGGATCGAGGCCACGGTTTACGACGATCCCGCCCTCACGGGGGCCAGCCTCACCCTCGAGTACACCAACAACCTCTCGCGGGGAGGAGGGGACATCCCCAATACTTTCTTCGCCGCCCCCGCGGTCCGCACGCTGGCCGGCACCGGCGAGTGGGCGACGGTGAGCTGGCAGTTGGAAGACGCCGGCTTCCGCAGCTTCCAGCAAGGGGTGGCCGACTTCCGCATCGGCGCCGGGGGAGCGCGGGTCTGTCTCGACAGCGCCGTCGTCAACTACTTCCCCGCCCCGGGCCCGCTCGCCTGCAGGCGCACCCCGGCAGGCGTGGCCCTGTCCTGGGAAAATCCCATCGCCTACGCCACCATCGAGGTGCAGCGGGACGGCGGCCCCCTGGCGCAGATCCCCGGGGACTCCAGCTCTTATCCAGATGTCAATGTTCCGGATGGGGACCACACCTACCAGGTGCTCGGGGTGATCTCCCAGTTTGAAGGCTACCTGTCTCGCCCCTGTAACATCAGCGTCATCAACGTGCCCTCGGGAACCAAGGTGAGCGTCGACCTCGGCGAGATCAACCAGGAAAACGGCCTCGCCAACAGCCAGACCGTCGATCCCGGCGACGGCGAGAACGACTTCGGCGTCTGCGGGCCGCTGGCGGAGCCGAGCGAGGGGCGCTCCAACCGCGGCGCCACCGACAACGACTTCCCCGACAGCCTCTTTTATTTCAACGTCACCGATCCGGCGGTGAAGGCGCAGGCGGAATTCAAGCTGGAGATGACGGTGTATGACGATCCGGCACTCGCAGGGCTGAACCTCTACCTCCAGTACACCAACAACCGCTCCACCGGCCCCCTCGACTTTTCCAACACCTTCTTCCCCCTCGAAAATCCCCCCGTCCGGATGTTGAACGGCACCGGCGCCTGGACCGTGCTGGCGTGGGACATCACCGAGGCCGGTTTCCGCACCTTCCAGCAGGGGAGCTCGGACTTCCGCGTCGGCGTGGCCGGAGGCAACGAGCGGGTATGCGTCGACCGGGTCGACCTGACCGTCGTCGGCGGCGCGCCGCCGCCGCCGCGCTTCCGCCGCGGCGACCTCGATGACAGCGGCGCGGTCGACATCTCCGATCCGATCAACGAGCTGCACTCGCTCTTCCTGGGCGACTTCGAGATCACCTGCCTGGATGCGGCCGACTTCGACGACAGCGGCCAGGTCGACATCTCCGACGCCATCAACAGCCTGCTCTGGCAGTTCGCCAGCGGATCGATCGCCCCGGATCCGGGGCCCTTCAACTGCGGCCCGGACCTGACGCCTGATAGGGACGATCAGGGGAATCCGATCGACCTCGGCTGCGTGCTCCA
>JACQVS010000171.1 GCA_016209605.1 Planctomycetota bacterium
CCCCCGATCATCTTCGTCTCCCGGGACTTCAGCTCCCACTGGCCGGACCTGCGCCCCAGCACCTTCAGCACCGAGGTCTTCCGGGGGATCGAGGAAAAGGACTTTCCCGGAGTGAACAGCTGGTTCCTCTCCTCCATCAATCCCGATGGGACCGGGCTGGCGATGTTTTCCGGATTCCACCTCGACCGCGTGGCGACCCAGGCCTATCGCCCGAGCTTCCTCGCGAGCGGCGAGGCGGTGGCGCTCTTCCTGACCACGGCGCCCCTCCTCGGCCAGCCGGGCCGCTTCGGCCTGCGGAAGTTCGAACGGGGCCAGGATCTGCCCGAGTCCCTGGGCGGGCCGAAGGACCTGACCGCCGTGGCGAGCGCCTCCTTCTTCTACGCCAGCGCCGCCGGCCTCCCCGATGGCTCGCTCCTGGTCACCGGCATCCCGGCCGGCCAGAGCGGCTTTGGAGGATTTGACGTCTTCACGCAAAAGGCCGGCTCGCCGTCTCCGGCGCTCCTTTTCGCCTCAGGCTCGACGGCCGAGCTGGACGCGGTGCCGCTCCTTCCCCGGGCCCGGCCGCCGGTCATCCCCGACTCGGTCCCGAGCGCCATCGCCGAGGAGGCGCCGCGCTCGCTCGAGGAGGCCAGGGCGGGCGGAAGGACCTTCACTTTCCTGGTGGAAAATATCTTCGCCAACGCCCCCCTCAACGCCCCCCTCCCCCACGCCCCGGCCTTCGGCCGGCGCCTGGCCATCGAGTTTTACATGTCCCCCCAGCGGACCAGCTTCGAGAAGGCCGATCCGCCGATCTTGATCCGGCGGGCGGACGTTCCCGCCAGCGGCCGGGTGGAGGTCGAGCTTCCCGCCGGCGTGCCGCTCTTCGAAGTGCTGCGGCGCGGCGATGACACCATTCCGGTTGGGCGGGATGGGCAGATCTACCACGTCGGCGGCATGAACTACGGCCATGTCGGCGTCACCGCGCGCTGCGTCGGCTGCCACGCCGGCCACTCGCAGATTGAGATGCCGGCCGACCCGCAGCTCATGAACCTGGCCCCGAGCGCCCGCGTCACGGCCAGCTCGTCGAGAATAGACAGCGGGTATACCTTCCGGCCGGCGCTGCTCACCGACCGGCGCAGCGATTTCTTCCGCTCCGAGTGGGCGGCGGCCGGCTTCGACTCCCGGCCGGCGGTGCGCTTCGAGTGGGAGCTGCCGGTGCGCGCCAGCGAGGTGGTCCTGCACGCGGCCAGGACCGGAAGGGGTATCTTCGGCAAGCGCGACCAGTCCGTCCGCAAGGTGGAGGTGCGCAGCTACCTCGAGGGGGAACTCCGCGAGGCGAAAACGTTCAACGCCCTGGTCTCGGAGGAAGGGACGAGGATCCCCTTGAACGGCCAGCTCGAGCTGAACGCCCTGGAGGTGATCCTGCTCTCGTTCACCGGCAGCTTCGAGGGCGGGTCGGGAGCGGCGCTCTCGGAGGTCGAGGTTTTCGGCCGGGCCGTCGACGGCGCCGTTCCCAGCCTCAATTACCTCCGCGGCGACGCCGACTGCAGCGGCGGCGCCGAGATGGCCGATGCGGTGGCGACGATGAAGGCGCTCTTTCTGGGCCAGGGGCCGCTCTGCTGCCAGGCGGCGGCCGATGCCAACGCCGACGAGGCGCTCGACATCACCGACCCCATCCACCTCTTGAACCATCTCTACCGCGGCGGCCCCCAACCCTCCTCGCCGTACCCGGCCTGCGGTCCGGCGCGGGAGGGGAGGCTCGCTTGCGATCGGAGCGGCTGCCGGTGATCCGCCGGCCGCCTCACGGGCACCGGTCTTAAGAGCCTATCCCAAAAATCCATTCGGCCACTCTGCAACAGAACTGGGGCCGGCTGCGAAGGCGCCATACTACGTTGGGCCTCCTAGCCTTATTTCTCCGTTAATAAGGCATCGTCGGCCCGCCTTGTCTGGCGCCTTCTCGCTCGGCCTCGGGCCTCGAAGCGACTTTTGGGATAGCCTCTAAGCATCGCAGCCCAGATCTCCCCCTGGATGGTTCGGGTCTTGGTCGGCGGTGAGGTCCTCGCCGCAGGCGGCGGATCCCGGGGGCGGCGCCGGCGAGCCGCCGGTGAACTGAAAGAGCAGGCTGTTGATGGGATCGGAGATGTCGACCTCGCCGCTGTCGTCAAAGTCCGCCGCATCCCGGCAAGCGATCTGGAAGTCGCCCAGTAAGAGAGAGTGCAGCATTTTCAGGGCACGGCTAGGACAGCAATTTAACTTGCCGGTCGCATAATCCGAATCAACCGCCCAGTCACTGTTGAATTGAGCCCGATGGAAGCTTGGATTCGTCGAGCCAAGCTGATGAAATCTGGATCGAACGTGCAGACGATGATTCCTTGGTGTTCAGGATGAAGATGGTGAAGGCGGATAAAGTGCTTCCTGTTCATGGTGAGCACGGCCATTTTATTTTCCACAGCGAAAGACAAGACCTCCTCATCGGAAATTTTTTGTCCACCCTTCCCGGTTTCCTGGATGGTCACAACTTCATATCCAAGTCGGCGGAGCTCTTCAACGGTTGGGAAAGGAAAATTCTCATTGGCGTAGAGCCGACTCATGGATCAAGCCTCTTCATTTTCTCGGATAGACCTTTCGATTTCTTCCCGATGAGCACGAATATAAGCCCATGCTTGAACCAGATCCTCGGCGCGAAGAGTGGGGTAGCATTTCAGCAACTCCGCTTCGCCTGTTCCCAGGCTTCGTGCTTGTGCCAGCAGCCAAACTGGAATTCTCGTTCTGACGACACACGGCTCACCACCACAGACGCCTGGCGTGCTCTCAATTCCGGGGAAAGATTCTCCAATGTCCTGAACGAGGCGTTGCAAGGCTTGAGCCTTCTCGGCAGGTGACATGGTCGAGAGGAGGTTTTCGAACTCGGAAATTTTATTCATGAAATTACCATAGGAGGATCTCCGTCAACTGTCAAGGAAAGATAGTCCTACCTTTCAACTGCTTCACGGGCACTGGTCGTAGAGCTCGCAGCCCAGATTTCCCCCTGGATGGTTCGGATCCTGGTCGGCGGTGAGGTCCTCGCCGCAGGCGGCGGATCCCGGGGGCGGCGCCGGCGGGCCGCCGCCGAACCGCCAGAGCAGGCTGTTGATGGCGTCGGAGATGTCCACCTCGCCGCTGTCGTCAAAGTCCGCCGCATCCCGGCAAGCGATCTGGAAGTCGCCCAGGAAGAGCGAGTGCAGCTCGTTGATCGGGTCGGAGATGTCGACCGCGCCGCTGTTATCGACATCGCCGCGCTTGAAGACCTGGGTTGGCGGTGCGGTCCGGCTGTAGACCTCGACCTCCGCGAGCGAGAGGTAGGAAGAGCCGCCGGGGAGCAGCTCGATCCACACGATCTTCCCCTTCGTCCCGGCCGGGAGCTTGATCTCGAAGCCGTCCGTGGTGGTGTCCGGATAGGTCAAGTCGGTGAAGAAGTCTCCCTCGTGGTTGACGCCGCGGTCC
>JACQVS010000173.1 GCA_016209605.1 Planctomycetota bacterium
CCTGGAATCCGCGGCAAAATCATTGCTGTTAGATCATAAAACATAATTATAATATAAGTTATGACTATTTTAACGCATTTGGCACACCCTGTGCTTTTATCCCCTTCGTGAATTCAAGACCATTCCTCCTCAAGGTCTTAGATTGAAGACTGATGGAGCTGGCCGGACGGTTCGGCCAGCAGAAAGGAGTGATCCATATGTTGGATTGGACAAGGGCGATAGAGGCAACTAGTAGTGATTCGGATACGGATAGGGTACGGACACAGGCCCGACAGTTTGTTGTTCCAATGCGCTCATCGCCCTTGTTCTTTATTTTTATTTATTGCCAGTTGAATTCAGCGCGCCATCCTCGGCGCGCTGAATTCAACTGGCCTAGGCCTCTATTTTAGATTCAATTTAAAAATTTCACCTTTCACCTTTTAGGCAGTTAGGCAGTTCTCCCCCAACCTTCCCCAGACTGAACCATCGCAATTTCCTATAGCGCCTTCCCCAATTTTTGGTACCATTGAACTGTCCCTATCCGGCGAAAAGTTTGGTTTGAAAGACCGCGTTACCAGGTGCCAAGCGACATTCAGAGATCACCTGTGCACACGAAATGGAATTTTCACATGGCGCTCGAGCCTCGGCGGTGGGCTTGGCGCTTGCCGTGGGGGATCTTTCACTCCCTGATCTTTTTTCTGGTTCTGCCGCCGGAACCCTATGCTCAAGCGGGGGCCCCCCCCAAGGTGCAGGAAGTCCCCCTCGACGGCCCCGGCTTCTCCGGCCTGATCTATACCGGCTCGAACACCGGCGAGTTCCTGAATGCGGGCTTTTCCCTGGCCGGCAACCTCGACTTTGACGGCGACTTCAAGGTCAATCGCAAGGCCGATTTCCTCATCGGCGCCCCGGGCGCGGGGTTGGAAGGCCCGGCCGGCCGGGTCTTCTTGATCCGCGGGAAGGCTCCGCTCTCCTCGCCGGTGCCCCTGGGGGCGCCGCCGGAGGGGGTGGTTCCCATCGTCACCGGCGAGAACGCCCCCGACCGTTTCGGCGCCGCGGTCGCCGGCCTAGGCGATGTCGATGGCGATGGTTTTGACGATGTGCTCATGGGCGCTCCCGGAGGCCTGGGCCGGAACTTCCCCGGCGGCTCGGCCTTCCTCCTCTTTGGCTCCGCCAACCCGCCGCCGGTCATGAACCTTCTCCAGGACCTCCGCGGCCGCGGCCTCGTCTTCGCCTCGCTGGCGCCGGGTGAGGAGGCGGGCGCGGCGGTGGCGGGGATCGGCGATGTCGATGGGGATGGCTTCCCCGACCTGGCGATCGCTGCCCCACGGGCCCAGGTCGGGCTCCAGCTTCTCATCCCCGCCGGGCGCGTTTACGTCATCTTCGGCGGCCCCCAGTTGCGAAAACTCGAGCCCCTTGTCGTTCTCCAGCAGCTCCAACCGCCCCTGGGCTGGGCTTTGGACGGCATCGAGAAGGATGGCCTGCTGGGCGCTTCGCTGGCCGCCGCCGCTGATCTCGATGGCGACCAGCTCAACGACTTCGCCGTCGGCAGCCCGGGGGGCTTCTCCCCGCAGGGGCTGCCCGGAGCCGGCAAGGTCTTCCTCATCTTCGGCGACCGGACCCTGCGCGACCGCCCGCCACCCGATCTCAGCCGGCCGCCGGTCCTGCCCGCGCCGGCGTATGTCACCTTAATCTTGAACGCGCCCGTCCCGGGTGCCATGCTCGGCGGGTCGGTGGGCGGCGGCCGCCAGGTCACCGGAGATCCTCACCCCGACCTCCTCCTCGGCCTGCCGGAGTTCCAGATGGCGGCGGGCGGCCCCCGGACCGGCCTGGCCATCCTGCTTCCCGGCGGCCCCGACCTCCGCCGCCGCGCCGCGACCGACCTCTCGCAGCCGCGTCCCGGCCAGGTGGCGCTGCTGGGAGCGCCGGGAAGCCGCGCCGGCTTCGCGGTGGCGCTCGTTCAAGACGCCTCGGGCGATGCCTTCGGCGAACTCTTGATCGGAGCGCCCGGCTCGGCGAACTTACCCGGCAAGGCCTTCCTGGTGCGCGGCGCCCCGCAACTGCCGCCCGAGATCGACCTGGAGGCTCTGCCCGGCGATCTGGGAACGGTTTACACCCACGCGGCGCCTGGATCCAGCCTGGGATGGGCGGTGGCCGACCTGGGAGATCGCAACGAGGACGGCCGGAGCGAGCTGGCCCTGGGGGCGCCGTCGCTCCTCTCCGCCTCGAGGGAAAACGGCGCGGTCTTCGAGATCCGGTCCGTCGTCGCTCCCCCCGGTCCGCCGCCCCCGGAGGACCTCGCCTGCGCCGTCCTGCCGGAAAGGCGCGTCCGGCTATCCTGGGTGTCGAAGGCGCGCTACCAGTCGCTCGCCATCCTCCGCGATGGCAAGGTCCTGGCCGGGGGGCTGCCGGGAGATCTGCTCTATTACATCGACTCCCTCGCGACAGCGTCGCTCCTCGAGGCGCACCGCTATGAGGTGGAGGCGAACGGCAAGCCGGAGCTCACCTCCAGGCCTTGCGAGGTCACGCTCACCTCGCTGCCGGTGCGCGACCTCGATTGCGACCAGATCCCCGGCACGACGCGGGTGCGGGCGAGCTGGCGCGCTGGCGATCAATACCAGCAGCTCGCCGCCGCGGTCGATGGGCAGGAAGTGCAGCGCCTTTCCGGCGCGGCCACCGAGGTCGAGCTGGCCCTCAAAGCCGGCGCGCACCTCGTCGAAATTTATGACCCCCAGAGCCAGCCGGCGGGGGTGAGAATCCTCGCCAGCTGCAAGATCGAGGTCCTGGCGGTGGTCAATCGCCCCATCCCCGACCTCAATTGCCAGGTGCTGCCCGCCGCCGCGCCGCTGTCGGTTCTCCTCCAGTGGACTACGGTGGCCGGCTACAGCGGCTATGAAATAGCGCGCGACGGCGTGCTCCTCGCGGTCCTTGGCGTCGAGGGCCGCTTCGTCGATGCGGCGCCGCCGCCCGGAGATCGAACTTACACCGTGACGGGGCTGGTGGGAGAGGTGCACCGCGGCCCGCCGGCCACCTGCCCCGCCGCCGTGCCGCCGCCTGGCGCCGGGGCGCTGCGCGGCCGGGTGTTCTGGAACGATGCGAAGCAGACGCCATTAGGGCGCGGGCAAGTGAGCTTCGCCGACGGCCAGGGGATATCGCTCGGCTTCGCCCAGATCGATCCCAGCGGCCGGTTCGCCTTCCTGGCGGCGGCGGGAGGCCCGCCGGCCACGGCGCTCTTCGAAGCGGTCTTTCCCGATCTTCCCAGCCTCCCGACCGGCCAGAGGCCGGACCGGCGCCTCGCCGCGGCCGTGAAGATCCCGGCGGTCTTGAAGGGCGACCTTTCGATCCCCATCCCCCTACCCGTCCTGGCCATTTCGGGGGAAATCGGCGGCGCCTCGCGCTGGCTCGAGTTCTCCAGCGCGGCGGAATCGAACCGCGAGGCCGGCGGACTTCCCCAGGGCATTCTGGTCTTCCCGGCCAGCTTTCAAGGCGGCCTGGCGCCGGGGGCGCGAAAGATCCTCGCCCACCAGCGCAAGGTGGTGGAGCATCTGCAGCATTTTCTCGGCGCCGCTCCCGCCGCGACGGACCTGGTGGCCCACGGCGCCACGGGCTTCTCGGCGCGCCTCTTCCTCAACGAATCGCCCCAGAATGCCAGGCCGGTGCGGAAGCTCGTTCTTTTGGGAACGGCCAACCTCGGATCGCGTCTCTCGGAGCTGGCCTATCGCGCCAGTTTCCTCGATTTTGATAACTTCGCCGATGATAACTTCGCCGGCGCCCTCCTGAGCCTCCTCGGCATGGTTCCCGCCGGCTTCCTGGAAACCGCCGGCGCGGAGATCCACCTGGTGGCCGGAACCGCGGGGAGCGACTTTCTCGACCCGCTCCTGGGCTGCGCCGAGCACGACAACGTCGTTTGCGTCGAGAGCGCCCTGGGAGGAGTTCCAGGGGCGATGCCTCACCGCACCGCCGACACCCACGCCCAGCTCGGGCGCAGCCCGGCATCGATCGATCTCCTCCTCAAGCAGATCCTGCTTCCGCCCGGCGGCGCGGCAGCCGGGCCAGGCGGGGGCCTCGGGGGCGGGGAAGAGGTTCTGGAGGCGGGCGGCGGCGGAAACGGCGGCTTCCTGGTCCGCGGCCAGGGATACGACAGCGTCATCTTGATCTCCACCAGCCAGAGCCTTGACCTGCTCTCCGACACCACCGGCTCCATCATCATCATTCTCAACAACCGCCTCCCCGGGCAGCTCCAGTTCAAGATCGAGACCCCTTCGGGCTCCACCATCGACAGCACCAACGCCGGGCCGTTGCCCAACGTCGAGTACCTGAGCCACGAGGACGATGAAGGGAACCTCGTCCAGGCGTACGAGTTCACCGGCAGCGAGGTCGGCGTCTATCATGCCCTCCTCGATAATCTCGATGCCGGGACGGAGATTTCCTACTCGGTGCAGATCTACCTCGAGTCGGCGATCGGATTGAGCGTGGTGCTCGAGCCCGATTCCGTCCACCCCAACGAGGCCGCCGTCATCAAGGCCACGCTCAAGAACGGGAACAGCGCACTCACGGGAGCGGCGGTGAACGGCCGGGTGAACCGGCCCGATGGCGGCTACGAGAACATGGCTCTCCACGATGACGGCGCCGGCGGCGATGCGCTGGCGAACGATGGGATTTACACCGTCAGCTTCGGCGGCACCGCCAGCTCCGGCATGTACCTGGTGACGGTGAGCGCGCAGGGCTCGTCGCCGCTCTCTTTCATCCGCGAGGAGTCCGCCGTCCTCCAGGTGCAGTCGGAGGCGGCCAGGTTCAAGAACGAGTTTGTCTCCGGGGTCGAGGATTCCGAGCCCAACGGCGACTACGATGACCTCTGGGTGGAGGGAAAGGTGGAGATCTTCGAGGCCGGCACTTACCTGGTCATCGGCAAGCTCGCCGATCAGGCCCATGCCCCCCTGGATGATGCCGGCGTCCTGCTCTCTTCTGTCAGCCCCGGGACCATGACCTTCCGGCTCACCTTTGAAGCCGCGGCCATTTACGCCGCCGAGAAGGAAGGACCGTACCTGCTGTCTGAAATCGAGCTCCTCGACGGCGAGCGGGGTTTCGTCCGCGCCGACCGCCTGGTCGACGCCCACACCACCGCTCCCTACCAGTGGACCGACTTCGGCGGCGGCGCCGATTTCATCCGGGGAGACGCCAACGACGATGGCACGGTGGACCTCACCGATGCGGTGTCGCTCCTCGAGTTCCTCTTCCTGGGAACCCGCGAGCTTAACTGCCGCGACGCCGGCAACTCGAACGGCGACGGCGATGTGGACGTCACCGACGGCATCAACATCCTCAACAAGCTCTTCGTCGGCACCGGCGAGATCCCCGCCCCCTATCCCGGGTGCGGCGAGGCGAACCTGCTCGGCTGCGATAAATACGAGAACTGCCCGTAACCGGATTATTTACTTTGCTTTTCTCGGTAGTTCCGCCCCGGCAGGCAATCGGGCTGGCAGTACTCCGGCCCCTCGGGCTGGTCCGGGGGGCGCGCTCCCTTGCCGCGCAGGAAGGGCGAGCCGCAGGCGGGGCAGAAGCGGACCCGGCTGGCGGGCTTTTCCGGCTGGGGCGGCTGGCCGGCATCGAGGAAATCCTTCGGGTTGATGTTCCACTCGTTCACAACGGGCATCATACCGCCGCCGCGATTCACCCAGAACGATGAAAATCTCCGGAGAGCTCATTTCTCCGGCTTTTTCCCCCTCGATCCCTGCTCGGCCAGCACCGGCTTGAGCGATGACTTCAACATGATAATGAAGTAAACACCCGAGACCGCCAGCCAGGCGAGGCCGATGGCGCAGGGCGAGATGCCGGTGAGCTGCGACAGGGCCGAGGCGTCGCTGGGCTGGGCGCCGGCGAGGGCGTTTTCCGAGAGGATGTCGTTGTAAATATCCAGGAAGACGTAGAGGCTGCTCACCGTTCCCACCCAGCGCAGGATGAAGCTCGAGATGAAGCCGGGCATGAGGACGCCCAGGAAAAGGGATGTTCCGGCGGTCGCCAGCGCGAAGGTCCGCGAGTAGGAGTCGCGCAGCACCGTGAGACCGGCGCCGATGAGGAGCAGGGCGGAGAGCGCGTAGATGGCCATGGCGCTGCCGCGCGACTTGGAAGCGGTGAGGAAGAGGCCCCCGAAGAACATGCTTCCCAAGTAACCCGCGCTGATGATGAGGAGCGCGTTGCCGCCGTCGGTGCGGCAGGCCCCTCCTTCATTGGGGGTGATGAGGATGTCCTGAACCGCGCCGCCGGTCGCCAGGGCCATGAGGCCGTGGCTGATCTCGTGCAGCAGGACGACGAGCAGTTTTATAGGCTGGATGAAGGGCTGGTTCCAGAACGCCGCCGCCGCCGCCATCAAGAGGATTTGAACGGCGACGTAAATCAAAGAAACACTGCCAGCGTTTCGCTTGGGAGAATCCATCGATGGTCCTAGTCAGGAAAGGCCCAAACCCGAGCTGCGCCCCCGGTGAGCCGGGTGTTTGATCCCGTAAAAAAATTCAGACCGTTATCGAACTATACCCTACCCGCGGGAATTCGTCCGGCGCTCGGGGAGATTACCGGAAGGAGGCGGGCGAGCCCGGCTTCGCATCAAGGTAATGGCCGGGCTCCCGGGTTCTCAGTCTTGCGCCGGCTGGAACCTGCCGCTATAAAGTGCCGGAAACATCATGCCCCGACCGCCCCTTGTCCGCATCCCCTTCGTGTTGCTGGGAGTCTTCTCCTTGCTCGCCGGCCTGTGGGCCGGCTTGCTGCGCCTGGGCTGGGGACTGCCGTCCATCAATCCCATGCTCTCGGCGCTCCACGGCCCCATCATGGTCTCCGGCTTCCTCGGCACCTTGATCGCCCTCGAGCGGGCAGTGGCGGTGAAAAAACTTTGGGCCTTGGCCGCGCCCGGCTGCACCGGGCTGGGAAGCCTGCTCTTGATCCTGGGATTCCCCGAAGCGCTCGGCCGGTCGCTTCTGGCCTTGGGGAGCCTGGGCCTCGCGGGGCTTTACGCCGCCAGCTTCAACCGCCCGACGGCGCTCTACCAGGCGGTGATGCAGCTCGGCGCCCTGATCTGGTTCTCCGGCAACGCCCTGCTACTCTCCGGCTGGCCGAGCTACGGGGTGGTCTTCTGGTGGGCCGCCTTCCTGGTCTTCACCATCGCCGGAGAGCGCCTCGAGCTGAGCCGGCTCTTGAAGATTCCGCGCCGGAGCTGGTCGATTTTCGCGGCGGCGGCGGTCGCGGTCCTGGCGGGGCTGGTTGCCATTGCCTTGGCCTTCAGCGAGCGGGCGCAGGAGGCCGACTGGACCGACCGGCTCTTCGATGGGGGCGTGCGCCTCGCGGGCTCCGGCATGGCCGCCCTGGCGGCGTGGCTCCTCCGCCACGATATGGCGCGGAAATCGGTGAAGCAGCCGGGCCTCTCGCGCTTCATGGCCCTCAGCCTGCTCGCCGGGC
>JACQVS010000177.1 GCA_016209605.1 Planctomycetota bacterium
CCCCCCGGCGGGGGGGAGGGCGAGCCGGCCAGCGGTCCAATGGACCCCTGATCGGGCCCTGGGCCTGTTCCTCAAAGCCCCCAGACCCGGTCATGTCAAGACCCGCCTGGGGGCAGCCTTGGGGATGGGCCGGGCGGCAGCGTTTTACCGCGCCATGGTGGGGGATGTCGTTTCCGCTGCCGCGCGAGTCCCCCGGACCGCCCTGTTCGTCTTTTTCAGTCCGGCGCGGGAGCGGCGGATTTGTGAAGAGTTGGTACGCGCCGCCCTGCCCGGTGGCCGAGCGCTGCACTTCCTCCCCCAGCGGGGGAAGACTTTGGGCCAGCGGATGGAACGGGCCTTCAAGGAAATGCTAGGGTGGCTGGCCGTCCGACCCGCGTCCACCCCGGCCCGGGCTCGGAAGAGGCGCCAGTTCAAGGCCTTGCTCGCCGGCACCGACATGCCGCGGCTTGAGAGCCGCCATTTTCAGGAGGCCTTCCGGCGTCTGGATTCGCGGGCGGTGGTATTCGGTCCGGCCCGCGATGGGGGCTACTACCTGGTGGGTCTGAAACGGCCGATCGATTTCCTCTTCCGCCACATGCCGTGGAGCACCGGAAAGGTATTGCGCTTGAGCCTCAAGCGCCTCCGGCAGGCGCGGCTTTCCTACGCCTTGCTCCCCTGGCATGGCGATGTCGACACGGGCGAAGACCTGGACAAACTCTGGGCCGAGCTGCGACACCGCGTTCGAAACGGCCAAGCGGTGCCGCCGCGGAGCTTGAGATGGTGCCGGCGGTTCTTTCAGAAAAGTCCCAAACTATCCGATAAGTAAATTAGAAGTAATTTTTAAAACCACGGCAAGACCAGCCGGGCTTTTCGAGGCTGACCTGCCGCTCTCCTTGACTTCAGGGATGGCCAGTGTTAGACTTCGATTGCGCCCTAATTTTTGTCAGGAGTGAGGTTTAGGAAGATTATTATAAGTGAAATCCGGCACTCAGTTAAGCGCGGTAAATTATGCAGTGCGAAGTTTGTAAATCCGCTCCAGCTTCCGTCCACTTGACCGATGTCTCCAACAACCAGAAAAAGGAAATCCATCTTTGTGAAAATTGCGCCAGGGACAAGGGAGCAACCATCAAGAGCTACTTGAACAAAGACACCAACTTTCCGGAGTTCAAGACCGCGCAGCTGATGGCGGCGGAGTTCTCCGAGTCGGGCGGCGAGGACGAAGGTCTGGTCTGCCCGACCTGCGGCCTCTCCTACCGGAAGTTCCGTTCCACCGGCAAGTTCGGCTGCCCTGATGACTACAACCTCTTCACCAAGCAAGTGGTTCAGCTTCTCGAAAAGATCCACCACAAGGTGCAGCACACCGGCAAGGTTCCGGGGCGGGCCAGCAGCCAGATGGCGGTAAAGAAAGAGCTGAACCAGCTGCGCGAAGAGCTGAAAAATGCCATCGAGAGGGAGGAATATGAAAAAGCGGCGCAAATCCGCGACCAGATTTACACCTTGGAAGGGCGCCGTGACAAACGGAAGTGAACAGAACGGATTAGCAAGAGATTTTCATGGATCTCGATCATCTTCAGAATCAGATCGGTGAATGGCTGTGCGGGCTGGGACCGGAGGCGGATATCGTGATCAGCTCCCGGATCCGGCTGGCCCGCAATGCCGCTGGTTTTGCTTTCCTTTCGAGGGCCAATCCCAAGGAGCGTTCCAACCTGGAAAAACTGCTTCGGGAGAAGATCCTCGATTCTGAAATTGGCAAGACCCTCTCCTACTTCAGCCTGGCGGAGATGCCCCCGGTCGACCGGCAGTTCCTGGTGGAGCGTCACCTCATCAGCCGCGAGCATGCCTTCGGAAAGGGACCGCGCGGCGTGGCCTTGAGCCCGCAGGAGAATCTGAGCATCATGGTGAACGAGGAAGACCACCTGCGGATTCAAGGCCTGCGCTCCGGCCTGCAGCTGCGGACCACGTGGAACGAGATCAATCGCGTCGACTCGTGGCTGGAGGAAAAGATCGACTACGCCTACCATCCGCAGTTCGGCTACCTGACCGTGTGCCCGACCAACGTCGGCACCGGACTGCGCGCCTCGGTCATGCTGCATCTCCCGGCGCTGGTGATGACCGGGCAGATTGAAAAGGTGTTCCAGGCGGTGTCGAAGATCAACCTGGCGGTGCGCGGGCTGTACGGCGAAGGGACCAAGGCCTCAGGAGATTTTTATCAAATCTCCAACCAGCCGACGCTGGGAAAGAGCGAGGAGGAGATCATCCAGAACATCGAGTCGGTCATTCCGCAGATCATCAAGTTCGAACGGACGGTGCGGGAGACCTTGTTCGACAACAAGCGGGAGGTCATTGAAGACAAGGCGTGCCGGGCCTACGGCATGCTGAAGAGCGCCCGCATCATCAACTCCGAGGAGACCATGGACCTCCTGTCGGTGGTGCGCATGGGAGTCAACCTGGGCTTGATTCCCGATCTCAAGGTGCACACCATCAACGAGCTGTTCATCTTGACCCAGCCGGCGCACTTGCAGAAGCTGGAGCGAACCGAGCTGAGCTCATCGGAGCGCGACATCACTCGAGCTACCTTCATCCGCAACCGCCTGCACAATCCCAGGAACGGCAACTCCTAAAACTTGATTCGACCGCAAAGACCGCTTAACATAATCAACGTGATAAGGCAAAAGCACCCCTGTACAATTGGGGACACGGCTTTGGCGAACGAAGGCTAGAAACCACAGGAACCTGATAAATGTTTGACCGCTTCACGGACCGGGCGAGAAAAGTGATGGCGCTGGCCAGGAAGGAGGCGCAGCGCTTCAACCACGACTTCATTGGCACCGAGCACATCCTCCTGGGCCTGATCCAGGAAGGGAGCGGCGTCGCTGCCAATGTGCTCAAGAACTTGGGCGTGGAAATCAACAAGATCCGGGCCGAGATCGAAAAGAACGTCCAGTCCGGTCCTTCCATGGTCACCATGGGGCAGCTCCCCTTCACCCCGCGGGCGAAGAAAGTCCTCGAGCTGTCGATGGAGGAGGCCAACGAGCTGGGCCACAACTACATCGGCACCGAGCACCTTCTCCTCGGGCTCCTGCGCGAGAACGATGGCGTGGCCGCGCAAGTGCTCATGGACCTCAACATCAAGCTGGAAGACGTCCGCAACGAGGTGCTCGAGCTCCTGGGAGCCGCGGAGACCAACCAGGAGAATCCGATCCCCCAGTCGCAGACCACCACCAAGCCCAGCCGATCCAAGACGCCCGCCCTCGATGCCTTCGGGCGCGACCTCACCGAGCTGGCCCGCGAAGGGAAGCTCGATCCGGTGATCGGCCGCCACGATGAGATCGAGCGCGTCATCCAGGTTCTCAGCCGGCGCACCAAGAACAACCCGGTGCTCCTGGGCGAGCCGGGCGTCGGCAAGACGGCCATCGTCGAAGGCCTGGCGCAGGACGTGGTTAACGGCAACGTGCCTGAGCTGCTGCGCGACCGCCGCATCGTCGTTCTCGACCTGGCGATGATGGTCGCCGGCACCAAATACCGCGGCCAGTTCGAAGAGCGCATCAAGGCGGTGATGACCGAGGTCCGCCGCGTCAAGAACGTCATCCTATTCATCGACGAGCTGCATACCCTGGTGGGCGCCGGCGGCGCCGAGGGAGCCATTGACGCTTCGAACGTCCTCAAGCCGGCCCTGTCGCGCGGCGAAGTGCAGTGCATCGGCGCGACCACGCTGGACGAATACCGCAAGTTCATCGAGAAGGACGGCGCCCTCGAGCGCCGCTTCCAGACCATCATCGTCAATCCCCCTTCCAAAAGCGAAACCGTCGAGATCCTCAAAGGGTTGCGCGACAAGTACGAGGCCCATCACCGCGTCCGCATCACCGATGCCGCCATCGAGGCGGCGGTGGAGCTGTCCACCCGCTACATCTCCGGCCGCTTCCTGCCCGACAAGGCGATCGACGTCATCGACGAGGCCGGCTCGCGCGTCCGCATGCGCACCATGACCCGGCCGCCGGACCTGAAGGACCTCGAGAAGCAGATCGAGGACTTGAACAAGGAGAAGGAAGAGGCGGTGGCGCAGCAGGATTTCGAGCGCGCCGCCAATCTCCGCGACCGCGCCGACAAGCTCAAGAAGAAGAAGGAGTCGATCAAGAAAGAGTGGCGCGACCAGACCACCGAAGTCGGCGGCGTGGTCGATGAGGACGTCGTCGCCGAGACCGTCTCCAAGATGACCGGCATCCCGCTCACCCGTCTCGAGAAGGCGGAGGCGGACCGCCTGCTCACCATGGAGGAAGAGCTGCACAAGACGGTGATTTCGCAGGACGAGGCCATCCGCGCCATCGCTCGGGCCGTGCGCCGCTCCCGCTCCGGCCTCAAGGATCCCAAGCGGCCGGTGGGCTCCTTCATTTTCCTGGGCCCGACCGGCGTCGGCAAAACCCTGCTCGCCAAGGCACTCGCCAAGTTCATGTTCGGCGAGGAGGACGCGCTCATCCAGATCGACATGTCGGAGTACATGGAGAAGCACAACGTCTCGCGCCTGGTGGGCGCGCCGCCGGGCTACGTTGGCTTCGAGGAGGGCGGGCAGCTCACCGAGAAGATCCGCCGCCGGCCGTACTCGGTCATCCTCTTTGACGAGATTGAAAAGGCGCACATGGATGTCTTCAACATGCTGCTCCAGATCATGGAAGAGGGCAAGCTGACCGACAGCTTCGGCCGGCATATCGACTTCCGCTACACCATCTTGTTCATGACCTCGAACATCGGCGCGCAGATCATCAAGAACCAGAGTTCCCTGGGCTTCCGCGCCACCTCGCAGGACCGCTCTTACGAGGAGATGAAGAAGGAGCTGATGGAGGAGGTCGAAAAGCACTTCCGGCCCGAGTTCCTGAACCGCCTCGATGACACCGTCGTCTTTCGCAATCTCACCAAGGAAGACCTCCACCGCATCATCAACATCGAGATCCGCAACGTCCAGAACCGCCTGCGCAACCAGGGCCTCGACATCATCTTGACGCCCGAGGCGCGCGAGTACCTGATCAACAAGGGGTACAACCCGGAGTTCGGCGCGCGGCCGCTTCGCCGGGCCGTCGAGCAGGAGATCGAGGACAAGCTCGCCGAGGAGATCCTGCGCGGCAGCTTCAAGGAAAAGCCCTTGATCAAGATCACCGTGCGGGACAACCACCTCTACTTCGAAGGCATGGCGCCGAAGGGCCCCGCCGCCGAGAAGGAGACGCCGGAGCCGGTGGGGGCTGGAGCCGCGGTGGAAGGCGGCGGATCAGGTCCTGTCGAGCCTTCCACGGGCGATGCGAAAAGCTGAGCCAAAGGAAGATTAAATGATTCTTCTTTCCGCCAGCGGCCGCAGCTTCCCCGCCAGGTAAAACGATCCCGTCACCACGACCGGCATCCCCCGCTCGCAGGCGGCGTGAAAAGCGGCGCTGGGGTCGTCGAAGGCCTTTAAGGACTCGGCCGGCCGACTCTCCAGCTGCTGGCAGCGTTCGGCCAGCGCCCTCGGGTCCACCGAGCGCACCGCGTCGCTTCGGGTGAAAAGGACCACCTCGGCCAGCCCCTGGATCTCCTGGAGGATGGCGTCCATGCGCTTGTCGGAAGCCATGGCCAGGACGAGCGCCCGCGGCCGCGGAAAATCGATTTCCTCCAGGGCCTGGCGGAGCGAGGCGATGGATTCCGGCGTGTGGGCGCCATCGATCACGATGGAAGGCGTCCCGCCGAAGACTTCCACGCGCGCTGGCAGGCGGAGATGGTCGAGCGCTTTTTGAAGGGTTTCTCTGGCGGCATGCTCCCCGGAGCTGCGGAGGATCTCCCGCCAGAGGACGACCGCCAGGGCGAGATCGTTACGCAGGCCGGGACCGCGCACCACGCCCGGGGCGAAGCTGCCCGAAAATCCCTCCACCTTCAACCGGCCGCCCGCCTCGAGCTGCACGCTCGACGGGGAAACTTCCAGGATCGGGGCCCGGCGGCACCGCGCCGCTTCCAGGATCACCACCCTGGCCTCGTCGGCGACCTGCCCCAGGACGACGGGGATCTCCGGCTTGATGATGCCAGCCTTCTCCCAGGCGATTTGAGTGAGGGTGTTGCCGAGCTTCTGGGTGTGCTCCAGGCCGATGCCGGTGATGGCGGTCCAGCGCGACGGCAAGATATTGGTGGCATCGAGGCGGCCTCCCAGGCCCACCTCGAAGATGCCGCAGTCCACCGCCTCCTTCTGGAAACGAACCATGGCCACTCCGGTCATGAGCTCAAAAAAAGTGGGGAAGTGCTGCTCGCCCAGTTCGTGCAGATCCTCCAGCACCTCCAGCATGCCGTTCAGGCAGGCGCAGAGGCCCAGTTCGCTGATGGAGGCGCCCTGCAGGCGGATGCGCTCGCGCAGATGCTCGACGTGCGGGGAGAGATAGGTCCCTACCTTGCGGCCTGACGCGGCGAGCAGGCACTCCAGCATCAGGCAAGTCGATCCTTTTCCCTTGGTGCCGGCGACGTGAACGCTCGGGTAAGCGAGCTGAGGATCCTCCAGCCGGCGCATGAAGCGGGCCATGCGGTCGAGCTTCATGGTGTCCGGACTGTAGCGGAAATCCTTCATGTGCTCGTAGCTGGTGAACTTGCCGATGAAGCGCTCGAAGTCCGCGTCGCAGTGAATCGGGCTGAATGGTCTTGAACTCATGGTTGTCGAAGCGGTTACGGAAGTTGTTGTCACCTCGATCCGCTGCACTATAATCCGGTTGATGGTAAATGCCAAGCCAGGATTCGAAAGCCCATAAAGAGATGGCGGTTTTCATCGTCGCGGGGGAGGACTCCGGCGATCTTCACGCCGCCAACCTGATCCGCCAGCTCAAGCAGCTGCGCCCGGAGGCGCGCCTCGAGGGTTTTGGAGGCGATCGCATGGCCCAGGCCGGCTGCTTCCTCCATGCCAATATCACCCATATGTCATCCATGGGAGTCTCCTTCCTGGCGCACGTTTATTCTTTTCTTGGCCTCATCTTCAAGTTCTACCGGATCCTCCAGCGGCAGCCGCCGGACGTGTTGGTGCTCATCGATTTTCCCGGCTTCAATTTCATCCTGGCGCGCCTGGCCAGGTTCAAGAGAGTGCCCGTGGTTTACTACATTTGCCCGCAAATCTGGGCCTGGGCTCCCTGGCGCCGCCGGAAGATCCTGCGCTTGACGCAACTCCTCCTGGTGATCCTGCCCTTCGAGGAAACGCTTTACCGGCAGCCCCTGGGCCGGCAAACGCCGCCGCCGCGGAAGGTGATTTATGTCGGCCACCCCCTCGGCGATGCGCTGGCCGAGCAGCCGGCGGCGGAAAAGCTGGCCGCGGAGCTGCGCCAGAGTTTCCACCTCGGCGAGGAGGTGCGGGTGATCGGCATTTTCCCCGGCAGCCGGCGGCACGAGATTGAGGGGATCCTGCCCATCTTCCGGAAAACCGTCGAGAAGCTTGCCCTCGATCCGGAGCGCCACCGGCTGGTGGTCTCCTGCTGCCGCCGGGACTTCCGGCCGTTGATCGAACGGGCCTTTCAAGGTTTCCCCACGGCGGTGGAAATCGTGGAGGGCTCCGCTTATCCCCTCATGGCGGCTTGCCGGCTCGCCCTGGTGGCTTCCGGAACCGCCACCCTGGAGCTGGCCTTTTTCCAGAAGCCCATGGTGGTGCTTTACAAGGTGGGGCGCCTGGCGCATCGGGTCTTCCGCTGGATCTCCACGTCGCCGTTCATTTGCCTGGTGAACATCCTCGGCGGCCGGGAGATCGTTCCGGAGAGCATCACCAGCCGCGACAACTCCAGCGAGCAGGCGGAGAGGGTCCGGGCGCTGCTGGAGGACACCCCGGAGCGCCGGCAGTGCCTGGCCGAGCTGTCCCGCCTGAAGACGGAGATCTTCCGGCCGGGCGCCAGCTTGAAGGCGGCGAAAACGCTGCTGGGATTTTTGGAGGGGAGAGGTTAAGATAAAAAACGAGCGTTGCTCAGCTTTTCAACCTGAGGTCTGCATGCGTTTCGGCGACAGCTATTCCCAGAATTTCCGCAAGATCGCGCCCCGCGAGCCATCCTGGCGGCTCATCATCCTGGGCATCTTCGCCGTCCTGATCGTGGCCATCGGCTTCGGATTCCGGCATCTCCAGAGAACCTTGAGCGACATGGACCGGCCGGTCGATATTGCCGAGCGGCACGTTTCAAAGTTTCCGCCTGGCCAGGCGCCGGTGATGATCAGCCCCGAAAAAGCGCAGCAGGGACTGCCCCCGCCGCCCCCCTTGGGTGAGCCCAGGCCGTTCTCGGCGCAGCCGGGTCTCCTCCAGGCGGTGGCCGCAGCCGACCAGACCAGCCGCATCGCCGAGCCGGCGCTGGACTATCTCTTCCAGAAGATCCGCACCGATCCCAACTGGACGCGGGAGTTTCCGCCGCAGAGCTGGAAGGACCCCGCCGCCGCCTGGCAGCAGTTTATCCAGCATCCCCCCGGCCACCGCGGCGAGGAGATTTGCCTGGAAGGGGCTCTGATCTCCGCCGAGCGGGGGAGGAGCCCCTTGACCCTGGAAGGTCTCTCCTCCGGTGCCTTGAGCGGCCTCGACCGCTACTACCAGTCCTACCTCTATGCCGGCGGCAAGCTCTTTCTCGTGGCCACCTGGAGGCCGCCGGCCGAAGTTTTCGAGGATCACGACGAGGTGCGCCTCCGCGCGCAGTTCCTGCAAGTCTACCAGAACGATATCGTACATCAGGGAAAGCTGGTGAAAGCCGCTGTTCCCCTCATCGTCGGCGACTCCTTCACCCGCCTCCCCCCGCCCGAGCTGCAATTGATTCCTCCTTCGGCGCAGTTATTGTTGATCTTCCTGGGAGCTGTTCTGCTGGTCTACGGCACGGCCCGATACATCCTGCGGAGGGGAAACCGCCGC
The DNA here is from genome assembly GCA_016209605.1 of Planctomycetota bacterium. GTDB lineage: Bacteria > Planctomycetota > UBA8108 > UBA8108 > JACQVS01 > JACQVS01. Next base: position 8,840 of record JACQVS010000177.1, read on the forward strand.
TTCGATGAAAAGCTCAAGGAAATGCGCTCCCGCCTCGCTGAAAAAAAACATCCGGGAGGGACGGTTGACAGCTCGACCGCTCTTCGTTGAAGCTCCGGGGGGGCATTATCCCATATTCATCGGCTCGAACCTGGTGGATCGCCTTCCCGCCTGGATCGAAAAGCAGGGCGGCTGCTCTTCCATTCATGTCGTCAGCGACCAGTCGGTACAGCGCTTGCACGGCGGGAGGATCCGCAAGGCGCTCGCTGCCCTGGGACTGCCGATCCATGGCGTGGCCGTGCCGGCCGGCGAGCCCTCGAAGTCGGCCCGGGAGCTGGTCCGGCTCTGGCGGAGCGCCGTCCGCGCCGGCATTGACCGGAGAGGCTGGCTCCTGGCGCTGGGCGGCGGGGTGGTGGGCGATCTCGCCGGCTTCGCGGCGGCCAGCATCCTGAGGGGCGTCGCGTTCGTTCAGGTGCCGACCTCGCTTCTCGCCATGGTCGACTCCAGCGTCGGCGGCAAGACCGGAATCAACTTGCCAGAAGGGAAGAACCTGGTGGGAGCCTTTTACCAGCCGCGGGGCGTCTTCATCGACCTCGAGTTCCTGAAGACGCTGCCGCGGCGGGAGTACCTCGCCGGCTGGGCGGAGATCGTCAAGGCGGCGGCCATTCGCGATGCCGGCCTCTTCCGCCAGCTCGAGCGCCACGCGGGCCGCCTCTCCCGCCTGGACCGGGGCGATCCCCGTCTCCTCGAGAGGATCATCCGCCGGGCCTGCCAGATCAAGGCCGAGGTGGTCAGCGCCGATGAGCGCGAATCGGGGCTGCGCATGATCCTCAACTTCGGCCACACCCTGGCGCACGGCCTCGAGGCCGCCGCCGGCTACCAGGGCCTGATCCACGGCGAGGCGGTGGCGATCGGCATGGCCTTCGCGGCGCGCCTGGGCTGCGCCCTCGGGCTTGCAAAGCGGGAAGCGGGGGAGAGAATAGAGGCCCTCGAGCGCCGCCTGGGGCTGCCGGCGCGGCTGCCGGAGCGTTACGTGCTGCCGGCCGGCTGGGCTCTCGCGGCCATGCAAAAGGACAAGAAAGCGGGGGCCAAGGGCTTGCGCTGGGTCCTGGTGCCGGAAATCGGCTCGGCGCGGATTGTCGATGACATACCCTGGTCGGCGGCTCAGGCCGCCGTCAAACAATTTCTTTCAGAACGGGAGTGAGGTTCATGAAGCCCATCGCATCGGTCGGTTGTTCGTTGATGATTTTTTTGGCCCTGGGCTGCGAGCCCTCCACCGGGAGCAAGCTCAACCAGCCCATTCAGGCGCCGCCGCCCCAGCATCCAGCCATGGGGAGCGGGGTGTCGGCCCCTGGATCCTCGCGGGAGGCCGCTGCAAATCCGCACGGCGGCGGCCTGCCGGCGGGCCATCCGCCCATCTCCACGGCGCCCAAGGCCGCTTCCAGCGCCGCCGTGATCTCGTCGGAAGGAGGGCCGGTGGTGGTTGGACCCATCGCTTTCGACGTGCCGAAGGGGATCGTGCAGGAGTCTCCGGAGAATCCCATGCGGTTGGGCCAGTTCCGCCTGCCGCGGGCGGAAGGGGATGGCGAAGACGGCCTGCTCACCGTCAGCATGGCCATGGGATCGGTGGAGGCGAACATCGAGAGATGGCGGGACCAGTTCGAGGGGAAGCCGGAGGCGAAAACGGCCGAGAAAGAGGTGTCGGGCCTCAAGGTTTCGGTGGTGCGCATTGACGGGACGTTCAAGGGGATGGGCGGGCCGTTTGCCGGCGGCGGCGCCAAGGCGGGTTACCGCATGTGGGGGGCGGTCATCTCGAATCCCCAGGATCCGGGCCAGCAGATCTTCTTCAAAGGGACAGGGCCCAAGGCGACGATGGAAAAGTGGGATGGGGCGATGGAGAAGCTGGTGGCTAGCTTGAAGCTCGCAGGGGAGTGAAGAACGCCATCAAAGGCTCTTGGATCCGCTGAAGGCGGATCCAAGAGCCTCTAAAGAGATGGTGGGCGATACTGGATTTGAACCAGTGACTTCCACCGTGTGAGTACAGTAATAAATTTCTCGCCTCCGGCGCAAAAGCCGCCACAAACCTTTAATTTAAAAAGTCTTCTGGAATTATTTAAAAATCAGTTTAAACTTGCTTCCGGCTTGTTTAAACTGATTTACGGCATCACTTACGGCATCACCGGGTTGAACCCCCGGCATCAACCCAAACGAAAGGAACGGACATGCTGACCTACTCGAAACCGTTCAAGCGGGACCGAAGCCAGTTTTATTACTGCCGAACCTACGACCGGGACACCGGCCGGCGGGGCTACGTCTCCACCAACTGCACGGCCCTCCAGGCGGCCACCGAATGGCGCCGCACCCGCGAGATGGAGCAAGCGCTCGGCAAGGACCGCATCGAGGCCCAGGAGGTGGCGGCCAAGACCTTCGGCGAGGCGTTTGTCGAGTGGCTTGAGGAGAAACGGGGGAAGGTCGGTGACGGACATCTCCTCAACCTCGAGCTGACCGGCTCCCGCTTCTGGCTGCCGGCCTTCGGCAAGCTTCAACTCGCGGAGATCACCCCGGGGACCATCACGAAGTATCTTAGCCGCCGACGTCGCGGGCTCCTGCCGGCGGCCGCTGGCCAGCGCCGGTCGCGCCCCGTGGCCGCCGCGACGGCCAACGGCGACCGCGGCTTCCTGCGCCGGTTCTTCACCTGGTGTAGGCGCCGCGGCTGGCTGCGTGGTGACCCGCTCGAGGGCGTCGGCAAGTTCTCGGGCGAGGCGCGCCGCCGCACCCGCTACCTCTCGCCGGAGGAAGAGCTGCGCCTCCTCGCCGCTTGCCGCGGCGGCGAATTGATCGAGGTGACCGCTCTGCGCAACGCCGGCGGTCCCGGCGGCGGCGCCTCGACGGAGAAGCCGGTGACCTGGAAGCAGACCATCCCGGCGCCGGCCTATCTGTATCCGCTGGTTCTTGTCGGCTTGCGCTGCGGCTTCCGGCGCCGGACCTTGATGTCCCTGCGCTGGCGCGACCTCGACTCGAAGGCTGGCCGCTGGATCATTCCCGCGGAACTGATGAAGACGGCGAGGGACTACGAGGCGCCGGTGCCGCAATCGGTCCTTGACGAACTACGGGACTATCGCCAGCGACTCGGCGAGGAGTGTATCGAGAAGGGAACCAAGCCCGATGAGCGCCTCGAAAAAAACGCCAAGATTTTCGGCCTCGAAGATAGTGCCGTGGTGCGCCGGGCCTTCCTCAGCGCCGCCAAGCGCGCCGACCTCTCGGTGGGCTTCCACGACATGCGCCGGATCTTCCTCAACCGCCTCCGTGAGCGCGGCGTCTCTATCGAGACCGCGATGGCGTTGACTGGTCACAAGTCCCTTGCTGTCGTCATGGCGCACTACCGCGAGGTTCCGGAGGCCGACCTCCAGCGCGCCGTCCAGGCGCTTGATTTGCCTTATCGGCCTGCCACACCCGGCGGCCAGGAGGCGGGAAAATGAGGAAATCGAAAACGCGATCAACGGCCGGCCCCTTCATCCCTTCGATAGTTGTATTTCCACGCACAGATAAAGACAAGAACGTCGTCCGCGCAGAAGCCGATCGTTTATCCCAAGTCGAGAAGATCCGCGCCGAGAACGCCAAGCAATGGTTCGAAGAGCTGCTTTCAAAGTCGGACCGCAAATTGAAGGAAACGCTCGAGCTGGCGTTTAGGTGCGGCTACGTGAACGGGCGGGCACTGGAAAGGGCATGGTGGCTGACGTGGACTCCATTGTTGCTGAAGGAAATCGACTGGCTCTTCAAGAAAGACCGAAAAAATTACCGCGAAGGGCTCAAGGCACGAAACGAAAAACTCGTGGCGCGCTGGAAAGAAATTTCTCAGAACAACGACAAATCGAAGAAGGCGCTTGAGGCGCAAGTGGGCAAGGAATTCGGCCTCAAGGAGCGGCAGGTGCGGACCATCCTGAAAGGAATTGTTGGCAATTTGTAGGCACTGCCAATTTATTTTCGGCAGTTTGTAGGCACTGCCAATCCTGTCCCTCGCAATTTTTTTGATCGAGTTTATCCTGCCGGCATGAGAGTTAAAAATCACCTACCGGGAGGACCCATGCAAACCCTGATCGAAAAACCCGCCTCTGATTTGCGCCTCTTCACCATCGACGAGACCGCGAAAATTCTCCAGATCCCACCCTCTGGCGTCCGGCGCCTGATCACCCTCGGCACGCTGGCCGCCATGCGGCTGGGAATCAAGCTGCGGGTGCCTGCCCGCGCGATTGACCGGCTCATAGACGAAAAGGTTTACACCGGCCCCGACCAGCGCCGTCATCCTGGGAGAAATGGTCGCCCCGTCGGCAGGCCGTGGCCGAAGAAAAAATAACTAGGAAAGAAACGCGCCGCCAGCGCTGAGAAAGTTTTTGGGAGGCGCCGCGGCGGGTGAAAGAGAACATGGAAATCTTAACAGACAAAGCGGGCAGTGTCGAGGGCGAACTTGCCAGAAATCACACCTTTAATAACGCGCAAGACGCCGCGCGCGAGTACCTCCGCCGCGGCTGGGCACCGATCCCGATTAAAGCCGGCGACAAGAAACCCGCCCTGGCAAACTGGCCGGAGCTGCGGATCACCGAGGAGAAGATCAGCGACCTTTTCCTCAACGGCAACAACATCGGAATCCTTCTCGGCGAACCGTCCTGCGGCCTGGTGGACGTGGACATCGACGCGGCAACGGCTATCGCGGCGGCCGAGCTGCTCTTGCCGCCAACCGGATTGATCCATGGCCGACCGGGCAAACCACGGTCACATTATTGGTTTTGTTGCGACCCAATACCGCCCGCAGCCAAGTACCAAGACCTCGAAGGCGCCGTGCTGGTCGAGCTGCGCTCAAATGGCCAGCAGACCGTGGTTCCACCGAGTGCGCACCCAAGCGGTGAGGCGATAACCTGGCACAGCTACGGCGAGCCGATACGTCTTGATGGCGCGGCGCTGGCTGATCACGTGGCAAGGCTGGCGGCGGCGACTTTGTTGGCGAAAGCGTGGCCGCGGCAGGGATCGAGACACGAAGCGGCGCTCGCGCTCGCTGGCGCGCTGCTCAACGGCGGCATAGAGGACCTTGTCGCCGCGCACCTCGTGCGCGTCGTCGCGCAGCTCGCGGGTGACGAGGAGGCGGATGACCGTTTCCGGGCGGCGGAGGATACGGCCAGGCGCCACCTCGCCGGCGAGAAGATCGTGGGCGGACCGACATTGGCCGAGCTGGTCGGCGACCTGGTGTATAGACGGATCGCGGAGTGGCTGCGGCTTGACGACCCGACCAGAATCGTAAAACTCGGTAGCGGCGCCGCTATACCGGCGCTGGTGGTGCCGGCGCGGACCCCGATCGTGCGTCGCCTCGCCGAAGTTGAGCGCCGGCCGGTGCGTTGGCTGTGGGCGGATCGGATTGCCCGTGGCAAGGTTTCGATGGTGGTAGGGGATCCGGGATTAGGGAAAAGTTTATTGACGGTGGATATTGCCGCTATCGTTTCGCGGGGTGCTTGTTGGCCGGACCGACCCGGTCAACGTGGCGAGGCCGGCGACGTCGTCCTGATCGGCGCCGAGGATGATCTTGCCGACACCGTCCTCCCGCGCCTCGAGGCTGCCGGCGCCGACGTTTCCCGCGTAGTCGCGCTCGAGGGCATCAGCGAGGCCTCGGCCGGCGCTTCCGTCCGGCTGTGGCTTGATCTGCGCCGTGACCTCCCGCTGATCGAGGCCACGATCGCGGCCCTACCAGATCCACGATTGATCGTGATCGATCCTATTAGCGCCTTCCTCGGCGGGGTGGACACCCATAAGAATTCCGACGTCCGCGGCGTCCTCGGACCTCTTGCCGAGCTGGCAGCGAGGACGGGAACGGCGATCCTATGCGTCAGCCACCTCAACAAGTCCGGAAGCGGGCCGGCGGTCTATCGTACAACAGGAAGTCTCGCCTTCACGGCCGCGGCAAGGGCTGTATGGGCGGTGAGCCGGGACCGGGAGGACAAGGACGGCGAACGGCGCCTATTTCTGCCAGTGAAAAATAATTTAGGACCAGACCGGGGCGGGCTTGCTTACCGTCTCGAACCTGCTGGGGATACCCTTCGGATTATCTGGTCACCCGATCCCGTCTTCTTGCCAGCGGACGAGGCCTTGACCACGGAGCGGGACGGCGACCGGGACGACCAAACCGGCGCTGCTGAGTGGCTCCTGGAAGCCCTTGCCGGCGGGCCGCGGCCTTCTGACGAAGTGGTCAAGGAAGGTAGAGCCCATGGGTGGTCTGAGAAACAGCTTCGAACCGCACGGGAACGGATGGGGGTGGTGCCGTCCAAGGCGGGATATCAAGGGAAATGGATATGGTCTTTGCCGACCAAAGATGCCCAAGATCCCAAAGGTGCCCAAAGGTGCCCTCTCCCGGACGGGGCACCTTTGGGCACCTTTGAGGGGGAAGGGCATCTTTGCAAGGTCGAGGAGGGATCAACCGAATTCAACCCCGAAGCTTTCGAGTCCGGCGAGGAGGCGACATGGACCGGTTAGTCCCCCTCTTCGATTCCTGGCGGGCCGGGCTGCGTGTAGACCTAGCCGGCGACCAGATCCGGATCTCGGGACCACGGACGGCCGCCGACCAGGCCAAGCGGCTCCTGGCCGCCAAGGCAGTAGTCCTGCCTTACTTGGCCGCCCTCGCGGCCTGGGAGGCCGCCGTCGAGGCCGTAGCGACCGCCTACCACGCCAGCCTTGGCCGATACGGTGGCGCGCCGTGGCTAGACCAGAACGGCGACCTATTGGGCCGGGTAGGTGAAGCGCTCCGGGCCGGGGACGACCAGGCGGTCACGGCAGCCGCCGGGGCCTGGCGCGGGGCCTGGGAGGAGCTGCTGCACGCCTTCGAAAGCGGCCAGGCGCGGGCACCGCCGGCGGACGGGTGATGTCAAGACAAGCTTCGACCTGTTCTGTTTTCAAACAACAACAATTTTGGAGCCTTATTATGATAGTTGATAAATTCGTTTCGAGTTATTTGCGAAGCGAAAACGTTGTAGGCGACCTCCTGGTTACGGTGAACGAAGTCAGGGAGGCGGTTCTTCAGAGCAATGGCAAAAGCGAAAGCAAGCTGGTGATGGTCACTCCGGAGCTGGCTTTGCCGATTGTTCTGAACAAGGCCATGTTGCGCCAGCTCATCGACATCTTCGGATCGAACGAGGCCGAGAGCTGGAAGGGGAAGCGGGTCATCCTCTACAAGGACCCCGAAGTCTACTTCCAAGGCCGCCGCGTGGGCGGGCTGCGGTTCAAGAGGCTTTCGTAAACGTCAACCCCGGCGCCGCCCGGTTCTCGACTGGCCGGGTGGCGCCTCTTTGAATGCAATCAAGAAAGGAAAATCATGACCGTTATCGATCAGGTTGAAGTCAATTTATACCTGAACGAGAAGGAGGTTCATTGGCTTCGAATCTTAGCCAGAGAAGCTATTGAGCGCGCAAGGGCCGGGAGAGGGCTCCCGGACGGCCACTCGGGACCTACGGTGCTGAGGGCGCTTGTCGATGCTTTAGAGGAGGCGCTGCTGGTGCAGGTACTCGAACCATGAGAAACCTCAATGAAGCGTCGCGGTGTCCTGTCTGCAGAAAAGCGGTTGAGGAATGGCATTACTCTCAACGGCGAGGGAGGAGGGGGGCAAAATTTCCCCCATCCTGACCGGACGATACCGTGCACGCAAAGCCGTGCGTGTGAGCACGAGTTTTGGACTTTTTTTTCCAAACCCCTTAACCCCAGAGATCGCCGGGGCTTCCGGAGAAAAAGGCCCAGGATAGGGTTTTTAGTAATTTAAATTGTAATTTCGATCAATCTAGTATAAGATTTCGAGTATCATAAGTTTCGCGTAAGGAAAAACACCATGGAAAAGCTGGTTTCGGTCATCTGCGTGGGGATCTCGGCGCTCGCCAAGGATCTGGGGATCGCTCTCAGCACCTTCTGCGGCTGGATCCGCCAGGGTTACCTCCCGATGAAGATGAACGGGGACGGCGCGCTCGAGGTCACGCCGGCGCAGCTCGCAGGCCTGCAGGTGATCTCCGTCCTGGTGAAGACCGGCGAGGTGCGCGGCCGCCGGATCGGCAAGGTCTTCCGCGCCATCGCGCAGTGCTTCGGCCAGGCCGAGGACACCGGCGGGAAGGTCTACCTCTGGTGCGACGAGGAGGCCGGCTACTTCCGGCCGGTCATCCTCCAACTCCCGCCGGAGCCGCCGCCGGGGGTGAAGATTTACGATCTATCGATTCTGAAAGACGCTTTCGAAAAGGACGCGGCGCGCTTGCGCCAGGAGGCCGCGATCAACGTGCGGCACCTTCCGGCAATCGAGGCGGCGCCGCTGAATTGAAATCTCGAGCGCCCCGGCCGGCTGGAGAGGCGCTAACCTTTTCAGGTCAGGCTGAACTCGAGCTGGCAAGCGCGGCGGACCGATCTTTTCAGATCGGCGAGCTGCCGGGCAGGCCGGTGAAAATCCGGTGAATCTAACCATGACAATTTCCTATAGGAAAAGCATATGCCTACCATTTCCATCAAAGAGCTCGGCGAGCAGCGCCAGGAACTCGGCGATCGCCTCCTCGAGCTGATTGATTACTCAAGCGATCCGAAGCGGACCTGGACTCCCG
>JACQVS010000178.1 GCA_016209605.1 Planctomycetota bacterium
CCCCCGCCCCCATCCCGCTTCGCGCTCCCGATCGAGACTTCTTTTTTAACGGAGATTCGTTAGAATCATCCTGCCATTTTTTGGACGGTATGCTCATGAACTTCACTTGTCGCTTTGTCGCCATGTCGATTTTCGGCCTCGCCATCCCCGGGTTGGCCGGCGAGCCCGCGGCCGAAAGCGACTGGCCGCAGTGGCGCGGCTTGAAGAGGGATGGCGTCTGGAGAAGCGTCAGGCTGCCCGAAAAGCTGATCCGCGCGGCGGTGGAGGAACGCTGGCGCGTTCCCCTGGGCGGCGGCTACTCGGGCATCGCCGTCGCTGGGCGGCGCGTCTTCACCATGGACCGCCCCAAGGCTTCCGCCCAGACCGAGCGAATCGTCTGCCTCGACCGGGAAAGCGGCAGGACGCTGTGGGCTCGCGAGTACCCGGCCTCCAGCTTCGCGAGAAACGACGCCGAGATGGTGTGCATCCGGATCAAGGATTGAGCGGGGTAGGAGACATGCCGACGTTGTTAAGGTCGAAAGCGCCTTTCATCGCCGCCCTCCTCTTGCCGCTCGCCGGCTGCTTGTTTTACCCCGGCAAGAAGGAGCTCGAGCTGCTGGAGGCCAAGCGCGGCGCGCCGTATGCCGTCACCGTCTTCTCGAGGAATCCAGGCCCCGCGGCCGAGCCGCCGGAGCGGCCGCTGGCCGAGCTGCGCCAAGCCATGCTGTACTGGGCGAGCCCCGGCTCGGAGGAAAAGCCGCGCTGGCAGGGGGTGCTGGCCCCGCATCCGGAAGACCTCTACCAGCGGGTGCTCCAGGCGATGGACCAGGGGCAGGCCCGGATCACCCTCACCGCCTACCAGTACGATGCCACCGGCCTCGACTACCTCACCCTGGTCGACTACGCCGGCGAAAACGGCAGCCCCATAGGGTGGGACACCGTGGACTATCCCGCGCCGCCGCCGCCGCGGCAGCGCCCGCTCATGGTGGGATTCGCCGACCTCCGCTGGTGGGAATACCCGCAAATGATCTTCGACCTGCCCTTTTATCTGGCCATCGGCTTGAAGGAGCTGGCCGGCGAGATCGTCAAGTCGCCGCTCAGCGCCATCGACTCCGGCTGGATCGGCACGGCGGTCGAGAACCGCAATCCTCTCTCGCCGGTCAACTTCGAGCGCGCCGCCATGGCGTTCGCGGAAGACTGGCAGGACGGCTTCACCGCCTTGACCTTCCGGCTGCGCGTCCACCACCGCCACACCCCCCTCGACACCCTGCAGGAGTTCCTGGGAATCCTTCCGATCGCCGGCCCCGTCTTCGACCACAAGTCGCCGCCCGATGACTCAGCGCCGCCTCCCGCCACCACGCTCATTGCCGTCGGCCAGGGCATCCACGCCGGCGGCCGGGAGGAGCTCTTCACCCTCGCCTGGGAGCGCGCCATCAAGGAAGCGCGGCCGGAAGCGGTGGTGACCCGAGCCCCTTACTGCTACGGCGGAGTCTTCGATGTCATCTGGTCGATGCTCAACCTCTCGAACGGCCTGGGCTACGATCTCGCCGCCTATCTGGTCTTCGAGGAAGGACTGGGGCCGGGCGAGGGCGTTGAACTCGCCGGCTTTTCCGGAAGCGCGCAGAAGGAAGTGGCCGCCTCCCGGGTGCTGCGCTCGGCCGGCATCGCCGTCAACAAGCTCATCGGCGTCGCCGGTCCGGTGGCCGGCTTCTCCTGCGCCCGCGAAAGCCATCTCCTTCTCGGAACCGATCCCCTCGCCGATCCGGTCATTCTCGCCGAGCACGCCGAGAACGCCCTCATCCCGCTTTTCCCATCCAACCTGCGGGTGCAGTGGATTCCCGGCGCCGGCGGGCATCACATCCCCTATTTCCCCAACCCCGCCACCCGCGCGCCGGAATCGGGCTACCGCCGCGCTCTGGAAGACGTGATAAAACGTTGAATATGCTGGTTTTTCCCCACTGCCGCTTGTTTCGCTCCGGTTAAAGATCCGCTCCGAGGAAAGCCGATCTTCAGAAACAATGCAGTTTCTGAAGGGGATTCCATCGGTTCATTTCAGGAGTAGAGACATGAAGAGAAGTTCGGCTTTCCTTGTCCAGGTCGCGTCCCCGGGTTTGGCCATCGCGCTGTTCTGCTGGTTCCTTTGCTGCGGCTGCACCGGCGGCTCGAGCAGCAGCTCCAGTTCGGCAACCGTGGGAATTTCACTGCCGTCGGAAATATCCGCCGTGTCGTCGACGGAATCCGGCTCCGGCGCCCAGCCGGCCCCCGGCTCCAACCCTCCCCGGGGAACCGGCCGCATCTTGAGGTCCCTCCTGGATGCCCGCGCCGGCAGCTTGCCGGCGGACTCGGATTACAACACCGCCATCATCCGCAAATTCGTGGAGATTCCGGTCCTTGATGAATTCGACATCATCGAGCAGATCTTCGACGCGGCGCGCCAGACTCACTACGCCGACGCCGGCGTCGTCAACAGCGGCCCCTACAAGGCCATGGTCGCCTGGGAAGATGAAGGCCAGGGCGGCGTCACCATCACCCAGCTGCAGACCTGGACGGTCGACTCGAGCATGATCACGGTCAACGGCGCCGAGGTGAATCAGGTGCATGTCTGGGTGGAGGAGATCCAGGACGGCCAGGTGCGCACCATCCGCGTCGAGCTCATCGTCGAGCAGGCGCCGACGGAAAACGCCGACGGCACGCTCCTGGACCTCGGCAAATGGTCCATCAACGCCGTCTTCGGCGATTCCACCGATCATTTCTACGCCGACGCGGACATCATGCCGGATGGCTCCTCGCGCCTCCGCATCCTGGACCTGTTCACCCAAAACGGCCCCGGCGGTCCCATAACCACCGGGATGAAGTCGATTCTCTTCCGCTCGGCGGACTCCGGCTACGGCGTCATCCAGGTTCCCGACTGGGAAGCGTGCTTCGGCCCCAGCCAGAACTGCCCCCCTCCCGATGTGACCATCCAGTTTGCCTACAACAGCAATTACCTCTCGGTGGTCAAGGACGGCGTGCAATCCAACTTCGACCGCAACGATGAGCACACCATCATCCACAAGTACAAGATCTACCGCGCCACCGATGGCAAGGACGTCGAAAGCTTACAGACCTTCGGCTTCCCGGTGACGCTCTCGGGCAACCAGTTCGGCTGGTACGGCTCTTTCAACGGCCGCCACCAGCTCTGGGTCGCCGGCCAGGCCGTCCCCGACGGCACCGCGGTGACGCGCGCCGATGTCCCGCCGAGCCAGACCGCTCCGAGCTACACCACCAGGACCTTCAGCGGCGCCTTGACGAAGCGCACCAAGGTTGCCGGCAGCCTCGATCAGATCAAGGACATTCCCCTGGAAATCTGGCTGTTCCGGCACATCAAGTTGATTTACTCATCTGCCGACAGCCAGTGGAAGCAGTGCATCGGCGATGACGGCATGGGTAGCTGCACCTCCCTTGACGATTTCACCTCCCAGCTCCCGACCCTGGAGTACTCCGGCTCGGGCGACCAGAGGAACATCTTCATCTCCCACTGCGACATGAACGGCTGCACCAACTACGTCTACGTCACCAGCCCCTCAGCGGGCTTCTTCGAGGCTGTTTTCGACAACAATTCGAACCGCTGGCAGTCGAACGGGACGCCGTACACCCCCAGCGACAACGACCAGCTGTTCATCGACCTCGGCGGCCGGACCTACATCGAGTACACCGGCGAGTTCACCGGCCCGACCACGACCGGCTGGGTCGAGAAGACGCTCACCAATTTTGACACCTCGACCTGGACGCCGGAGTTTGACGACAACGCCGACCGCGAGTTCTTCTTCGAGATCGGCCGGGAGCTCTTCGTCAACAACAAGGGCCAGAACTTCATCCTCGAGAAGGTCTCCGAGAACGGCGATGCCAACGACTACGACGTCTACATGGAAGTGCAGACGGTCGCCAACCCGGACAACTTCAGCACCGTCGTTCCCGACGGCACGGTGTTCGTGGAGCCGTGGGATCCGGCCGCCAACTCGACCTACGTGCTGGAAACCGACTCCTTGAGCCCCAACTTCCTGCTCCTCAAGTACTCTTCCGTCAGCTCGCAGGATCAGAACAACGGCATTTCCGCCGGCGATGTCGTCCAGAGGGACATCTGGGGCCTGCGCTCGCAAAGCGATGGCGCGCTGCAGTTCAACTGGGAGTACCAGGCCAACGGCGAGTTCTGGGGCGGCGTCACCTATCTCCTCGACTCGAACAGCCAGTTCGTGCTGCTCAGCGACCCCGTCCGTTTTGATCCCATCGCGCTGCCGCGCACGGACCAGCTCATCCCGGTCGCGGCTCCGCAAAGCGAGTGGCTGTCCTACAATCTCTGGTATGACGGCCACATGGGCGGCCTGCCGGACATCTGGGAGGAGCTGCGCAAGAACGGCTTCGCGGCCAGCGGCTCGACCGGCGTGCTGGGCCGGAACGTGATCATCCCCGACGGCACGGAGCTGACCGAGACCGGCACCTCCAGCACCTACTTGACGCTGGCGGTCGATGTCGGCCTCTTCCTCGGCATCGTCAACGCCATGCCGCTGGGAGCGCCGGACCTGACCCTTACCGTCTCCATCGATCTCGACAACGACCTGCCAACCTATACGGCCAACGACGTCTCCACCACCATCCCCGATGCCGAACTCTGGTACGTGGAGGGCATCCCGATTTCAACGAATTGATCTGAAATCAAGCGTTTCTCGGCGAGGAGGATGATTCGTGCCGGGCCGGCGCTCGGCACGATTTTTTTTATATACTTTCAACGGCGACAGCGCTTGACAGGCCTCGGCACAGCGGTTGAGATTGGGAGGCTTTGTTGAGTGTCAAGACCCGCTTGGATTAAACGGAGATCTGAAAGGAAGCTGCAGAACCATCACGGCGGGCTGGTGCTGGTCGGCGGCCACCTCTACGGCGGCCACGGGCACAATAACGGCTTTCCCATCTGCGTCAAGCTCGAGACCGGCAAGGTGGTCTGGGGCGGCGATACGCGCGGCCCCGGCTCCGGCTCGGCGGCCGTGGTCTATGCCGATGGCCACCTCTACTTCCGCTATGAAAGCGGCCTGATGGCCCTCATCGAGGCGACGCCGGAGGGCTACAAGCTCAAGGGGACCTTCCCCATCCCCGACAACAAGGGGCCGAGCTGGTCCCACCCGGTGGTGGCCGGCGGCAGGCTTTATTTGCGCAACCAGGATGAGCTTTTATGCTATGATGTGAAAGGTCGCGGTTAACCGGCCGTCGAATCCTCTCTGGATGGAGGTCTCCACAACGGCGATAATATGTCGCCGTGGAACCCATCCTCATCGTCCTGCTTGCGATCGGCATGGTCTGGCTGGCGATCAAGGCCATCCAGACGAAGGATGAACTGGGGTCGCTCAACCGCCACCTCTCCCATCTCGAAAGCGAAATTTACCGCCTGAAGCAGCGCCTCGAGGAGCCCAGGGAGCGCGGGGCCAAGGCCGCTCCGGCGCCGGCCGGTCCGCCGGCCCAGCCCGTTCCGCAGCTGGCGGCCGCTCCCGCTCCCGTGGAAGCCAGGCCTTCCCCGCCGCCCCACGCCGTCCCGCAACCGGCGGCCGGGCCTGCCGCCCCGGAAACTCCACCCCGCCTGGAGCCTCTCCCCCCCGAGACCGCCCCGGCGCCTCGACCGGCGCCCGCCTTCACCGCCGTGGAGAGGCCGGTGCTGCCCGCCATCGACTGGGAGCAGTTCATGGGCGTGAAGCTCTTCGCCTGGCTGGGCGGCCTGGCCCTGCTCCTCGGCGTCGTTTTCGCCATCAAGTACTCCTTCGAGAAGAACCTCATCCCTCCGGCCGTGCGCGCCGCCGGCGGTTTCCTGGTGGGCATCGGCCTCCTCGCCGGCGGCGTGGTCCTGAAGCGCAAGGAGTACGCCACCACCTCACAGACCTTGTGCGCCACCGGCATCGCCATTCTCTACGCCACCTCCTTCGCCTGCCGCGCGTACTACAAGTTCGCTTTCGCCGAAAACCATCCGGAGGTCATCTTCGCCCTCATGATCCTCGTCACCGTCACCGCCTTCCTCCTCGCGGTGAAGCTCGACGCCATGGTCATCGCCATCCTCGGCCTCCTGGGCGGCTTCCTCACCCCGCCGCTCCTCTCCACCGGCGAGGATCAGCCCCTGGGGCTCTTCAGCTACATCGCCCTCCTCGATGCGGGGCTCATGGCCGTCGCCTTCAAGAAGCGCTGGCACTTCCTCTTCCTTCTGGGGGCGGCCGGCACCGTGGCCATGCAAATCGGCTGGGCGGCCAAGTTTTTCGAGGTCGAAAAGGTGTTCATCGCCATGGCGGTCTTCCTCGGCTTCGGCCTGCTCTTTCTCTCGGGCTCCGCCCTCGGCAAGAAGCTCCGGCAGGCCAATCCCTGGCTGTCGGCCGCGGCGGCCCTTTTACCCTTCGTCACCTTCGGGTTCACGGCATACCTGAACCGATTCTTGTCGCTGGGGGGCCGGCCGGGAGTTCTCTTTGCCTTCATCTTCATCTCCGACCTTTATCTCCTGGCCCTGGTTTTACTCCAGCCGCAGCTCCACAAGCTCCATCTCACCGGCGGCCTGGCGGTTTTTTTTCTCCTGGCGGGCTGGACGTGGCAGCACGCCACCGCCGAACTCCTCGACTGGGGGCTCGCCGGCTACCTGGCGTTCACGGCCCTCCACAGCGTCTTTCCGGTGGTCCTCCAGCGCCTGCGGCCGAACCTGTCGCCGGTCTGGTGGGGGCACTTGTTTCCGCCGCTGGCCCTCCTGCTGGTGGTCTTCCCGCTCCTCAACAATCGAGAGCTCACCTGGCTGCTCTGGCCGTGCGTCCTCCTCATCGACGCGATCGCCGTCGGGCTCGCTTACCTGACCGCTTCGATCATCGCCATCCTCGCGGTGCTGGTCCTGACGGCGGCGGTCACCGCCATCTGGATCTTCAAGATCCCCGCGCAGCTTACCGGCCTGCCGCCCATCCTCTTCGTGGTCGGCGGCTTCGCCCTCTTTTTCTTCTTCATCTCGCTTTACTTGGGGAGGAAAATCCTGGCGAGCCTCCAGGCGGCTGGAGCGGCCGCGAAGCCCGGCGAAACCACGGGCGATAAGCCGGCCTCGGGCCTGGTCAAGGCCAACGAGCTGGCGCTGCTGCAGATCCCGGCGTTTTCGGCCATCCTCCCCTTCCTGCTCCTCATGCTGGCAACGGCGCGGCTGCCCCTCGCCAATCCCTCGCCGGTCTTCGGCCTGGGCCTCTTCATGGCGGCGCTACTGCTCGGCCTCGCCCGCGCGAGCAAGCTCGATGCCCTGGCGCCGGTGGCCCTGATCTGCGTCCTGGCCCTCGAGCACTCCTGGCACGGCCTCCACTTCGCGCCGGCGGAGGCGCTCATCCCGCTCCTCTGGTACGTCGCCTTCGCCGCGGTTTTCGGGCTGTTCCCCTTCCTGTTCATGAAAGCTTTCAGCGAGCGCATCGTGCCTTGGGCGGCGGCGGCGCTCTCGGCCCCGCTCCACTTCTTCCCGGTCTACCGGGCGGTGCTCACCGGTTTTCCGAACGACTTCATGGGTCTCCTGCCCGCCGCCTTCGCCGTCTTCATGGCGGTCCTCCTCGCCGTGGTGGCGCGCCGCTTCCCTCCCGGCCATCCTCTTCGCAACGCTCTGCTCGCCTGGTTCGGCGGCGGCACACTCTTTTTCGTGACCCTGATCTTCCCCATCCAGTTCGAGCGGCAGTGGCTGACCATCGCCTGGGCCCTGGAGGGCATGGCGCTCCTCTGGCTCTTCCGGCGCGTCCCCCATCCCGGCCTGCGCCTGACCGGCGCCGCCCTGCTGGCCACCGCCTTCACGCGCCTGTCCTTGAATCCCTTCGTCCTCGAATACTACCGCCGCAGCGACACCCGCGTGTTCAACTGGTACCTCTACACTTACGGCATCGTCACCGTATGCCTCTTCGCGGCCGGAAAGCTGCTCGCGCCGCCGCGCCATCTCCTCGGCAGGCTCAACCTGGCGGCGCTCCACCACACCCTCGGAACCGTGCTGGCCTTCCTGCTCCTCAACCTCGAGATCGTCGATTACTTCTCCGAGGGGCCGGTCCTGCGGTTCGAGCTGTCGAACAACCTCGGCCAGAACATGACCTACACCATCGCCTGGTCGGTCTTCGCCTTCATCCTCCTCCTCGCCGGCATGGTGAAGCGGATCGGCGCGGCGCGGTACGCCAGCCTCGGCCTCTATGGAGTGATTCTGGTGAAACTGTTCTTTTACGATCTCCGGCAGCTCGAACAGCTCTACCGCATCGCGGCTTTCATCGCCGTGGCGGTCATCTTGATCGTGGCCTCCTTCGCCTATCAGCGGTTCCTGGCGGCCGCGGCGACACCAGAAAAGATCGAAACTTCAAAATGAAAAGAGTTATCCCCATTGCGGTCATCTCCAGCCTATTCTCGGCGGCGCTTCCAGCCTGGATGGTTGACTTGCCTTCCGGCTGGAAGCGCGCGCAGTCCTTCCCGGTCAGCGCACCGGGTCTGGTCAAGATCGATCTCCCGATCGCGACCCTGGATGCGGCCCGCCCTGACCTTGAGGACCTGCGCCTCTACGACGAGGGGGGCAAGGAAGTCCCTTACCTCCTCCGGCCTTCCCTCCCCGCCGAAAAGAAGGTGCGCGACGTGAAAAGGTTTCAAGCCCAGCTGGCCCCCACCGGCACCCTTCTCCTCATCGAGACCGGCACCCGGAGCCCGATCGAGGGAGTGACCCTCATCACCCCGGCGGAAAGCTTCCTCAAGGCGGTGCGCCTTGAGATCTCCGAGGATCAGTCCCGCTGGCAATCCCTGGCGCAAGGCCTGCCCATCTTCCGCCAGGCGGGCGGACCGAGCCAGCTCTATCTCAAGCTGCCGCCCGGCATCCGGCCTCACCTCCGGATCACCGTCGATGACCAGATGTCCCCGCCGGTTCCGTTCTCGGGCGCCCAGGTCCACGAAAGCATCGAGGAAACTCCCACGGAGCCGCTGGCGGTCGAGGCCGGCGAGAAAACCGAGATCGCCGGCCAGACGCGCATCGCCTTGAACTTGAAAGCCGCCCATCTTCGCATCGCCAGCCTCGAGCTCGAGGCCGCCGATGCGATCTTCACGCGGCAGGTGGACGTGGCGGCGCGGCAGATTCAAGAGAACGAGATCCGGGAGACCTCCATCGCCGGCGGCGCCATCTACCGCTGGAGCGACGCCGGGCGGTCCGCCGCCGCGAACCTCATCGTGCCGGTGGAAGCGCAGGCTCCATCGAGAGAGCTGCTCCTTTTGATTCACAACCAGGACAGCCCGCCGCTCGCCATCACCGGCTTCAAGGCCAGGCGCCGGCCGGTCTTTCTCATCTTCCACGCGGCGCAGGCCGGCAAGTTCCACCTGCTCTCCGGAAACAGCCTTTGCCCGGCGCCGCGCTACGACCTCGCCTCCCTCGGCTCCCAGTTGAAGGATCTGGAAGTCCTCGCGGTTCCGTTTTCGGGCCTGGCGGACAATCCCGCGTACCGGATCCCGGAGGCGGTCCCGGATGCGCTGGAGGCCGGCGCGCCACTCGAAGTCTCGCCCTGGAAATTCCGCAAACCGGTAATTTGCTCGGCTGGAGGCCTCCAGATTCAGCAGCTCGAGCTCGACCTCGAGGTCTTGTCGCGGGCGAAGCCGGGCCTCGAGGACCTGCGCCTGGCGCGAGGCGGCCAGCAGCTCCCGTACCTCCTCGAGCGCACCGCCATCTCCCGCTCGCTGGCGCCGCCGGTCGCGCCGGCCAACGATCCGGGGAAGCCCAGGCACAGCCGGTGGGCCATCAAGCTGCCGCGGCCGGCGCTTCCGGTCGAAAGGCTGGGGTTTACCGCCAAGACGCCGATGTTCAAGCGGGAGATGATGCTTTATGAAGAAGTCGCCGGCCGGCGCGGCGAAAAGAGCCAGCGTTTCCTGTCGCGGAGCTCCTGGGAGCAGGCCCCCGAGCGGCCGGCGAAGAAGCTCGTCCTGCGCCTTTCCAGTCCGCTCTCGGGGGACACCCTTTACCTCGAGACCGACAACGGCGACAACCCCGCCCTCGAGCTGGAGGCGGTCGAGGGCTTTTACCTGGCCAGCCGAATTTACTTCAAAAACTCCGCCGGCGGCGACCTCTTCCTCTATTACGGCAACCCCCAGGCTCTCGCCCCCCGCTACGACCTGAGCCTTGCCGCCGGCCGGATCCTGGCCGCCGAGAAGAAGCCGGCGGCCCTCGGGCAGGAGGAGATCCTCAAAAAAAGCTGGCTCGAGGGCGCAGAAGCTTCCGGAAAGACCACCTGGATCTTCTGGGGCGTCCTGGGTCTCGTCGTGGTGATCCTGCTCCTGGTGATCCGCAAACTGGTTTCTTGAGGGCCGGTCAGTGAACGCTCTTGAAATCCAGCCGCCTCGTCCTTCAAAATGGGAGCCGTTCCGTTTCTTCAAATAAATCTCGGCCGAAATCGTAAAGGTGGTTATGAAGCGCACGTTTTTACACTGGTTGTCCTTGTTTCTCCGCATCTGCTCATGTTCAGGTCCGCTTGCGCCCGTCCACGGCCAGGAGCTTCCCTTCCTCGCCGGCCTCGCCGTCCGCGACGTCACCCCCGAGGGGCCCATCTGGCTCGCGGGCTACGCCGGACGCAATAAACCATCGGAAGGGGTTGATGGCCATCTCGTCGTGCAAGCCCTCGCCCTCCAGGACCGCGCGGGTGAGAAGATGGCGTTCATCGCTCTCGACAACTGCGAGGTCAGCCGCGCCTTCGCCGCGCCGGTTTACGGCATGATCAAGGAGCTGCACGGCCTCGACAAGGGTCGCATTCTCATCGTCTCGAGCCACACCCACTCGGCGCCGGTCCTCGATGAGACCATCATCGCCATGTACCAGATGCCGGAAGCGGAGCTGGAGAAGGTCAAGAAGTACAGCCAGTTCCTCAAGGAGAAGCTCGTGGAGGTCGTCGGCGCGGCGCTCGCGGACTTGAAGCCCGCCCGCCTGAGCTATGGCAATGGCCGCGCCCGCTTCGCCATGAACCGCCGCGTCTACAAGGAGTCCTCCGTCGACTTCGGCGAGAATTACGATGGCCCGATCGACTGGGACGTGCCGGTCATGAAAATCGCCGGTCTCGACGGCGCGTTGCGGGCGATCCTCTTCGGCTACGCCTGCCACGGCACCACCATCGCCGGCGAGGAGTTTTACGTGGTCTCCGCCGATTTCATGGGCTACGCCCGCCAGCACCTGGAAGCGCTTTATCCGGGCGCTTCCGCCCTGTACGTTACCGGCATGGGCGCCGACTCGAATCCCTCGGCCCGCGGACGCCTGGTCGACGCCAAGCGCCACGGCCTCGAGCTGGCAGGCGCGGTGGCCGGCGTGCTCAACCGGCCGCTCCAGGCGGTGGACGGCCCCATCCGCTTCGCCTTCGATGAGCTCGACCTCCCCCTGAACGATCCGCCGGCGCGGGAGCGCCTCGAGGCCGACCGGAAGAGCGGCGATTACCATATTCGCACCCGCGCTCAGGCTTACCTCAAGTTGCTCGAGGATGGGAAGCCGCTCCCCGCCGCGGTGAAGCTGCCCCTCTCGGTGGTCCGCCTGGGCGATGACCTGACCTTCGTCGCCATGGCCGGCGAGGTGGTGGTTGACTACGCCATCCGCCTCAAGCGCCTGCTCGGCGGAGGCAACCCGTGGATGATCGGCTACGCTTATGAGGTCCCCTGCTACATCCCCTCCATGCGCCTCCTCAAGGAAGGCGGCTACGAGGCCGACTCCTCGCTGATCTACTACGGCATCTACGGCCCCTTTCGAGGCCGGATCGAGGACCAGATCGTCAATCGGGTAGTGGAGCTGGCGCGGGGCTTGAAAACTCACTAAAGATTACTGTTTGATATGTATGCCGTTAAAGACCTCAAACGACCCGAAATCCTGGCCCCGGCGGGGGACTGGGACTGCCTCCGCGCCGCCGTCGAGAACGGCGCCGATGCCGTTTACTTCGGCCTCAAGGGGGAGTTCAACGCCCGCGCCCGCGCCGCCAACTTCCCCCTCGAGGCGCTGGCGGAGGTCATGGATTACCTCCGCCAGCGCGGTGCCCGCGGCTACCTCGCTCTCAACACCCTCTTTTTCGAGGAGGAGCTGGAGGCCGCCGAGGACCGCATCCGCAAGGCGGCCGCGGCCGGCGTCGACGCGGTGATCGTCCAGGACCTCGGCGTGGCGCGCCTCGCCCGCGAGATCTCACCGGACCTGCCGGTGCACGCCTCCACGCAGATGACCGTCACCAACGCCGAGGGGGCCGAGTACGCTCGCCGCTGCGGCGCCTGCCGCGTCATCCTGGCGCGCGAGCTGTCGCTCCAGGACATCGAGAAGATCCACGCCGCTACGGATATGGAGCTCGAGGTTTTCGTCCACGGCGCCCTCTGCGTCAGCTACAGCGGCCAGTGCCTGACCAGCGAGGTGTGGGGCGGGCGCTCGGCCAACCGCGGCGAGTGCGCCCAGGCCTGCCGGCTGCCGTACGATCTGGTGGTCGACGGCGTCCAGCGCGACCTCGGACCCTATCGCTACCTGATCTCCCCCAAGGACCTGGCCGCCTGGGACCTACTCCCCGAGCTGGTGCGCCTCGGCATCCGCTCCCTCAAGATCGAAGGCCGGCTCAAGCGCCCCGAGTACGTCGCCGGCGTCACCGCCGCCTACCGCCGGGCCCTTGACCGGACTCTTGAGACCGGCAAGCCGCAGCTTTTCCGGCGGGAACTTTACGAGCTGGAGCAGACCTTCTCCCGCGGCCTGGCGCACGGCTTCCTGGGCGGCACGGACCACCAGGCGCTAGTCGAGGGCCGCAGCCCCAAGAAGCGCGGCGTCTACCTCGGCCGGGTCCTCAAGCTCGATCCCCCCGCCCGCGCCGCCACCATTTCCCTGGCAGGGCCGCTCAAGCGGGGCGATGGCATCCTCTTTGAAGGCCCCGACCCGGAGGCCGGCGAGGAGGGCGGCCCGGTCTACGGCCTCCGCCGGAAAGGCGAGAGCGTGAAGGCGGTCGAGCTGGAGGAAGCCAGCCCGGAGAGGCCGATCGAGGTGGAGATGCGCTTCGGGCGGGAGCGCGGCCCCGACTTGAAAAAAGTCGCCATTGGCACCCGCGTCTTGAATACCTCCGTTCCTGCCCTCGACCGGCGCCTGCGCGCCACCTTCGCGGGGGGCAGGCCGCTCCGCAAAGCGGCGCTGAGCTTTGAAGCCTCCGGCCGCCCGGGGGAGAAGCTCCGCATTGCCGCCCGCGACGACGGCGGCCACGAGGCCGAGGCGCTCTCCGCTGTGCCCCTCGAGCCCGCCCGGAACCAGCCGCTCACCAGCGAGGTCTTCGCCGAGCAGCTCGGCCGCCTGGGACCGACGATCTTTTCACTGAAGGAGGTCGAGGTCGACATCCCGGAGCCGGCGATGCTGCCGGTCTCCGAACTCAACCGCATGCGCCGCGAGCTGGTGGAGGCGCTCCTCGCGCAGCGCCAGGCCATCCCCCGCTACCGGACATTCGAGGGCGGCGCCGTCGAGCGCTTGCGAGCGAAGCTGCCGAGCCCCCCGGAACCGATGCCAAGCGCCGATCTTTACCTGGGCGTCATGGCGCGAAATCCCGCGCACGTCGAGGCCGCCCTTGCCGAGGGGGTGGAGTGGATTTACCTCGATTTCCTCGAGCTGGTGGGGCTGTCGAAAGCGGTGGCACGGGTTCTCGAGGCCGGCCGCAAGCCCGTGATCGCCACCCCGCGCCTCGCCAAGCCGGGCGAGGCGCCGATCATCCGGAAGCTCCTGGACCTCAAGCCCGCCGGCATCCTGGCGCGCCACCTGGGGGGCCTGGAGAGGATCGTCCGAGCGAGGGAGGAAGGGGATGCCGCGGCCCGATCGCTCCTCCTCATCGGCGACTTCAGTCTCAACGCCTCGAACGCCTTGACCGCCGCCGTGCTCTTCGAGCACGGGCTCGATTTCCTCACCCCCAGCTACGATCTCAACATCCACCAGCTGCTGGCCATGCTGGTCCCGCCCCGGCCGGACCGCGCCCCACTCCTCCCCGCCGATCGTTTCGAGATCGTCGTCCACCAGCACCTGCCGATGTTCCACATGGAGCACTGCGTCTTCGCGGCCGCCCTCTCGAGCGGCACCGACTCCACGAACTGCGGCCGCCCCTGCGAGCGGCACGGGATCGCGCTGCGCGACCGCACCGGCCGCGTCCATCCGGTGCTCGCGGACATCGGTTGCCGCAACACCGTCTTCAACGACCGCCCTCAAAGCGCCGCCGAGTACCTCGAGCGCTTTCGCAAGGCCGGATGCCGGCGGTTTCGAGTGGAGCTGTTGGGGGAGAACGCGGCGCAAGCCCGCGGCGTCATCCAGCGCTACCGCGGCGCCCTCGCCGGAGAAATCGCGCCGCGCCGGCTTTTCCGCGAGCTCAACGTCGAGAATCAGTTCGGGGTGGTGGGAGTGACGCGGGGAACGCTGCCGGTGGTGAGATAAGCGGTCTCACGCTTGCTGGTGCTCACCCTTGCGGTTTCGGGCCGTTGTCGTCCAGGAAGGTCTTGATCTTTGCAAACAACTTGGTGGGGATGATGGGCTTGCGGATGAAGGATTTGACCGCCGGATAATTCTTGATGATATTTTTGAGGTCTTCTTCCTTGAGGCCGGTGTGGACGAATACCGGAACATTGGCGATCTCCGGGATATGGCACTGTTCCTTGAGGAAATATTCGCCGCCGTACTCGGGCATCATCCAGTCGAGGATGACGAGGCTCGGCCGCTCTTTTTTCGCCTCCTCGATCCCCTGCTTGCCATTCAGCGCCGCCACCAACTGGATGTGGGGACCGAGCCGCTCCAATATTTTCCGCACCAAGGTGCCGATTACCGGGCTGTCTTCCACGATCAGGAGGTTCATTTTTGCTGCGGGCTCTGGCATGTCTTATTCTTCGGAGCAGACCTCCAAAATCTTGAAGAGAAGATTTTAAAAGTTGACCTTCTTTTTCCGAAAAGGCACGATGCTTGGCGTAGATCTGAAAGGTCTGAAGTTAGCTTTGGCCATTAATGTTGGAAGGAGATCTCCATGCGCAAGACTATCCCGCTCGCCGTTTGGTCCATTTTTTTCTTGTGGTTCAGTCAAGACGCCCGCGGTCAAGAGATTCCCGCCGCCGCCCTCAAAACGCTCAAAGGCCACGTCGAGACGGTTTACCAGGTGGCCTTCAGCCCCGACGGCCTCCTGCTCGCCTCGACGAGCTTCGACAAGACCGCCAAGCTCTGGAAGGCAAGCGATGGCGCGCTGGCCGCCACCTTGGCGGGACATACCGGTAAAGTCCTGTGCATCGCCTTCAGCCCCGATGGCCGCACCCTGGTCACGGGGGCCGATGACAAAACCCTGAAGCTCTGGCCGGTGCCGACCAGCGGCTCGGAAATCCTGGCCGGCCACAACAGCCCCGTCCGCGCCCTGGCCCTCGGCGCCGACGGCCGGCTTCTGGCCTCCGGTGGAGACGACAAAACGGTGCGGGTGTGGAACCGCGCTTCTGGAAAGCCGGAGTTCGAGATCGCCCCTTTCGCCGGCCTCCCCTCCGCCCTGGCCTTCAGCCCCGACGGCGCCAGGCTGTCGGTTGGTTGCACCGACCAGACCCTCCACCTCATCGCCGCGGCCACGCCGCCGCCTCCGCCAGCCCCCGGCGAAGCCGCCGAGCTGGTGAAAGCCGGCGAGCCCTGGCGCTACTTCAAGGGCTCTGCGGCGCCGCCCGCCGAGTGGGCCAGGCCGGGCTTCGACGACTCCCAGTGGATGAGCGGCGAGTCGGGCTTCGGCTACAGCAGCAACCCAGAGGAACTCAAGACCGTGAAGACACCGCTGCCGGACATGGCCAACGGGTATTTGACCTTGTACATCCGCAAGGGATTCAAGGTGGCCGATCCCAAGCGGATCGAGAAGCTGGCGATCCGCGTGCTGATCGACGATGGCTTCGTCGCTTACTTGAACGGCGCCGAGGTGGGTCGCTCCAACGTCGAGGGAAATCCGCCCGCCAACACCGCCGCCGCCGCCACGTCGACCGAGCCCATGGAGGCGGCGATCGACCTCACTCCCCACCTCGGCAAGCTGGTCGGCGGGGACAACGTGCTGGCCATCGAAGGGCACAACGCCGCCGCGACCAGCTCGGACTTCGTGCTCACGCCGGTCCTCTCGGCCGTCCTGAAGGCCGGCGAGCCCAAGCCCGAAGCGGCCGCGGTCAAGCCCGGCGCCAGGCTCTGGTCGATGGAAGGGCTGGGAGAGCCCGTGCTGGCGGCGGCCTGGAGCCCCGACGGCGCGAAGCTCGCCATCTCCGGCCCTTCAGGCGCGGTCCGCGTCTTCAACGCCGAGAGCAAGGCAGAGCTGGCGAAGCTGCAAGGGCCGGGCGGGGCGGTCAAGGGAGTGGCGTTCCTCGACAACGGCGTCCTCGCCGGCGCCTGCGCCGATGGAAAAGTCCGCTGGTGGAACATCGCCGATGGGAAGGAAGCCGCCGCCCTCTCGGGCCATGCCGGGGCCGTGCTGGCCCTCGCCCTCAGCCCTGACCGCAAAGTCCTCGCCAGCGCCGGCGAGGACAAGACCGTCCGCCTCTGGAGCGCCGCCGACAAGAAGGAGATCCGCAGCCTCGCTGGCCACGAGGGGCCGGTGCTGGCGGTGGCCTTCAGCTCCGATGGCAAGGCGATCGCCTCCGGATCCGCCGACAAGACCCTCAAGGCGTGGGATGCGGGGAGCGGCGGCTCCACAGGCAGTTTCGCCGCTCCCGCGGAGGTGCTGGCGGCGGCCGCTGCAACGGATGGCAGGTATTACGCCGGCGGGCCCTGGAACGACATCCTGGCGCTGCGCAGCGTTTCCAGCGAGGCTCTGAAGACGCTCGCCGGGCACGAGAACCTCATCCATGCCGCGGCCTTCTCGCCCGACGGGCAGCTCATCGCCTCGGCCGGCGCCGACAAGACGGTGCGACTCTGGAGCGCCGCCGAAGGGAAGCAAGTCCGCTCCATCGCCGCCCACGATTCGAGCGTCTACTGCGTCGCCTTCAGCCCCGACGGCAAGACGCTGGCGTCGGGGGGCTATGACAAGCTGGTCAAGCTGTGGAACGCCGCCGACGGCGCCGAGCTGAAGAAGTTCTCGGGCCACGAGGAGGGCGTCTTCGGCCTGGCTTTCACCGCCGACGGCAAATCGATCGTCAGCGGCAGCTCCGACCGCACCCTCCGCCGCTGGAACATCGACGATGGCAAGGCGCAGGTCCTGAGCGGGCATCCCCACTGGGTGATGGACCTGAAGCTGGCCTCCGGAAAGCCCAAGGTCCTGTCGGCGGACTACGGCGGCAACCTCATGGTCTGGGACCTCGACCAGGGAAAGAGCCTGGCGCAGAGGAAGGTGGCCGCCATCGTGCACGGCGTGGCGCTGTCGAGCGATGGCAAGTGGGCCGCCACCGCCAACTTCGACGGCACGGTTTTCCTCTTCGAGGCTCCAGCGGAAGTCCGGTGAGACCTTGGTCACAGATTCGAAAAATCAGTCGCGCCGATGAATTTTAGGAAAATTTTGTCGTTGCGACCGATTTTTCCCTGGACACTTCATCTTTACCGGCCCTTATGGGATAATTACCTGCATGACCACCCCTAACGCCGGTCACCTACTGGGCGAGTCCCGAGCGGGCATCAAGAAGGGGGCGTTCTTGCTGGCCCTGCAGAGAGGCGTTCTGCTCCTGATCATCCTGGCGGGAGCGCTGTTTTTCATTCCCGCCACCTTGATCCTGCTCAACCATCTGAACGATGCCCTCAGCCAGATCGACTCCCATCACAAGGAGGCCAAGGTCTGGGATAAGGAGCGCTCGGACCTCGAGGCGCGCGCCGCCGGCGCCGAAAAGCTGACGGAGGATTTGCGGCAGAAGGAAAAGGACCTGCAAACGCAAGTCCAGGCGCAAACCGACAAGAACAAGGCCCTGGCGGACGAGCAAGCCAAGCTTTCCGGCCAGTTGGCGGCCTTGAACGAGGCGGTGAAGAAGCTGACGGCCGAGCGCGATGCCCTCGCCGGCGAGAAGACCGCCGCCGCCAAGGAGATCGAAACCCTCAAGAGCGCTTCCGCCAAGGAAATCGAAGCCCTCAAGGCGGATCTGGCGGCGAAGACGGTCGACCTGGGCAAGTTCCAGGGGGCCGTGGATAGTTTGAAAGCCCTCTTCGCCGAGCTGAAGACGCAGCTGGGAGGTTCGGAGAGCTACCTCAAGACCAGCGTCGAGGAGCTGAAGACGCTCAAGAAGAACAACGACCTCCTGGCCGCGGAAACGAGCCGCTTGGGCGCGGAGCTGCGAGACACCGCCCAGCAGCTCGCCAAGGCCGAGCTGCTCTGCGACAAGGCGCAGCTCGAGAAAGCCCAGCTCCTCTTCGAGAAGCAAAAGCTGTCGCACGAGCTCTCGCTGGCCCGCAAGGAGGGCGCTCCCCCCCCCGCCAGCGCGCCGCCATCGAATGAGGCCGCTCCCGCAAGCGTGGAAAATCCGCCGCCCAAACCGCCGGAAGAGCCCGAGCCGGCTTACCCGGAGGCGCCCATCGAGACCAAGGTCGGGGCGGTGGACGACAAGGAAGGCATCGCGGTCCTCGGCGCCGGCCAGGACAAAGGGGTGCTGAAGAACATGCAATTTACCGTGCTGCGGAACGGCGAGCGCGTTGCCGTCCTCAAGGCTGTGAAGATCTACACCAACCACACCGGCTGCACCATCCTCAGCCGCGAGGCGGGGAAGGAAATCCAGATCGGCGACTCGGCGACCACCAAAAAATAGTCGCTGCGACCAAGAGCCTATCCCAGTAGACCATTCTGCCGCTCTTTTGAAGGCACGGGGCCGGCTGCAAGCGCGCCATTCGGCGTCGGGCCTCCTCGCCTTATTTCTCCGTTAATAAGGCTACGTCGGCCCCCTACGGTCTTCGCGCTGTCGCGCTCAGCCTCCGGG
>JACQVS010000180.1 GCA_016209605.1 Planctomycetota bacterium
AAGGCGCGAGGCCGGAAGCGATACGGGACGGAGTATCGCTGAGGCCGAGCAACGCCGCAGGGAGGCAAAAGATCCGCTATAACCTTATTCGGAATTAAGAAAGTGAGCACCAAGGACTCCCCCCCGAAGTGGCTGCCCGCCCGTCGCCCGTCACGGCGCCTCGCCCTGGAAGTTCGCCATCTCGCCGGCGCGGATCTCGACCTCACCCAACGGTCGGCTCTCCGGAGGCACGACGATCCACTCGCCTCCCGTATCCGGCGCTCTGCGTTTGTGGATTAGCTCGAGCCGGTACTTCCCCGGGCGGACGCTGTCCTGCTGGATCGTGCCGGGGAGCCGGGACGGCGAAGGTGCCGTCGGCGCCCGTGCGCGCCTCCTCGGTCTTGCCGCCCCGGAGCATGCGCAGGAACGCCCGCGGCATGCCGGGGACCTCGGTCCACACCAGGGCGTCCGCGATCGGCTCGCCGTGGACATCGCGCACGACGCCCGAGATCCTGGCCTCCACCTCCTCCGTCCCGGGCCGACGGAGCGCGAGCTCGGCCTCGGCGACCGGCGCGGCCACAGGATCCGGGAAGGCCACCGTTTGCCGCGCCTCCCGGTATCCCTCGATGGAGGCCCGGACGACGATGCTCCCGCCGAAGGTCTGTTCCCCTTCGAGGCTCACTCCCCGCAGCTCGAAGCGGCCGTCCTCGTCCGCGATCTGCTCGTGGGTCGCTCCGCCTTCGACGCCGACCCGCGCCCCAGGAACAGGATCGGCGCTCTCAGCGTCGACGACTCTCCCCCGGATGGTCAAGCCGCGCTTGAGCGCGATGGTCAGGCCGCGGCGACCCGCGGCGACGCTCTCCAGGAGATCTCCCGGATACATTGCGGCGAGGACCACAACCTCATGGCTGTCTCCGCCGAGACCGGTGAGGCGAAACGCGCCGCGCTGGTTCGTCTGCGAGCGCGCGATGCTCGATGACGGCCCCGCTTCCAGGACGGAGAGCCGGCGCGAGTCCCGGTCCTCCCTGCGGAGGGGGGGCTTCGGCACCCAGACCTCGGCCCCAACTACCGGCCGGCCATGGGGCGAGAGCACCGTGCCGGCGATCTCCTGGCTCTCCGCGAGCATGATGTCGCCGAGATCGAGCGGCGCGCCCTCGATCGCCACCTCTCTCCGGTGCTCGGGGAATCCCTCCGCGCGGACGATGAGGTCATACGCCCCCCTGGAGAAGGCTTCGAGGGCGAAGCGACCCTTCTCGTCGCTCGCGGCGCCGCGCTCCTTCTCTCCGAAGAGATCGACATCGACGAAGGCCACGGCCATGGGCCCGGCGGGCCCCTGAATATCACGCTCGGGCTCGCGCAGAACGATCGTTGCCGAGACGACGGGCTCGCCTGCTGGAGAAACGACGCGACCCGCGATGCGGATCGCGGGCTCGAGCGCGACGAGAACATCCTCGGTCCCCGAAGGCACGCCGCGGGCCTCGCCCCACGCGTAGCCCTCCTTGACGAGGCGAAGGTCGTGGGCTCCGGGCTCGAGCGAGGTCAAGCGGAAAGCCCCGAGCGAGTCCGTTTCCACGGGGCTTGCCTCGAGGAGCGATGCCCCCTCGCTCTGGTCGAGGAAAATCTGGACGAGCTTGCCGAGGCCTTTCAGGCGCGCCCTGTCGGCCGGAGTCG
Source organism: Planctomycetota bacterium (assembly GCA_016209605.1). Lineage (GTDB taxonomy): Bacteria > Planctomycetota > UBA8108 > UBA8108 > JACQVS01 > JACQVS01. Next base: position 1,651 of record JACQVS010000180.1, read on the forward strand.
CCCGGACCCGCACGCCGGCGATCGGACCGCCCTTCGTATCGTGGACCAGGCCGGAGATCGCGTGCCCCACGGCGAGCTCCACGTCGTACCGGGTCTTTCTTCCGGTCTCGACGAGGATCCAGCCCCCTTCCCTGTGCGCGAGGAACTCCGGGTGCGTGACGACGACGCGGTGGTCACCAGCGGGCAGTCCGCGGAGCGCGTATGTCCCGTCCGCGGCTGTGAGGCACGACGGCAGGCGCCTCGCGACGTCAACCAGCGACCGCTGAAAGGCGCGCAGCGCCTCGAGGGCCTCACGGTCGAGCCGCTTCGCATCCTTCTCGATGGCTTCCATCAAGGCCTTCCGCTCGACGGCGGCGACGCGCGCGCCCACGACGCCGTTCCCGCTCGCGTCGGTCACCCTGCCCTCGATGGCTACGGGCAGCTCGGAGCCGCCGATCGCCGGACCGGAAACTTCCACCGCGGGGTTCGACCCGGCGGAGTCCTGCGTGGGCTCGGCCTGCGCCGCTCCGGCCGCCAGCCCCTTTTCCGGAAAGCGCTCGACGCCGATCGGGACGTCCGCTCCGCCCGGTCGATCGCCCGTGGCCGGCTCGCTGTCGCCGCGATGGAGCAGCCAGAGACCCGCGCCGACGAAGAGGGCGAGGATGGAGAGGGACAGGCAGACGCTCACCACGGACCGGCGCATTAGAGAGTTGTACACAGATGGTTATTTTCGCCAAGATTTGGTCCGAGATCAAGGATTCAGGCGCCTGAAACCTATTCTTTGATCCCAGAAAAAAAAAGAGATTGTTCTGCTGAATTTTCCGACAGCGTCGTTCCGAGATCTTTGAGCGTCTCGGTCGCCGGCGATGGGCTCTTCCAGGTCAAGCCTCCGATCTGGCCGCTTACCTTGAAGGCCGGCTGCTTCAAAAAGCCGGAAAATATCGCGAGGCGGCGGCGAAGTTCACGGCGGTGGCAGCGGAGAAGAGCGCCAGCGTCGAGCCGGCGCTTCGGCTCTCCGAATGCCTGCGCGCTTCCGGCGAGCCCGTCCAGGCTGAGAAAGTTCTGCGGCGGCTGATCGACAAGCTCGGAGACCAGGCCCGCGATCCGTGGATTTTAGGGGCGGCTTGGCTCGATACGCTCTTGAGCGATCTCCGGCAAAGGCCGAAAGACATTCTCGCCAACCTCCCCAAGGCGGCCGTGGAGTACAGCGCCACGCCGGTCGTCGAGGACCAGTTCTCGCCGCACGTCGAGGCGAGCCGCGTCGCCCACAATCCGCTCCCCAACAGCATCTGGGGCACTGCCCTGGCCCGAGGGCCTTACAAGGTCCTCGACAAAGACATCGTTGACATCACCCTCCAGGACCTCGGCGGCAGCAGCCCGCAGGAGGATCCCGCGATCGCCGGCATTCACATCCGGCGCGCCGCGCCGCCACCACCGCTCTTCAAGAGAGGCGACGTCGATGGTGGCGGCGTCGTGGACATCTCGGACCCCATCAACAACCTGAGCTACTGTTCATGCGAGGGCCGAAGCCCGCGGATCCCCACGATGCTTGCGGGGCCGATGCAACCGCCGATAGCCTCACCTGTGTATCTTTTACTCAGTGCGCTGACCGGACACCATCCCGACCGCGAAAAGAAACCTCCTGGTAATCCCCCCCAGAACAGGCGAGCTGAACGAAAGTAGAATTTACCATTAGCTAATTTTCTGTTAAACTCATTCTTATGAATGTTCAACACACGCTCGGAGTACCCTTAGTTCATCTTTTCAGGATTCTTCACAATGCCGATTCATGATTGGAGCCGAGGAGATGCGGGTATTTTTCACGGTCTCCACATCGTTTGGATAGGAAGGCTTCAAAGCATCTTGAATGAGGAGCTGCTTCCGGGGACTTTTTACGCTCTGGCAGAACCGGTGCTTGGCAGCGCGGTGCCGGATGTCCTGACTCTGGAATGGCTCGAATCGGAGGGGATGGGAACTGATGAAAACTCAAAACGCATTCGAAAGGACACCCAGGAAGCTCCCGTTGCCCTTGCTCCTTCAACAGTGCTTGTGCAAGAACTGGATCCTCCGGAACCCTATACCTTTCTGGCGCGGCATTTAATCATCCGGAGCCATTTGCGTGATGATAAAGTGGTGGCTATTATTGAACTCGTCTCCAAAGCAAACAAAGATTCAGAACTTCGGTCCAGCCAGTTCACCGCCAAGTCGCTCACTGCTCTGAGGCAAGGAATTCACCTGGTTTTTATCGATCTCCATCCTCCGACTCCGATAGTGCCTCAAGGATTCCATCAGCAAATCTCGCTCGCTCATGGAATAAAAGCTCCAGTACTTCCCCCAGATCGGACCCTTCAGGCGGTCAGTTACCAAGTTCTTGAGGACAAAGTGGTGCGGGCGCATGTGGTCCCTCTTAAAGTTGGAGACTCCCTGCCAGAAATGCCGGTTTTTTTGCTTCCGCATGAGTTCGTGAGATTGCCGCTAGAACGCTCTTACACGGAAGCCTTTCAAAGCCTACCCCGCCGGTTTCAGCAAGTACTTCAATCGAGTACATAACTCCCACAATATTTGACAGTGATTCCCAGATTATATGGTTTCCGCCGCGGCAGGGTGAATTCACTCCTTGTTTTCCGGCCACTTGCCGGCCTTGGCCGCCACCAGCCCGAGGATGAGCCCGAAGACCGCGCCCAGCGCGGGGGAGGCGAGCAGGATGAGGAGGAGCAATTCGCTGTCGAAGTTCTGGCGCTCCTTCAGGTAATCGGCGGCGACGTAGCCGGCGACTTGGCCGAGGAGGCAGAAGATCACGCTGGAAGAAATGATGACCATCGCTTTGCCCATGGAATGAACCTCATTTTTAAATAAAAGCGTTCATCGATGTCTCGAAATGTGTATTTCCTTTAGCTCATGTTGTAGCCCACCTCGCCGTGCTGGGTGAGGTCGAGGCCGCTGATCTCCTCATCCTCGCTGACGCGGATGCCGATGGTCTTCTTGAGGAGGATCACCAGGACCGCCGTCATGACGATGGCGAACACCCAGGTGGCCGCGGTGGCAATGATTTGCGCTTTTAGCTGCGTGAAGTCGCGCCCCGGAATCAGGCCGGCGACGCCTCCGGCGTTCTTCGCCAAGGCCCCATCGGCGAAAATGCCGGTGCAAAGGGCTCCGGTGGTGCCGCCGAGGCCGTGGATGCCGAAGGCATCGAGCGAGTCATCGTAGCCCAGCTTGGCCTTGAGCACCGAAACGCCGAAGTAGCAGATCGGGCTGACGATGAGCCCCATGGCGAAGAAGCTGTGCATCATGGTGGCGAGGACGTTCTTCGAGCGCACCATGCCCCCGTAAAAGAGACCCAGCCCGGGGGTCATGAGGAGAACCAGCGCCGTGGAGACGAGCATCCAGGCCGTATGGCCTGGATCCGGCGTCCAGTTCGCCGCTGTCGCAGCGGCCTCCGGGGCTGCCGCCGGCGCCGCCCCTCCTGGAGCTTGAGGCTGCGTCTGCGCCAGAAGCGGCGCCGCCAGAATTCCGATGAAGATGGATAAGGCCAGGAACCAGCCCCGAACTCCCCCGCTGAAATTCTTCTGGAATGGATGGTGTTGCATCGTCACTCTTTTCTTGCTCTCTTGAATGAAATGGTGGTTGAGCAGCTCGAATTGCCCCCACGGCCACGGCTCGGACCCCTCCCTCCATTTCGCCTGGCAGGTTTCGTCAAGCTGTTCACGTGACAAATAAACCGGCAGGATTCGCCAATCGAAGCGCTGTTGATCCCAGCACTCGCTGTGGCCTTCATTTCAGATCGCTTCCGAACCTCGCTCTCCGGTGCGGATGCGCAGCACTTCTTCAAGGGGCAGGATGAAGATCTTGCCGTCGCCGATCTTCCCTTCCTCGCCGGTGCGGGCGGCTTTGATGATGGCCTCGACGGTCGGCTCGACGAACTCCTCGTTGACGGCGATCTCCAGCTTGACCTTGCGGATGAGGTTGACCTGGTACTCGTGGCCGCGGTAGACCTCGGTGTGGCCTTTCTGGCGGCCGATCCCCTGGACATCGCTGACCGTGAGGCGGAAGACCTCCACCTTGCTCAGCGACTCCTTGACGGCTTCCAGCCGCGAAGGCTGGATGATGGCAACGATGTACTTCATTGCGAGTCCTCCTTGCTTTTAGATTGAAGAGCCACCGGCTCCTCCCTTCGGGCCTCGCGCGGGTCCTGCCAGCGGGCAGCCTCGGCGATGGCTTCTTCGATTTCCTTGAGGCGGCTGGGGTCCTTGACTTTCCCCCCGCCCGCCTCGACGACATAAAACACGTCATGGGCGCGGTCGATCATGGTCGAGATCTTCGCCGTCCGCAGGTCGAGCCCCAGGTTGGCGATGGTGCACGCCAGATCGTAGAGCAGGCCGAGGCGGTCGCCGGCGTGGACCTCGATCACCGTCGCGGCATCGGAAAGCTCATCGTGCACCTCGACGCGGGGCGAGAAGAGCGGCTTGCGCGAGGGCTTGAAACGGTACCGCCGCGCCCGGTCGGAGATCAAATCGTCGATGCGCGCGATGCCCCTCTCGATCTTGCGAAGCTTTTGCTGCAAGCTGGCCACCCGCGTGTTGATGTCGACCCTCAAGTTGTCGGCGATCTCCACGTGAAAGAGGTCCAGGGCGATGCCGTCGCTGCGGGAGAAGATGCGCGCTCCCAGGATGTTCAGCCCCTCGGAGAGGAGCAGCCCGGAGAGGTCGGCGAAGAGGTGCGGCCGGTCCTGGGCGCAGAAGGTGACCTGGGTAAATCCCACCCCCTGGTCGTAGCGCACTTGAGGGACGCCTTCTTTGCGGAAGTCCTCGACCATCTCGATATGCCTCAACATGCGCTCGGGAATGATCTCGCGCTGGTAAGCGGGGTTGTTGATGAGCTTCGTGTGCTCGAGGATGGCCTGCCGCTTCTCCTCCTGGATGCCCGAGGCGTCGAGGTTGGCGGCGACGTCGGCGGTGGGCAGCTTGCCGGTCTCGAGATGGATGGCGGTCAACTGGTACAGCTCCGAGAGCTGCACCCCTTTCCAGGCGGTCCAGGTGCCTGGACCGACGCTGTGGATATCGATGTACGTGAGCAAGTAAAGCATGTCGAGGTTCTTGCGGCTGCCGACGAGGTTGGCGAAGGAGGCGATCGTTTTCTCGTCGTTGAAGTCCATGCGCTCCGAGTACTGGTACATCAGGAGATGGCGGTAAATGAGGAACTCGACCACGGCCGCCCGCTCCTCGCTGAGACCGAGCCGTTCGCAGATCACCACCGCCGCCTCGGTCCCCTCGGAGTCGTGGGCGCCGGGCACGGACTTGCCGATGTCGTGAAGGAGCAGCGCCACCCGCAGCGGCAGGCGGTCGGGAATGCGCTCGAGGACCTTGCGGAACTCCGGCTCCGGATAGTTGGGATCGCTCTCCATGCGGTCGAGCTCGCGCTGCGCCTGCAGGGTGTGCTCGTCGACGGTGAACTGGTGGTGGCCGTCAAAGGTCACCAGGCAGGAGAGCTTCTCGAACTCCGGCAGGATGCGGCTGAGCACGCCGGTCTCGTGCATGGCCGAGAGGATGCGCCCGGTGTTGCGACCCTCGCGCAGGATCTTCAGGAAGGTGCGGTCGACATCGCTCGAGCGGCTGAAGTCGACCTGGGCCTCGGAAAGCTTGCGCCGGATCCACTCGCACAGCGTCTGGCTCAACTCGGCATCGTGCTTCTGGGCGATCTCGAAGATCTGCAGGAAGCGCTCCGGCAGGCGGGTGGCGGTGTCGGCCGGCTCCTCCGAGAGGTAAAGCCGTCCATCCAGGATGGAGAGGAAGGAGCTGACCCTGGAAGAGAACACCCGGTAGCGCAGCCGCGTCAGGAAGCGGTTGCCGCGGCTTTTGGTCTCGAGGTAGTAGCGCGCGAAGCTGTGGACGTTGCGCGCGTGGCGGTAGTAGTCGCTCATCAGCTTTTCGATGCCCCGCCCTTCATCGTCATCAGCGTAGCCGAGGTGACGGGCGACGTCGACTTGCGAATCGAGCTCGAGAATGTCCTGCCGCAGGCCGTTGAGGAAGTGCAGCTCGCAGCGCACCCTCAGGTAAAAGCGGTACGCGGCCTCGAGCTTTTCCACCTCCTGGAAAGAGAAACCGCCGTGGCTGGCGATGTCGCTGAAGTCGAGGACGTTGCGGCGCACCCGCTCGATCCAGAGGATGTGCTGGATGTCGCGCAGGCAGCAGATGCCCTCCTTGATGTCGGGCTCGGTAACGAAGATGGTGCGCTCGGGGCCCTCGATCGATTGGCGCAGGCACTCGAGCTTGGCGCGGGCGAACTTTTCCTTGTAAAGCTTGCGAAAGCGGTTGAGGCTGTCCTGGAAGCGGCGCATCAGGCTCTCGCTGCCGGCGAGGAAGCGCGACTCGAGCAGGGTGGCCGCGGTGGTGTCATCGTCCCTCATGTATTTCAGGCACTCCTCCGGCGTGCGCACCGAGTGGCCCAACTGCAGGCCGCCGTCCCAGAGGTTGCGGACGATGCGCTCGACCACCGCGCCAGCGCGCCCGAGGTCGTCGCAGAGGAACAGGAGGTCAATGTCGGAGAACGGGCAGAGCTCGCGACGGCCGTATCCCCCCACCGCCACCAGGGCGACGTGTTTCCCCACGGACAACAGGTCTTCGGAAAAAACCGAGCGGAGCAGGGCGTCGACCCCATCGGAAATTCCCTGCACCACGTGGCGGGGATTCTCGCCGCCGAGGTGGCGGCGCAGCGCCACCTCGTGGATGCGGGCGATCTCTTTTTTGAGGGAAAGGACTCGGGGGGTCACGGGGTTCTAGAGCCGATGACTTCAGCGCCGCCGGCTTTCAGTTTCAACCAGAAATATCCGCTATAAAACCATACACTCCTAACAGTTCAGGACCCCATGAAAAATCCATTATCCCAAAATCCCTGGAAAGTTCAAGGGCTCCATTTGATACAATACGGCCATGCAGCCAAGCAAACCAGCCGATGAAATCCGGCGCGGCCGCTTTCTCTCGCAGAAAGCTTCCAGGTTTGGCGAGTCGGTGATCCGCGGCATGACGCGCCTCTGCAACCAGCACGGCGGCATCAACCTGTCGCAAGGATTTCCGGGCACCGACCCGCCGCCCGAGGTCCTCGAGGCCGCCCATCAAGCGCTGCGGGGCGGCTACCACCAGTACTCCATCACCTGGGGCTCGCCCCGCCTGCGCCAGGCGGTGGCGGAGAAGGTGAAGCGCTACAACGGCATCGCGGCCGATCCAGAGACCATGATCACCATCACCTGCGGCGCCACCGAGGCGATGGTGGCCTCGCTCCTGGCGGTGATCGATCCCGGCGATGAGGTGGTGGTCTTCGAGCCCTTTTACGAGAACTACGGCCCCGGCGCCATCATCTCCGGCGGCAGGCCGCGCTTCGTCCCCTTGCGCGCGCCGGACTTCCAGTGGAAGCCCCATGAGCTGGAGGCGGCCTTCGGGCCCGGGACGCGGGCGGTCATCCTCAACACCCCCCACAATCCCACCGGCAAGGTCTTCAGCCGGAGGGAGCTGGAGACCATCGCGGAGCTGTGCCGGCGCTGGGACTGCCTGGCCATCACCGATGAAATCTACGAGCACATCCTCTACGGCGAGCGCGAGCACGTGAGCATCGCCGTACTGCCGGGAATGGCGGAGCGCACCATCACCATCGGCGGCCTCTCGAAGACGTATGCCATCACCGGCTGGCGCCTCGCCTACGCCATCGCCGTTCCGGAGCTGTCCCTGGGCATCCGGAAGATGCACGACTTCCTCACCGTCGGCGCGCCGGCCCCCCTCCAAGAAGCGGGCGTGACGGCCCTCCGCCTGCCGCCGGAATACTATCAGCATCTCAAGCTCGACTACTCCCGCAAGCGCGGCATTCTCCTCGACTACCTCGAGCGCGCCGGCTTCAATCCCCTGCCGCCCGAGGGGAGCTACTTCATCCTCTGCGACATCGGCGGAATCGCCCAGCGCTGGGGGGTGAAGGACGACGCCGCCTTCGCGGAGAAGCTGGTCGCCGACTTCGGAGTCGCGGGCGTTCCCGGCTCGAGCTTCTACTCCGATCCCGGCCTCGGCCGCCACCTGATCCGCTTCCACTTCGCCGCCAAGGACGAGGTCCTCCACCAGGCCGGCGAGCGCCTGCTGCGGGCCGGCCGGGCGTGAGCGGGAGACGAGGGCGATGAAAGCCTCGCTGACGGCAATGCTGCTGGTCTTGACGGCAACCTTCGGCGCTCCCGGCCAACCCGCCTCAGGAGAAGAAGGAGCCCTGCCGCCCCTGAAGGAGTTTCTCAAGCCCGTGCCGCCCATGGAGCGGGCCGAGGCGATGAAGACGATCCATACCTTGAGCGGTTTCCACCTCGAGCTGACCGCCTGCGAGCCCATGGTGACCGATCCCATCGCCGGCTGCTTCGACGAGGACGGCCGCCTGTACATCGGCGAGATGAACGACTACCCTTACCAGCCCAAGGCCGGCGAGCCGCCCCTGGGGAAGGTGCGCCTGCTCGAGGATGCCGACGGCGATGGCAAGTTCGAGAAAAGCACCATCTTCGCCGGCCATCTCCTGTGGCCCTCGGGCATCGCCCCCTGGAAGGGGGGGGTATTCGTCGCCGCCGCGCCGGACCTCTGGTACCTGAAGGACACCGACGGCGATCGCATTGCCGACGAGAAGAAAAAAATCTACACCGGCTTCGGAACCGGCGATGAGCAGGGGGCGGCCAACAATCTCATCTGGGGCCTGGACCACAAGATTTACGGCTCGGGCTCGAAGAACGGCGGCACGATCCGCCCCGCCGATCGGCCGGAGGCCGATGGCCTCTCCATCCAGGGGCAGGACTTCCGCTTCGATCCGGTCACCGGTCAGTTTGAAGCCCAGAGCGGCGGCGAGCAGTTCGGCAACACCTTCGACGACTGGGGGAACCGCTTCATCTGCGACCAGTCCAAGCCCGCCGTTCACGTCGTCCTGCCGCAGCACTACCTGGCGCGCAATCCCAACCTGCCGGTGGCACGGACGATCAAGGACATCGCCGAGGGCGGAACGGGCATCTTCCGCATCAGCCCGCTCGAGGCCTGGCGCGTCGTCCGCAGCAGCCGCCGCATCGCCACCAACTACCTGCCGCCAGCCAGCGCCGCCGTGAGCCACGATGTCGTCACCTCCGGAGCCGGCGTCACCGTTTACCGCGGCGCCGCCTACCCGAAGGAGTTCCAGGGGAACCTCTTCACCGGCTGCTCGGTCACCCACGTGGTGCATCGGAGGAAGCTTCTTCCGGACGGCGCCACCTTCAAGGCGGTCCGGGCCGATCAAAACACCGAATTCGTGCGCTCTACGGACATCTGGTTCCGGCCGGTGAACCTGGTGAGCGCCCCCGACGGCACCTTGTACATCCTCGACATGTACCGGGAGTACATCGAGTCGGTTCACCTGCCGCTGGATGTCGTGCAGCTCATCGATCTGAAGAGCGGCCGCGACCGCGGGCGCATCTACCGCATCGCCCCCGTGGGCTTCCAGCCCTCGCCGCCGCCGCGGCTCTCGAAGGCCGGCACCGAGGAACTGGTGGCGCAGCTTGAAAATCCCGACGGCTGGTGGCGCGACACGGCGCATCGCCTTCTCTACGAGCGCAAGGATCCTTCGGCGGCGGCGGCGCTCCGCCGGCTGCTTGGCGCCAGCTCCTTTCCGCCAGCCCGGCTGCACGCCCTCTGGTCCCTCCACGGCCTCGGCGCGCTGAGCGAGCGGGACATCGCGGCGGCGCTTTCCGACCCCTCCCCCGGAGTGCGGGAGCACGCCCTCCGCCTGGCCGAGCCGCTCCTCAACCGTTCGAAGGAGCTCCTCGAGAAAACGCTGGCGCTGGCCGGCGACCCGGAGGCGCGGGTCGAGTTTCAAGCCGCCTTCACTCTGGGCGAAGCGAAAGACCCGCGGGCGCTGAACAGCCTGGCCCGGATCGCCAAGCGCCACGCGCCGGATTTCTGGATGCGCGCGGCCGTGCTCAGCTCGGTCGCGGAAACGGCCGCGCCCTTCCTGCGCGAACTGCTCGCCGATCCCGACTTCCTCGGGAGCGGGGCCAGCATCCCATTGCTGGAAGAGACGGCGCTGCTCATTGGCCTCCGCGGCCGGCCCCGCGAGCTCGAAGCTGCGCTCGCCGGCGCGGCGAGCCCCGCGTGTCCTGAGGAGCTGCAGAGGCGCCTGGCGATCCGGCTCGGTGAAGGCCTGCGGCAGGGCGGCGGCGGCTTGCAGGAGGCCGTGGGCTCCTCACCGGCCGCCTCGAAGAAGCTCGGCTCCCTACTGGACTGGGCCCGGCAAGCGGCTTCGAGCGAAGCGGCCGTTCTCGAGGACCGCCAGCAAGCGGTGCGGCTGCTGGCCTGCGGGCCCTTCGACGAGGGGGTGAAGAAGATCCTGGCGGCCTTGCTCTCGCCGCAACAGCCGCAAGCTTTGCAATTGACCGCGGTGCGCGCCCTGGGCGGCTGGAAGGAAGCCGGCATCGCGCCGCTCCTTCTCGAATCCTTCGCCGGCTTCTCCCCGCCTGTCCGGGAGCAGGCGGTCGAAGCGCTGCTTGCTCGCGAGGAGTCGACCCGAATCTTCCTCGAGGCGGTCGAGAAGGGGCCGATCCCGCCCAGCCAGCTGAAAGCGAGCTGGAAGGCCGCGCTGCTCGACCACCGCACCCCTGAAATCCAGGCGAAAGCCAGAAATCTCCTCGGCGGTCCAATCCCCGGGCAGCGCCGGGAGGCCATGGCCCGGTATCAGGCCGCCCTCGCCTTGCCGGGCGAGGCCGGGCGGGGCGAGAAGGTCTACGAGCAGCACTGCAGCGCCTGCCATCCCTTCGGGCAGAAAGGATACGCCGTCGGCCCCAACCTGGCGGTCACCAAGAACCGCACCCCCGAGGCCCTCCTCGCCGCCATCCTCGATCCCAACCAGGAAGTGCAAGCCCCCTACATCGATTACCTGGTGATCGACCGCCAGGGGCGGGTCTTCACCGGCCTCATCGCCGAGGAAACGGTCACCAGCGTCACCTTGAAGAGGGCCAACGACGAGAGGAGCACCATCCTGCGGAAGAACATCCTGCAAATCACCGCCACCGGCATGTCGCTCATGCCCGAGGGGCTCGAGGAGAAGATCAACTTCCAGGACCTGGCCGACCTCATCGCCTTCATCCTGGGCAACCGCTACGACCTCGGCACCGACCCCGGCGCCGTCGAGCCGGAGGGGCGCTGAGATGGTCCCGCTCCAGAGTGGATAACTTCTGCTGAACCCTTGATTTCGGACCAAATCTTGGCGAAAATGCCTATCTATGAGGAAGATCATTACCCGGTGTTTTCCACACGACTTTCTTCGGGAAGAATTTTTATAATCTGTGCGGAGGTGCTCGATGGACATCGACGCACGGCGCAAGGCGCAGCAACGGATCGATCGGATCGCCCTCTTCCGCGCGGAGCTGGACGAACTGGAAAAGGAGCGGGTGCTGGCGCTCACCTCGGAGCAGCGTTCGAGTCTGGACGCCCATCTTGACGGCCTCGTGGCGACGCTGGCGCGCCAGTTCGGGGCCGATGCGACGGAATCCGTGAAACGCGTCTCCTGGGGCATGAGGATCGCGGTGCTCTTGGGCGGCGCCGCACTGATTGCCGCCGCCGTGCTCTTCCTTCACCGGGTCTGGGGCTCTCTGCCTCTCTGGGCTCAGGTTTCCATCTTGACGGCGGCGCCCCTTGCGCTCCTGGCCGCGGCGGAGGCCGTTTTCCGCCGGCGGATCGACCTCTACTATGTCGCGCTGCTCGGTTGCGCCGCAATGCTCGCCTTCATCCTGGAGCTTCAGGCCCTCGGCACGGTCTGCAACTTGCCCTCGTCGCATCACGCCCTGCTGGCATGGGGTGGATTCGCAGTGCTGACGGCCTACGCCTTCGGTCTCCGGCTGCTCCTGGGAGCGGGCCTGCTGCTCGTGTGCGCCTACACGGCCGCGCTGTGGATGGCCGCCGAGGGATGGCATTGGGAGGCGTTCTTTGAACGGTCCCAGTTCCTGCTCCCCGCCGCTGCCGCGCTCTACGCCGTTCCCTGGCTGACGGGACGGCGAGGCCCGAGCGACTTCGACCTGGTCTACCGCTTCTGTGGCGCCGCGTCCGGGCTGCTCGCGCTCCTGATCTCGTCCACCTTGGGCCACCCCTACTTATCGGGAGTCTCCTCACGCACGGCCGAATCCCTCTATCAGATCGCCGGCATGGGCCTCGCTGCCGGAGTGGTGCTCCACGGCTTCCGCCTGAGGCGAAACGCCCTGGTGAACCTGGGGGCCGTGGGATTCGTGGTGTTCCTCTATGCGCGGCTGCATACCTGGTGCTGGCACTGGATGCCCAAGTACTTGTTCTTCCTGATGATCGGCTTGACGGCCATCCTGTTGGCCGCCTTGTTCTGGCGATTGCGAAAGCGCCTGGCGGAAAGGACGGTTTCATGAGACGCGCGTTGCTGCTGGCCGCGGTGGCCGTCGTCCTGGTGGCGCAGGCCTGGATCCTCATCGAAGCCCGCCGAAACCAGAGGGACCCGCGCGGGGGAACGGTCGAGCTGACCGAGCGCGAGCTTCGGCTGGTGCCGATGCCGGCGGAGAGCACGGTGATCCTCCTGGAACTGAGATGGAAAGCCCGTTCGGCTCCTGCGGAATCACGGCGATCGCCCCCCTGGCTGGATGCGGCCAAGCTCGCGGAACTCGGATTTGACTGCGGCATGCCGGTCTCGAGCCCGGAGGCGCGCGACCACTACGCCGCGATGCCATCGGTCCCGGTCTTCCTTGTCCTGGAATATGAGGGCGAATCCGGAAAGTCCGGCGACGAGCGGCGGAAATCGGAGACCCGTCTCCAGGTCGTGGACGCCGGACGCGACGCCCCTGGCCTGCGCGAACGGTATCCGGATCTCTCGCGGCACATCATCACCCGGGGGCTGGTTCGGATCTCCTATCAGGATCGGAGCATCCCGGATGACGCGCCGCTGGCCACACCGCGTCTCCAGGGCTGGATCCAGACGATCTTGCCCGGAGAGATCTACGTGCCGCTGCCTTACAGCCGGATCCTGGACGACTTCCGCCGCCAGGAGCGGTCCGAGTCGGAGGAAGAGAAAGGCGAACCGCGCTTCGCCGCCATGATCTCCTGGGGCACGAACTCTACGCCGTGGGTGCACGGCATTCGCCGGTTATAGACTTATAGTTAATGAAGAATCCGGAAATTCTTGCCGATCCCAGTTCATCCGGAATGGCGTGAAAATCGGATTAGCTTTTACATATTTTTGGCCGCGGACGGCCAAAAATATGTAAAAGTACAGTTGATAAGAAAACACCCGGCTATTGGAGTAGCCTCTGATTCTGGAGGCTGTTATTGATTCCGGGCCGGATCGCGATGGAGGCGCCCGCTTTCCTACCGGAAGAATATCCGTCCAATTCGATGGAGGCGCGTGTCCGATAAGTATTCAGATGAGGATACATTTCACGCATGGCGAGTCCCGCTTCCTGCAAGCGGTTCTTGACCAGCGCTCGGCAGTGTTCTCCCGAGGCTTCGAAAGTCACCTGCTCGGCTTGCAGACGTCCTTCCACCGTGTATACGCAACCCAGATACCAGGAGTTCCACCACCTCCTCCCTCTCCCCGCGCCATGACCGTTTTTCCTCAGCACTTTTGCGCACGCGGCGATGGTGCGCTCGAGGTAGGTGTAAAGATAAGAGGCGACCTCAACATTGCTCTTCCGGCCGATGAAGGAGAAGGTGGCTGGTTTCATCTCCCCCCAGCTTCTGACCCCGCTCTTCCAGACCATCATGCAGAGGCAAGGCTTGCTCACCGCCGCCCCCAGGACGATTTTCCAGCTGGGGGCATTGGTCAACGGCGTCTGGCGCATTCCCGTGAAGTCCATGCTTTCTTCCACCATCGGATCTCCGGAGGCCGTTTGGTCCAGATGGATGTCCTCGATGGCGAGATTGTGCTCCATGAGGAGGCGCGCCAGATGCGCCGCCGCCTTGGCCGCCTCATGCTCGTTGGTAGGGCGATCCGCTAGCGCTTTGAGGCGGCGGATGGTCTCCTTGATCTCATCAAAATTGGAATGGTTCGAATCCATTTTCACTTCACTCCTTTTCACAGCTTGAATAAACCGGCCGGATGAACCCGCCTCCTAATTATCCCGAGCTCAGGCATCTCGATTTTTACCCCTGGTCCGGGAAAGGCAACGAATCTCTCAATAGAATTCGAGAGTTGCTCTCCCTGTCAAGGCCCCCCCTCGCAGGGGCCGTCGTGGAGCTTGGAGATGCCGGCGGCGCGGCGCTCGCAGTCGTTGCCGTAAGTCTGGTTGTCGCAGCCGCACACCGGCTTGAAAAAGAGGGGGCAGATGGGTGGCGGGAGCTCTCGGCACACGCCGGCCTCGTCGGCCGCGCCGCAGGTGCCGTCGGGAAACTCGCAGAAGAATCCCTTGGCGCAGGGGGGGACGCCCCGGCCGCCGCAGATCTGCACCTGGTCGCAAGGGCCGTCGTGATTCTTCTGGACGCCGGCCTTGAGGCGCTCGCAGTCGTTGGAGTAGGTCTGTCCGTCGCAGCCGCAGACCGGCTCGTAGATCTGGGGGCAGTCGGCCGGCAGGGAGACGCACTCCCCCGGCAGGTCGGCGCCGCCGCAGGCGCCGGGGATAGGATCGCAGACCTCGAGGTCATCGCAGGGGCGGAAGACGAAGCCGCCGCAGGGGGCGTCAACGCAGGGGTCGAAGCTCTCGCAGAGGTACGAATCCGCCGTCCGGTCGGGCCCGCAGAAGGGATAGGGCTCCGGAGGGGGCAAGCCGCCCAGGAAGTCGAAGATGAGGAGATAGACGGCGTCGGTGACCTCCTTCTCTCCGTTGTCGTCGACGTCGGCCGCGTCGTCGCAGGCCAGCTTCGCCGGCGCGCCAAGGAAAAGGTGGCTCAAGATGTGGATGGCGTCGCTGATGTCGATCTCCTTGCTGCCGTCGGCATCGCCGCGCACGAAGCGGACGGCGTGCGCTGGAGCAGGCAAGACCAGAAAGGCCGCAGCTAGGGATAGGAACGAGAGGATGGATCGCTTCATGGCCGGATAGCTAGTCCTCGAAGTTGGCGTCTGTATCCAGGGCCCAACCGCCAGTTTCTTCAAGCCCGTGGATTTCAATTAATTATAATAGCATCGATTTTCCATCTAAGAAAGCCCGCGCTGCTCCGTTATAGAGATTGATGAGAATGCTGTAACCCTGGTGGACGGACTTGATGACAGAGGAAAGCCGGCACAATCCTTCCTGGCTGAACGATTGGCTTCGCGAGGTCCTCGAGCAGTTCGAGGGCCCGCTCTTGCGCTACGCCGGCCGCATCACCGGGGATGCCGACCGGGCTCGCGATGTGGTGCAGGAGACCTTCTTGAGCCTGGTGCGGAGCGATTTAGCCCTCCAGGGCAATCAATTGAAAGAACGGCTTTTGCAAGAATGGCTTTTCAAAGTCTGCCGGAACCGGGCCATCGACGTCCGGCGAAAGGAGAAGCGCGTGAAACCCTTGATGGATGAGGCCGTCGATCTGGCGGCCAGTCCGAGCCTGCAACCGGCGCAAATCCTCGAGGCCGAGGAGACCGCCTCGCAAGTCGTGAAAGCCATGAAGAAGCTTCCTCCCCAACAGCAGGAAGTCCTTTACCTGAAGTTCCAGAACGGCCTCAGCTACCGGGAAATCGGCCAGGTGATGAACCTCACCGTCTCCAACGTCGGCTTCCTGATCCACACCGCGTTGAAGAAGGTCCGCGATCAGCTCAAGCTGGGGACGGGCGCCGCGCCTGGCTCCAGAGCTTGAAGGAGACACCTCATGAAGAACGATGACAACGGCAACCGCCCGAAAAACCCCGACGATCCCAAGCTCACCGCTTACGCCCTCGGCGAGCTGCCCGGCGAGGAGCAGGCGGCTTTCGAGGCGGAGCTGAAGGGCTGGGAGGCCGGCCGGATGGAGGTGGAGGAGATCCGCCAGGTGGCGGCGATCCTCGCCGGGGAGCTGAAGGTGGAGCCGTGCCCGGCGCTTCCGGCTGACAGCCGGCGGGCGATCGAGGCCGGGCTCGAGCGGCCGGCGCCGGCCCGAAAGCTTTCGAGGCTGAAAGCGATTTATTTCCTGGGCGCTGGCCTCGGCGCCGCCGCGGCGCTCCTCATCGCCGCTTTTTTGACCTGGCCGCTGGTGAGCCAGCGCCAGAAAACGGACCGCCTGGAAACGGCCTCTCTCCATGGAAGCAAAACGGCCAGAGCGCCCGCGCCCCAGGCGGAGGCGCCACGTTCGCCCCCAGCACTCGAGGCGCTCCCGGCACCCAAGGCCCCCCCGGCAGCCGAGGCGCCGGCAGCGGCTGTTCCCGTGACCACTGCGGTTCCCGCTCCGGTCGCAGAGCCCGCTCCGGCGGCGAAAAGCGTCGAGGTGGCTCAAGTCTTTGAAGAAGCGGCCTTTGAAAAAACGGCCCGCGAGGGGCCGCAACTTAGCTTTAGGCCCGCCGTTGGCGCCATCGACATGCCTTCAAACCGCCAGCCAGGTCCCCAAAAACCGGCTGCCGGTCCCGACAGCCTCCACGCCGCGCCACCCCTCGCCGGGGAGGCTGAGAAGGCTGAGAAGAAATCGCTGGCCCTTGCAGACTCCCATGGCAGTGAGCGTTGGGAGTTTGGCAGGCCGGAGGACGACATCAAGATTGCGAAGGAGCCGGAGATCTCGGAAAAAGTCCTGCGTCGGATTTATTGCCCCCCGCCGCTCCCCCAGCCCAACACCGAGTCCTACGAGGCCCTCGCCGAGAACCCCTTCGTCGCCGTGTCGCAGGACCCGCTCTCCACCTTCTCGATCGACGTCGACACCGCCTCCTACGCCAACGTGCGCCGCTTCCTCAACCAGAACCAGTTGCCGCCGCGCGAGGCGGTGCGCCTTGAAGAACTGATCAACTACTTCTCGTACAGCTATCCCACCCCTGACGGCGAGGCCCCCTTCGCCGTGAACGCCGAGGCGGCCGCCTGCCCCTGGAATCCGGAGCATCGCCTAGTGCGCTTTGGCATCAAAGCCCGGGAGATCCCGGCCGGCCGCCGGCCGCCGAGCAACCTCGTCTTCCTGGTCGACGTCTCTGGCTCCATGGCGCCCCCCAACAAGCTGCCGCTCCTGAAGAGCGCGCTTCGGTTCCTCGCCGAGTCGCTCGGCGAAAACGACCGCGTCGCCATCGTCACCTACGCCGGCACCTCGGGGCTGCTCCTCCCCTCCACCTCCTGCGCCGAGAAGCGGCCCATCCTCGACGCCCTCGACGGCCTGCAGGCTGGCGGCTCGACCAACGGCGGCGCCGGCATCCAGCAAGCCTACGAGACCGCGTCCGCCCATTTCGTGAGGGGCGGCACCAACCGCGTCATCCTCGCCACCGACGGCGACTTCAACGTCGGCATCACCGACCAGGGCGAGCTGGTGCGGCTCATCGAGGAAAGGGCGAGGAGCGGCATCTTCCTGAGCGTCCTGGGATTCGGCATGGGGAACTTGAAGGATGCGACCCTCGAGAAGCTCGCCGACAAGGGGAACGGCCACTACGCCTACATCGACTCCCTCAAGGAGGCCTACAAGGTGCTGATCGAGGAGATGAGCGGCACCCTGGTCGCGGTGGCGAAGGATGTGAAGGTGCAGATCGAGTTCAACCCGGCGCAGGCGGGCTTTTACCGCTTGATCGGCTACGAGAACCGCGCCCTTCAGCACCCAGATTTCAACGACGACCGCAAGGACGCCGGCGACCTCGGCGCCGGGCACGCGGTGACGGCGCTCTACGAGATCGTGCCGCCGGGGAAAGAGATCGCCGCGGTGGGCGTCGAGGCCCTCAAGTACCAGAAGGTGGAGAAACCTCTGGCGCTGAGCGAGGCGGCGAGGAGCGGCGAGCTCCTCACCTTGAAACTGCGCTGGAAGGACCCCGAGGGGCAGGTTTCCCGGCTGCTCGAGTTCCCGCTCTCCGACCAGGGGGCGGGCTACGGCCAGGCCTCGTCGGACTTCAAGTTCGCCGCGGCGGTCGCCTCCTTCGGCCTCCTCCTGCGCGACTCCCGCTACAAGGGGAATGCCGCCTGGAGCGCCGTCCTCGAGCTGGCCGCCGAGGGAAAAGGCGCCGATCCCGCCGGCCAGCGCCAGGAGTTCATCCGGCTCGTCCAGAAGGCGGCGGCGCTCGCGAGGAAGTGAGCGCTCCCCGCTCGGACCTTTCCGGCCCCCAAAATCGCTCCCGGAAAAGCTTGATGGGCAATCGCGGCCAGCCGAAAATGCCTCTTCAAGGAGGTCGCCATGCACCGGAGTTCTGGGAACGATAGATCGCGCCGGCTCGGAATATTTTGCGCGCCGCTGTTCGCCAGCGGCATCTGGTTCGCCCAAGAAGCTCCGGAAAGGCTTCCCGCCCCTGACCGGTCCGTGCAAACGGCGGAGCTGGAGCGGATCAAGTCCGCCTTCAAGGAAGAGTACTCGAGGCGCGATGCGGTGGAGAAGGCGGCGCTCGCCGAGAAGCTCTTCCGCATGGCGCTCGCCGAAAAGGACTCGAGCACCATCTACGTCCTGCTCAAGGAGGCCGGCGACCTGGCCGCGCAAGCCGGAGATGCCGAAAAAGCCTTCCGGGCGGTCGATGAGCTGGCGAAGCGTTACCTGGTCAACGGCGTCGGATCGAAGCTGGACTTGCTTCCGCTCCTGGCGCGCTCCGCCCGCACCCCGGCCGAGAACAAGCAGCTGGCCGGAGCCTGCCTCGCCGCGGTCTCCGAGGCCGTCGCCGCTGATCAGATGGAGGCGGCGGGAAGCTTCATTCAAACCGCGATTTCCGCCGCGCCAAAGGCCAAGGACCCTCCGCTCCTCGCCGAAGCTCAGAGGGTGAAAAAAGAGCTGGCCCTCCTCAAGGCCGAGTTCGAGCTGTACCTGAAAGCCCAGAAGACCCTGGCGGAGAAGCCGCACGATCCTGAAGCCAGCCTGGCCGCGGGAAAATATATCGCCCTCTATAAAGGCGATCTGGAAAAAGCGCTGGCCCCCTTGTCGAAGGGGAGCGATCCGGTCCTCAAGGCCGTCGCCGAGCATGAGCTGGCCAAGCCGGCCGATTCCCTGGAGCAGATCGCCCTGGCGGGCTCCTGGCTGGAGCTGCTTGAAAAGGGCCACGCCTTGTCGAAGGACCGGAAAAAGCTCCCCCTGCAGTGGTACTTCCTGAGAAGGGGGATTCAAGGCAAGGCCAGGTTCTGGATGGAGGCGGCCTTCCCAAGACTGAAGAGCAAGTCCGAGCTGGAGCTGGCCAGCCGGATCGAAAGCGGCACCAAGGAGATCCAGACCGAGACCATCGGCGGAAACGGCGGCGGGGCCTTTTCGGACCGCGGCGAAAAGCCGGGGCTCCTCATCGGGCTCCGGATTTCCCCCGGCCAGTGGGGCGGCAACGAGGTCCTTCGCGCCATCCAGCCCATCTTTTTCACCGCCGCCGGAAAGGTTCACGGCAGCGTGCACGGCAGGGCAGAGCGGGCCTTCAAGGAGTTTCTCGCCAAGCCCGGCTACGCCGTCGGCGCCTTGTCGGTCAAGGGCGGCCGGCTGGTTGACGGCTTGAAGATCATCTTCCAGCGCCTGAACGGCGACAAGCTCGACCACGGCGACTCCTACGAGAGCGGCTGGGTCGGCGGCCGGGGCGGCAGTCCCGAGCTGGAGCTGGGGAGCGCCGGCAAGACGGCCATCGGCCTCCACGGGCGGTGCGGGCTGGCCCTGGACGCGATCGGGCTGATCTTCGCGCCCTAGCCAGCCCCGCTTATCGTGGCCTCGCGAGCGGCCCTGCTATAATGCGGGCTTCGCCCGCAACCGAGCTATCCGCAACTTCTCCGCATTCTGCGGAGAAGTTGCGGAGGAAGAATCTATAATTCCTGTGGACTCAATCCAAGGCCCGGGCATGATCGAATTTGACCGGTTCACCCACAGAGCGCGAAAGGTCCTGGCGCTGGCGCGAAAAGAAGCGCTGCGCCAGGGGCATGACTTCATCGGCTCCGAGCATATCCTCCTGGGCTTGATTCGAGGAAAAAGCTGCGCCGCCGCCCAGGTCTTGAAAAATCTCGGCGTCCAGCTCGATGAGGCCCGCGCGGCGGTCAAGCGCCTGGTCAAACCTGGTAATCATCGAGAAGATTTCGGCCAGCTTCCCTTCACCCCCGTCGCCAAGCGGGTCCTCGAGATGGCCGCGGAATCGGCGCGCTCCTTGAAGCACGACTTCATCGGCACCGAGCATCTCCTCCTGGGGATTCTGCGGCTCGAGGACTGCGTGGCGGTGAGAGTGCTGGAAGAAATGGCAATCTACTGGCCGTCAGCGGAGGAGATGGTCTTGAATCGCTTCGGAGTTGAGGAGGCGGATTGGATCAAACCAAGCGCGTCCCGGGACCCGGCGCCCCTCTTCTCTCTTGTGCGCGAGGAGGCGCGCCGACTGCGCCATCATCTTCTCAGCCCCGAGCATCTCCTCCACGCCATGCTCAAGCGCCAGGGCGCGGCGGCGCTGGTCCTCCGCTCCTTCACGGTCGACCTCGGACAGCTTGAGGAAGAGCTGGGGCGGCGGCTGCAACCCGGGCTCAAGGAGGTCCTCGAGCCGCAGATCCCGCTCGCGCCCGAGCTGCGGCAGGTCCTCGAGTTCGCCATGGAAGAGGCCGTGAGCCTGGGACATGACGGCGTTGGCGATGGTCACTTGCTCCTGGGCCTCCTGCGCCTCGTGAAAGGGCCGGCCGGCGAGGTCCTGAGAGGCCTGCAGCTTGACCTCGCCGAGGTGCGGAAACGGGTGGATCGCCTCGCGAGCTCCATGAGCAAAAAAAAATCCGTCTTGAAAGCGGTAGCGACATCGGTTTCTAGAACCGATTTGAATTTCACCCTGGCGCTCCTGTACGCGATCTTGGTGGCATTGTTTATCTTCTGGCTTCTTTATTATCGGTTTCACGAATGACCTACCTCCTCGTCATCGTCTCGGCGCTTCTCGCCGCCGCCCTGACCTTGTTCTCCGGCTTCGGCCTGGGGTCGCTGCTCCTGCCGGTCTTCGCCCTTTACTTTCCGCTCCAGGTGGCGGTGGGCGCAACGGCGGTGGTCCATCTCGCCAACAACTTCTTCAAGCTGGGACTGGTGGGGAGGCACGCCCGCTGGGGCCTGGTGCTGCGCTTCGGCCTGCCGGCGGTCGCCGCGGCTCTCCTGGGCGCGCTCATCCTGACGCAGCTTGCCGATCTGCCGCCGCTCCGCGCCTACGAGCTGGGCGGCCGCCCCTGCAAGATCACCTGGATCGGCCTGGTCATGGGGGCGCTGATCGCCGGCTTCGCCGCCCTCGACCTCATCCCGGTCTTCGACCGGCTGCAGTTCAGCCCGAAGCTCCTACCCTTCGGCGGCCTGCTCTCGGGATTTTTCGGCGGCCTCTCGGGCCATCAAGGGGCCCTGCGGGCCGCCTTCCTCGCCAAGTGCGGGCTCACCAAGGAAGCCTTCGTCGGCACCGGCGTCGCCTGCGCGGTGCTCGTCGACCTCACCCGCCTGCCGGTCTACTTCCTGGGGGCCGAAAAGGACCGTTTCGCCTCGCTCCATGACGGCGGCTCGCTCCGGCTCCTCATCGCCGCCACCCTGGCCGCCTTCCTGGGCTCCTTCATCGGCGCGCGCCTCCTCAAGAAGGCGACCATGAAGGCCATCCAGCGCCTGGTGGGGGCGATGCTTTTCCTCCTCGCAGCGGCGATCACCGCCGGGCTGGTCTAGGCGCCGGAATTCCGGGGCAGGCTCCGGCCCCGATGGCGCTCATCGGGGGAGAATGCCCCTGGCCGCCGGCCGGGGATGGGAAAAAAAACCTTCGGGAGGAACGCCTTGATCACCCCCTTCGAAAATGCCACGATTTTGAACGCCATCCACCGGATCCGATCGGGAGCGGAGGTGGAAGAGTCTTTCCGAATCCTCGATGCGCGCTTGCGGCCGCGACTCCTCTCCTACTTCCGGGCCCGGCGCTTCTCCTTCGAGGAGGCGGATGAGCTGGCGCAAAGCACCCTGCTCCGGGTCTTCACCGGCTTGAAGGGCCTGGAGGAGGAAAACAAATTCCTGGCGTGGCTCTTCACCATCGCCCGCCGCGTCCGGTTGAGCACCCTCGAACGGCGCCGGAGGGAGAGGCGCTGGCTCTCCGTCGGCGCGGAATTCCTGGACGAGATGCCGAATCCACGTTCGGTTGATGAATTCGGCCATCCCGGACCGGACGACGAGCGTCTGGAAAAGCTGCGGGAAGCGATGGAAAATCTCCCCGCCCAGCAGCGCCAGTGCCTTCTCCTGAGGGTAGAGGAGGGCATGACCTATCGAGAAATCGCCCGGACCCTTCTTCTCTCCGCCCACACCGTGCGCAACCACCTGGCCGCCGCCCGGAGGAGTCTCCGCCGAGTCTTCCAGGCTGCTTGCAGAGAGGTCTGCGTGCACTAGAACCTCTGGAATTGTCCGATGAAATCGGACAAGGCTTCCGGAATCGTAAATGGCCGTTTACAGGAAACTCTTGGGCGCTTTTCAGGACTCCTCACCGACCGGTTTTAAGCCGCTGAATTCCAGCCACTTAGCGGGGCAGCCCGAGCTCCTGGAGCCGGACGGGAGAGCCATTGGACCGGCTTTTGCGTCAATCCCAAGAGCGGTCGTTTTGCATCAAGAACACGGTTCATTCTGGAGAGTCAAGCATGGAAGCCAAGGTCGCAAAATCCCTCCTCTGGAGCGCGTGGTTCTGGTCTGCCCTTTTCCTGATCACCGCCCTTTCATCCTCACCGCCCGAGGCGATGAAAATTTCCTCCGCGGTGACGCCAACGGCGACGGGGCGGTGTCGATTGCCGACGCCGAGTTCCTCATGGGGTACCTGTTCCTGGGGACCAGGCGGCCGGATTGCCTGAGATCGGGCGACCTGAACGGTGACGGCGAGGTGGACATTTCCGATCCTATCCACGCGCTCAAATTTCTCTTCAACGACGGTTCCTCTCCCTGCGAGCCCTTCTCCCAGGTCGGGCCCGATGAAACCTACGACGAGCTCGGCTGCGTTTCCTACGGCGGCGGGGCCCCCGCCAGCGATCCCGGCGCCGCCCTGGAGCTCCTCGACTCCACGGCGAGCGCCGATGGAAAGTTTACCCTGACGGTGCGGGTGTCCAGCTCCAGGCCGATCGCCGGATACTCGGGGACGATCCGCGCCGGCGGCAACATCTTCGCCAACGGCCAGCCCGCCGCGGTCCGCGATCTGTTGGCCTTCGAAGGGGGCCCCTTCTTCGCCGGCGCCATCGTCAAGGGGGAAAGGCTCCATTTCGGCGTTCTCCCTCTCATCGGCAAGTACGTCAAGGCCGGCAGCCACGTCGCCGTCCTCGAAATCGCGGCCTGCCTGGACGAGGGGGTCCTCGCCGCCCAGTACCCCCTGACCCTCGAGGCCGGCGAGCTTGTCGATGCCGCGACCGGGCAGGCCATCCACCCGGCGCTCTCGGGGAGCATCCTCACCGTTCCGGCCGACCTCGCCGCTGGGGCCGGCTGCGCCGCCGGCCCCGACCCGGACCCGTCGAACCAGGGCTGCCCGGCGCCCCACGGCCCGCCGCCTCCGCCCCCGCCCCCGCCGCCGCCGGGAATCGAAGAGGATTTCCTCCGGGGCGACGCCAACACGGACGGCGTGCTCTCCATCGCCGATCCCTACTACGCCCTCGCCTTCCTGTTTTTGGGCAAGCCCCCGCCCACATGCATGAACGCCGCCGACTTGAACGACGACGGCTCGATCGACCTCACAGACCCCATCTTCGAGCTTCAGTACCTCATCCTCGGGGGCCTTTCCCCCTGCGAGCCGATCTCCCAGGTCGGGCCCGATATCACTTTCGACTCGCTTTCCTGCGCGGCCTACCCCGGCCACGCCCCCCAGGAGGATCCCACCGCGGCGCTGGAGATCCTCGAGGCGACCGCCGGGGCCGATGGCCGGGCGGCGCTGCGGGTGCGGGTCTCCCACTCCCGGAGCATCGCCGGGCTCTCCGGCGTGGTCTCGGCCGCCGGAGACGTGTTCGCGAACGGCCAGACGGCCGGCGCCGGACACTTGCTGGGGGACTCGCCGTTTTTCCTGGGAGCGAAAACGCTCCACGAAAAACTGCAGTTCGGCCTCCTCACCGTCATCGGCCGGTCCTTCCAGCCCGGCGAGAACGTCGAGGTTCTGGAGATCTCCGTCTGCCTGGACCAGGGGGTTGCCGCCGGCCGGTACGCCTTGACCCTGGAGGCCGGCGAGCTCATCGACTACTTGACCGGCCAGGCCATCCATCCCCGCTTGAGCTCGAGAACGCTCGCGGTTCCGGCCGACCTGAGCGGAGGGGCCGGCTGCGAATCCACGCCCGATCCCGATCCGGCCAACACGAGCTGCCCCCCTCCCCTCGGCCCGCCTCGAGCAGCGCCTCCCGGAACTCGAGGGCCGACTGGAAGCGCTGCGCCGGATCCCGGTGCAGCGCCTTGCCTAGAATGCGCTCCAGCCGCAAACCCAGCCGCGCCTCCCAGCCCGGGATTTCGCGCGGCAGCTTGGGCTCGCCCTCGTACTGGCCGGTCAGACGGTAGAGCAGAAGGCGGCCGGCCGAATAGATGTCGGCCGTCAAGCTGGGAGGCTTCCCCTCCAGCAGCTCGGGGGCCACGAGGGCATGGGACGGGAAGGGCATGGAGAAGAGCGCGCCGGGGCGCCAGAATCCGAAATCGATCAGCACGGCGCCGCGCCCGGGATCGGAAGCTGCGATCAAATTGCCGGCGTGGATGTCGAGGTGGAGGATCTCGTGGGTGTGGAGGTACTGGAGGGCTTCGAGAAGATCGAGGCCGGGCTGCAGAAACTCCAGGGGCCGGGCTTGCGCCCGCGCATCGGGAGGCCCCGGCGCCAGGGGAGTCCCCTCGATGTACTCGCGGGTGAAAAAGGGGAGGTGGTTGCTCTCGGTGTAGCCGAAGTCGTAGGCGGCGGCGAGGCGCGGGTGGTTCAAGTTGGCCAGGGCGCTGAACTCCTGCTGCAGCCGGGCCTGGCTCCCGGGATCGAGCCGCTCCAGCCTCAGGACCTTGAGGGCGGCGAGGCGGTTGGCGAGCTGGTCGCGGACCAGGTACACCGAGCCCGTGCCGCCCGAGCCCAGCTTGCGCAGCATGAGGTAGCGGCTGGAGATGGCCAGGCCTTTCGGGGAGGGGCTGGAGGAGGGGGATTTCGGGGAAGCGACCATGCCGACAGTATAATTCCGCCGCCGTGGACGGCGCAGCTCTTTTTTCTTGGATCCAAATCGTGCCGAGGTTCTTGAATTGACCAGTTAACAGCGAACGGTGGACTCGGCTGCCCGGAACTTTGTCGGAATGCTCTTGATTTGTTGATTTTTTGTCAATACGCTCTGAGGAAAGGGAAAAACTGGATCCTCAATTCATTCCTTTCTGGGATTAAAGAATAGGTTCTAGTCGAGTGTTAGTTAGTTAGGTGCCTGAAGCCTCGATCTCGAAAAATCTTGGCGAGAAAGGCCATAGTAGAGCAAAGCTCAAGGGTTCTCCAATGAAGCCAGGTTGGTTCGCAGGCGCTCTTCTTGCCTGCTCGGTTCTCATCGCTGGCCTGCCGCCTCCTGACGGTCGGCAGGTCCCCGGCGACTGCAACCAGGATGCGCTGGTCGACATCTCCGATGCCATTTGCCTCCTGGGGCACCTCTTCTTGGGCTCGCCGCCCTCTCTCCCCTGCGCCGGCGGGAGGGCGAGCGACCCCGGCAACTTGAGCCTCCTCGACTTCACCGGCGAGTCGGTCGTGGACATCTCCGACGGCATCGCCACCCTCCTCTTCCTCTTCTCTTCCGGGAACCCTCACCCCCTCGGCTCCGAGTGCGTGCCCAACGCCGGCTGCCCCGATCGGTGCGGAAGCTGCGTCCCGCTCCCAGAGATCGACGTGCCGGACGGCCTCTTCGTGGACGCCGACTGCGACGGGATCGATGGCGACAAGCGCCACACGGTCTTCGTCGCCCCGCCCTCTTTCGGGAGCGACGCGAACCCCGGCACGATGAACCAGCCGGTCGCCACCATCGAGAAAGGCATCCAGCTCGCCGCGGCCGCGGGGAAGGACGTCTACGTGGCCAAGGGGGAGTACAGGCCCTTTCGGATAACTCTTCAGTCCGGCGTGAGCCTCTACGGCCAATTCGACGGCACGCCGGCGTGGGGGCGCGCTCCCGAGAACGCCACAGTGGTCCTCGCACGAGGGACGACGGCCGTCTTCGGTGAGAGGATCGCCGACGAGACACACATAGAAGGCTTCGAGATCGTGGCGGCCGACGCTCAAGGCGCCGGCGATTCGAGCTACGGCATCCGGCTTTGGAACTCGAAGAAGGTCGTCATCGCCTTCAACGTGATCCGGGCGGGAAAAGGAGCGCCTGGAGAGGACGGACGGGACGGGGACGCCATCGCCGCCGCCGAGCCAGGGGGGCGCGGGGGCGTTGGAGGACCCGCCTGCGACGGATGCCTGAAGGGCGGAACTCCCGGCGCGCCGGGTGAATCGGCGTGCAACCGGCCTGGCGGCACGGGAGGCCAAGGCGGTTACGAGGGCACCGATGGCGGTGGCGGCGAGGGCGGGAGCGGCTGGGATGGGAATCCGAGGAATCCGGGAGCGCCCGGGCCCGGCGGCCCAGGGTCCAGTTTTTGCGGCCGCGGCGGCGGGGGCGGCGGCGCCGGGATACCCGGAGCCGACGGGGCTGCGGGAGAAAACGGCGTCGCGAGCGATCACTTGTTCTTCGTCAACGGTGAGTATGGCCAGATGCGCGGCGGAGCGGGTCAGTCCGGGCGCGCGGAGGAGGGGGCGGGGGCGGCGG
>JACQVS010000184.1 GCA_016209605.1 Planctomycetota bacterium
GCCTCAGCGATACTCCGTCCCGTATCGCTTCTGGCCTCGCGCCTTGCAGGTAGTCAAAATCTCTCGCTCTAACCTTACTCTCATTTGCGAAATCGAGCACTTAGACTATGCTCCGGCGACGAAACCTACCGTTGTTGCGCGGCCTTCAGCACTCGATCCACTAGACCGCCGGGCCTGAGCGGCGCCGCCAAGTCCTGGCCATCGAGCGCCGCCGGCAGCGACCACAGCATCAGGTTCTGGTAGTAATCCGTCCCAAAGGTGCGTGCCCCAGTATCAGCACGGATCATGTTAGGTAGATCCCAGCCGATCCGCTGGCGGCGGATCAAATTGTCCATTGCCCGAAGAACGATCTCCAGGCCGGTGTCTCGGGCGCCGTGATAGATAAAGGTCATTCCCAAAATCATGATCTCCGGCGGGAAGATTCCGTAAGTGGTGAGCTCGGGCTCGCCCTCGCGGGCTGCGAAACTAACGGATCCGACGTCCACCAGACATGTGCGTTTGACCGTGTCCAGAGCGATCTTGGCGCGATCGGGCCGGAAAACGCCGGGCAGACCATGGAAGAGATTGGCCCAGTCCCCATCGAGTTGATTGGCCATGATCTTGTCCACCTTCTTGCCCGAGTTGAGGTTCCACATGAGCAGATAGTGGTCGCCCACCCACATCTTCTCCTCCATGGCCTTCTGACCCTGGGCCAGCCATTTCCGGCACTGCTGCGCGAAGACCTGGTCGCCCATCTTATCCACCATCCGGGCCGCAATGGCCAAGTTCGAGAGGTGCATCCCCCCCGCGTGGGCCGTCATGCCCGTCCAGGGCCAGCCCTCCCACCATTCCGTCCCCCCACCGGGGGGCATGCTGATGACGCTTTCCGGGGGCTCGCCCATGGTGGCGGTCAAGGTGGTGCTCTTCTTCACGGAGTCGTAGAACTCGCGGAGCAACGCGTCATTCCCCGTCCGCAGCCACAGCCGATCCACCAGGTCCACATAGCAGACCCCGTTAAGGGAGATCTGGTTGTCCCAGGCGCCCGGGGGGTCCATCTCGGCAGGCGGCGGGCCGAACACGAAGGGCGCTGCGCCGTCTGCCCTTTGGCCTTGCTTGTAACCCTTCAGAGTAGACCAACCCAACTCGGGGAAGAAGTAAACGATGGGAATGTTGCCATACCAGCTACAAGGGATGCACTCCAATTGTTGCATGATGCGCGTGCTTTCGACCATCCCAAAAAGCCCCTGGGCTCCGGCCCACTCCAGGGGCGGCTTGGACTGCGCCCACTCGCTGGTCTCAGCGATCAAGTAGAGGTTGTTCACCAGGCAGTCGCGCAGCCAGACCGGTAGCCCGTTATCGGTATAGATGGCCTGTTGCCACGCCAGGATCCGTTGCAGGAACTCGGCGTGCCGCTGGGCCAATTCCACTGCTACCTGAGCTGCGTCGGTATAGCGGCCGGCATACCATCGGGTATAGTTCCCCTTCCCCCAATGGGGAACGTGCCAGGCGAGCAGGAAACGCACCGTGCGCACTTCGCGCTGCGCCAGCGAAAAATCCGCCGCGACCGAGGTCCCCGGCGCCTTAGCATCCGCCTCGGGCAACCCCTGGTCGATGCGGCTCCAGACGGACGGGTCCGCATTCAGATCCCGTCCAAAGCGCGCCGGGGCTTTCCCCACCATCCCTATGGCGTAGTTGACCGCCGTTCCCGAGACGAGCATACCCTTGAAGCCTCGCTCCGTCACGGATTTCCGGGGGAAATTTTCGGTCCCCGCTTCAGCGGCTGTCGGTCCCGGGAAACTGAAGGCGATGGTTCCCTTCTGCGCTGAGGAGCTCAGGTTGCGCAGGTAAACCTCGAACACCGCGCCCGGGATGTTCGACGCCTCAGCATTGCCGGGGAGGAAGGGAGCCCAGGCGCGCAGCCCTACGCTCACCGGCGCGTCGGTCTCGTACTCGAGGTCCGCCACCGGGTAGTGCCCCCAGTAATGGATCTCGCGGGCGCTTTCCACGCTCGTGAGCGCGGGCAGGCGGGTGGGCGGCGTAAGCTTGGGATCCCAACACCCGGCCGCGGGCTCGATGCTCTCTTCCATGACCCCGCCCCGGATGATTTTCGACGAGGCCAGTACCCAGGTGCGACCGCCAACCGACAGCCCCAAGAAAGGCTGACACAGTTTGGGCTGCCGCGGATAGTTTTGAAAGAGGTTCCCATACCCAAAGGTCCCATCGGCGTCTAGCCTTATACACCCGGTGCCAATCCCTCCCAAGGCAACCCCGCAGCAGGGGGCCTGGCCGGTTTTGAAGAGGATCCCCGCCGCGGGTTGAGAAAATCCGGCGGCTGCGAAAGTCGTCCATTGCAGCGAAGGCAACTCGGTAGGGAAAAGCTTCTGGGGCGCGGCACCGACTTCGCCAGCAGGCCGCGCCAGCGCGTAGGCTACAGCGAGCAACACCGTCAGAAACGACTTCATCCTGAGACTCTCCGTTTCTTGCAAACTTTGATAATTTTATTAATGCCGCGATCTCGTTATCAAGCGCAATTTTAAATCTCCTCTCTGAACCGGACAGAGGGGGAGGGGTCGAAGGCTCCCCGCCGCCTTGCCAAGGCGAAAATTCGACCGATCCGGCGCGGTGCAATCAATACATGGGGCCCGGATCGATCCGGTGAAGGCAATGGAGAGCCATCGAGGCGCTGCGCCGGGAACGCGCCACAGCCGAAAATCTGAGGATGGACGGTCTCCCTCCTGAGCATTGATAGCCGAGGTGAGATTTCATATCGCAGGCTTCGCTCGCAACCGAGCTATCGGAAGAATTTAAGAAAAGCTCTGAAAAAGTCGATACTATGGTGACGTTGCACCCACTTTGAAATTTGGCTGCAGGATCTTTGACGAAACGCCAGATTTCCAATCTTAGTGCCCCATTTCACAAATCCTTGTGGGGTTGGAGCGGATCTTTTGCATCCCTGCGGCGTTGCTCGGCCTCGGCGGTACTCCGTCCCGTATCGCCTTCGGCCTCGCGCCTTGCAGGTAGGCAAAATCTCTCGCTCTCCCCCTACAATTACTTATGAAATGGGGCACCTAGTGGCGATGAGTTAAAAAGATGGCCGCGCCGGAAAGACCGATTTACTTTTTCAATCCTTCTTACAACGTCCCCAATGAAGACTACTTCAACATGGGACTCCTGTGCGTGGCGTCACACCTGCGCAGGGAGGGGCATGCCGTCGAGGTGTACCTCGATTACACCGATGCCGGATTCACCGCCAGTTGCGATTATGACAAGGTGCTCCCGGACCTCTTGAGCCGCAATCCGGTCTACATCGGGATCTCTGCGATGACCGCTCAACTGCCCTCGGGAATCGACCTCACGAGGCGGATTAAAAAGCTCTCCCCCAAGACTCCCGTCATCTGGGGGGGCGCCCACGCCAACGTCCTCGCGGATCATCTGCTCAGAACCTGCAAACTCGCCGACGCGGCGATCGAGGGGCCGGGAGAGCTGGCCGGGCTCGCCTTGTGGGACCACTATGTCGGAAAGAAAGCGCCCCTGGAGTCCATACCCGGATTGGTGTTCCGGAAAAATGGCGAGCTCGTCAAGAACAGGAGAGGCACGACGCCACAATCGGTCTATAACCAGCCCCTTGACTACTCCGTGGTGGTCAATTTTCACCCCCTTGAAAGGCTCTTCGCCGGTGAACCGGTCAGAGAAGCGCCCGTCTTCAACACCATCGGCTGTCCCTACAAATGCACTTTCTGCATCAACGCCGTTGACTTCCGCCGCTTGATCTTCCGGGACATCGACGTCGTCATCGATGAGATCAAGCAAGTGATGCGGTACGGGGCCAACCATATCTTCTTCATCGACGAGCTCTTCTTCACCGTCTACCGCCGGGTCGACAGATTCCTGGAGCGCCTTGAGGAGGAAGGCCTGAAGTTCACCTGGTTCGCCCATGCGCGCGTGGATTGCATCGGGCCGGGCCGCCTGACTTATGAAAAGCTCGTGCGCATCCGGGAGCGCGGATGCAGGGAATTCCACATCGGCATCGAGAGCGGCTCCCAGCAAATGCTCGACCGGATGGCAAAGCAGATGAACGTATCGGATGTCGTGCCAGCCCTCGATCTCATCGTCAAGGCAGGAATCATGCCAAAGGTGAACTTCATCTTTGGCATGCCGGGTGAAACCCTGGACGACATGAGGCGGACGATCTATCTCGTTATGGAGCTCGCCGAGCGATACCAGGGCAAGATCATCTTCTGCATCTTTTTCTTCTACCCCATCCCGGGATCGCCGATGACTGACGAGTCTTTCATGAGCGTCGACCTGACGGAAGACCAGAAGCTTGAGTATATGCTGGAGTCCGCGAAAATTTCGGGGGATCCCTACCTGATCTTTAGCCACTTCGAGAAGTCCGGCTTTTACTCCTGGATCCGGGACAAGAAGCGCTGCTCCGAGTATTGGTCCATCGCGCGGCGGGTCGCCGAGATCTGCCAACCCTACAACTTCCGCAGCCAGGCGAAGCAGGAGAAGCTTCACGAGCTGCGGCACCGGCGCCGCCAGTCCATCCTCAAGCACGGCAGCAATGTCATCGGCAAGGTCATCAGCGAGGAGACCTGCAGGGATCTCATCGACAACTGCCCTCCCGAGCACGACAAGGAGTTGGTGAAGCGGTGGCTGGAGCTCGCCCGGAATTACCGCTCGAACTGGCTCGATGCCGGCATCGAGAATGCCACGGATCCAGCCGGCCTGCGGCTAGCGGTGGTATGAGTCCTCCCCCCTTCTCAACGCCCTCAACGCCGCCGCCCCTCATCCCCTCCCCCCTCGAGGCGGGAAAAGTAATCGCCCCGGTCGCCGATGTTGACCAGGGGAGGAGGGTAGCGACCGGTGGAAAAGATCCGGGTGAAGGCATCGAACAACTCCGGGCCTCCGAAGATCTTCAGCCTCTCGTCCTCGATCGCCGCGGAGATATCCTTCAGGCGCAGAAATTCCTTGAGAGTGGGGAGGTCCTTCTCGAAGAGGTAATGGAACCGCTTGAGTTCGGCGCGGGATGAGCGCCTCAGGAAGCAGAGGACCTCCTGCCCTGTATGGACGCCCCAGAAAACAACGGGCGCGCTCGTTTGCAAAAGATTCTGGACGCTCTCGTAAAACGACAGCGAGGGCCGCTTTGGCCTCTTCGTCGTCGCACAAGCCAGTACCAGTTCCCCCCAGAGGTCGACGGCGCGGAGGTTCGTGGCGTCTGTGGCCCCCTTGAGCTCTTCGACAGCGCGCGGCTCAAAGGCCGCAAGGGCGGCGAGGTTGGCGCCCAGGTTCTCCTCCCGCAGGCGCCGGCAAGGCAGCCTCTCGGAGTCCACTTCGAGCTGGGCGGCGATGTAGCTCTCCGTGGCCGGATGCTCCAGACTCAGCGAACCGCGCAAGGCCAGGTCCTTGAGCATCTCGAATTCGATCAGGGCAGCCTCAGGTTCGCCGGCGCGCGTCAAGAATTTGCCGGCGAGGTAGCGGGCGTCGGTGGAGGATGGATACGCGGTGACGAGGTCCCGCAGCTCTCCGGCAAGCTGCAAGAACTCTTTTCGGAAGGCCAGAGCTTCGAGGTATCCCTCCACTTCCTTCCAGCTGGAGGCCGCTTGAGACGGATGAGGTGCCTGCTTAGACGACTGAGGTGTCGGGGCCGTGAGAGTCATCCGAGAAGCCTTTTCAGATGTCCCCGATATACCTCGAGCATGTGGCCGGCTGCGCTCCTGACCGAGTGCTCGCGGCGCGCCCGCTCGCACATGCGCTGGGCGATGGCCCTGCGCTCGTCGCCGCGTTCAAGGTAATGGCGGCACTTTTCAACCAGGTCGGCCGCCGAATCGAAGAAAACCACCTCGCGGTCCTCTTCGAAACAATCCGTGAGCCGCAGGTGGTCCTTCTCGCCGTCGAGGCGCTTCACCAGGAAAAAGGCCCCCGCCTGGGCCCCCTCCACGACCCGCTGGTGCATGGTGGAGCCAGCGTGGATGTGGAGGGAGATAGCCGCGCCGTTGAACGCGGCGTTCAGCTCCTCGCCATTGGCGAGGAGACCTCCGGCGAAAGCCGAAAGCGCCGAATGCCTCTCCCACCGGTTTCCGTAAAGACGCAACTTGAGATCCGCCCGCGCTACCGCCTCGAGAAAGTAGTATTTGAAGGAGTAGTTGTAAACCCAGGCCATGTATTCCATGACCACCGTGCGCAGGCGCGCTTCCCATTCCGGCGGCAGCCCGCCTCTCGGGAGCATGGAAAACGCCATCTCCAAGAACTCTTCCGCGAAGATCACCCGTCCGCGGTCCGCCAGGACCAGCTCATGCATCTTCCTGACGATCTCCTGCAAGACGCGCTGGAAGGGAGGGTTCTTGGGATCAGAAATGTACCAGCGGATGAAGTCCTTCAGGTTCTGGTCCAGGTCGCACCAGTTATGCTTCATGAAAGCCACATCTGCGGAGAACTTCTTCACCATGGGATCATCGGGAGGGAGAGGGTGGAACACTTCCGGGTCAGCGGGAGGGATCATCTCGGAAAGCTGAAACGGCGGGATGCCCCGGGCCGCAAACTGCTTCTTCAGGAATCTCCCCATGCAGAAGAAGATGTCCGCTGGCCGGATCTGCTCGACGAGCCTAGGAAGCTGAAGGACCGGCCCCATGTCGTCCATGGAGAAACAAAGGAAGGGCAACTGGTCAGGAAGGGCTTTGTACGAGGGGCGCGCGTAGCTCACGCAGAAGGCCAGGTCCGGCTTGAATCTCCCGATGCTCCTCAGGAAAAAGCCGTCTGACAACTCTTCGACCTTCGTTTCCTCGATAATGGTATGCGTTTCACAGCCGAGTTCCCTGAAGCCCTTTTCAAAGCGCGCGCCCATGTCCCGGATGACAGTGGTCCAGAGGATGGAGATGATGAGCACCCTGGGAAGTTCCCTGCCGGCGGCGATTTCCCGCAGGCGGTTCTTGAATGCATCCCCGGCGTAGTACCGCAAGACCTCCTCCTTCTCGCCCGGGCTTATGTCGATGGATGCGCGGATGCGGTCGAACTCCGGCTGGTAGGGCCTCTTGTCGCCGAGGTAGTTGCCGGGCGCTGGAAACCGGAGGGTGGAAAACGTCCGCTGCATGGATTTCGACCAGTCCGGACCGCCGAAGATGATCAGCCGCCTTTCCCGGATGAGCCCGGATAGGTCCGCGAGCCTGAAGAGGAGCTTCAAGCGCTCGAGATTTTTCTCGAAGAGATAGATGGGGAGGGTTTCTCCCAGGAAGCCGATGGGTGCCAGCCTCAGTGCTTTCAGGATCTCCTGACAGGAACCGACGCCGCAGAAAGCGACAGGTATTCCCGTCTTGACGTCGTACTTGACCTCCTCCGTGAACTTCTCCGAGGTGGCCGCGAACTTCCCCGTCCGGGGATCAGCGACGATGAGCTCCCCCCAAAGGTCGATGATCCGGCGGTTTTCTGGGTCTTGAGAAAGAGAGATCCGGCGCGCCAGCTCGGGCTCGATGCTTTCCAAAGCCTCCAGGTTGGCGCCCAGGTTCCTTGCCAACCGCGGCTGGATGCGGAGATCCTCCTCATCCAGACCGAGCTGCGCAGTGACCAGGTACGGAGTGTCGGGATGGGATTCGCCCAGCGTGCCGCACGCGGCCATGCCTGCGGCCGCGGCGAACATCTGGAAAGCGGTCCTGAACTCGCCGAACCGCGTCAAGATCCTCCCTCCGATCAGATAGGCTTCGGTGGAGGCGGGGTGATCCCCGAGCAGGTTTTCCAAGGCATCCAGAGTGTCCTGAAGATTCCCCCGGCCTGCTAGGGCTTCCAGGCGCTCGCTCTCCACCTCCCAGGAACAGACAGGAGCCCTTTTTATTCCAGGGATGGGGTAGTCCATGAACTTTATATCGTCCAACCCGGCACCTGCAATGAGATCAGAACTCGGCGGCCGAGATCCGCAGGCCGATTTTCATGGCCTTTTTTACCGGCCCGTCAATGAGGGGGCCGAGGCGAGCTGCCGGCGGCGCCGGGGCCGGAGAAGGGCGGGGTGAAGAGGTGGGATTTTTCCCGCTCGAAGACGAGCTTGCCGTTGATCCAGGCCTTCTCCACGACGCTGCGGTAGTGCAGCGGATGGCCGCTCCAGATCAGGAGGTCGGCATCCTTCCCCTCCTCGAGGCTGCCGAGACGCTCGGCGAGGCGCAGGATCCTCGCCGGCTCGAGCGTCACGGCTCTCAAGGCGTCGCTTTCCTTCATGCCGCCGCGCACGGCAAAAGCGGCCTCGAAGATCAGGGCGGTGAGGTCGCGTCCGGGCAGGCCATCGAGGGAGACGCCGCGGCGGTACGGCAGGAGCCCCACCCGCACGCCGGCTTCGGCATAAGCGGCCGGCCGGCGGATGGGGATCATGCCCCCCTCCTCGAAGAGCGGCTCCTCGAGGTTGAAGTTGAAGTCGGGACCGCGCGCCTTGACGAGGACGGGCACCTGGAGCGCGCTCAGCTCCGCGGCCATCATCCAGCCATCGCGCGCCCCGGCCAGCACCAGGTCGAAAGGGAACTCCCGGCGGATCTCCAGAACCGCGCGGATGGACTCGCGATCGCCGGCGGTGACGAACACCGGCAGCTCGCGCTTCAAGGCCTCGACGTGCAGCTCGAGGCCGCGCGGCAGCTCCGGCGGCTTGGCCTTGTTTTTCTGGGCCTCTTCGAGCTTCTTGAGATAATCGCGCGCCTTCTGGAAATTCTCGCGCTGCTGGAACATCGACAGCATCGAACGGTTCATCGGAAAGTAGATCGACGAGGGCTCCTTGACCAGCATGCCGCTCAAATCCCCAACCGTCGCCTTGATCACGGCGGTGTTGCGGCCGGACGGAATCGAGAACTCCGGTCCGAAGAAGCCTCCGAAGCCGGTGTTGACGACCTGCAAGGTGGTGATCCCCGAGGCCAGGGCGATCTTCAAATCGCGGTGGTAAGGGTCGAGGTTGTCGGCGAAGTTCCCCGGCGAGGGGCGGGCGTTGCTGAGGGCGGCTTCAATCGCCACCAGGCCGGGCGTGACGTACTTGCCGTCGGCGGCGTGAACCACCGCCCCTTCGGGGATAGCCAGCTCGCTCCCCACCTTGAGGATCTTGCCTTTCTGGAAAAGGACGATGCCGCGATGCTTGGGCGGCCCGGAGACCGGCAGCACCGTGGCCCCGGTGATGGCGTAAACGGGCTCGTTCTCGGCCCGAGCCGCGCCGGCGGCCAGAAGGAGGATCGAGAGGAGGAATCCCCGGCTCATTTAACCCCCTCCCCCCCCGATGGAGGACGGCGCCGCGGACGGCGCGTCCGGCGGGTTCGCCGAATAAACTTTCTCGCCCCGGATGTAAGTATGGGCGAGGCAGGGCAGGCCCGCGAAAGGATCTCCCCGGTAAACGGCAAAGCTCGCCTCCCGGCCGGGAGCCAGGGAGCCCAGCCGATCGGCGAGACCGAGGAAGCGGGCCGGGGTCACGGTCACCGCCTGCCACGCGACCGCCTCCGGAACGCCGGTCTTCACCAGCTCGGCCAGATGGAAAAAAATCTCGGCGTGCCCTTTCAGGTCATCGGATAAGGGGACCAGGGCGACCGGAAAATCCGCCTCGCGGAAGAGCCGGAAGGCGTTGCGGTAAACCAAAGCATCGTAAAAGGTCGCCAGGCGCGGCTCGAGCACCACCCCCTGGACCTGCTCCCGCCGCCGGGCCAGCCGGGCCAGCACCTCCGGCTCCAGGGGAGGCGTCACCAGCACGAAGCGGAGCGGCGCCGGCAGCGCCTCGAGCAGGCGGAAGAGGTGGTCGAGGGCGGCCGGACCGCCGGCATACAGGAAGGCCTGGCGCTTCCCCAGGAACGCCTCTACCAGCGGATCGGGAGGCTTGGGAGGGGCCGGCGGCGCCTCCTTGGGCTTGTCGCCGGCAGCCGGCGGCGTTGCTGGAGGCGGGGCCGGCTGGGGAGGGGGCGGTTGAGGAGGCGGCTGGGGAGGCTGCGGCTTGGGCGGCTCTTCCTTTTTTTCCGGCTCCTTCTTCTCGCCTTCCTTTTTCTCGGCCTCCTTCTTCGCCGCCTCCTTGCTTTCAGCCGGCGGGGGCTCCGGGCCTTTGAGGATCTTCTTCGCCTCCTCGGCGGCCTTCTTGAGCTCCTGCTCCGCCAGCTTGCGCCAGCTCTCGCCGGTGCCGTAGCCCAGGTAGAGGTAATTTTCCTCTACAATCAACAGCTCGCCTTTCTCCTTTGCATCTCCCGGCCGCGCCACCGCCGCCAGGCCGGAGAGGAAGTGGCCGTTCGCGGGAACCAGGGCGAAGGCGCCATAGCCGGTGCCGGCGAGGCGGCGGTAGATCTCCTGGCGAGGTTCGATGCTGTCGGCCGCCCGGGCGCGGCGGTTGTCGGTGGGCCCGCCGTCGGCGCTGGCGATCATCCCCCGGCGCGGCGAGTTGGGGCTCTGCCCCAGTTGATGGATCTGGCTCAAGGGGTTCACCAGCGCCGGGGCGATCACCGCCCCCTCGCCCAGATCCACCACCGCGGCCCCCTCGGGAAGCGGATCGCCGGCCGGCTGGATCTTCTCGACCTTGCCGTCCTTCACCAGCAGCGCTCCCGGCGCCACCTCCGGCCCCTCGACCGGAACCACCCGGCCGGCCCGGAAGGCCGTCAGCCGGGACTTCGCCTCCTCCGCCGCGGCGCCGGCGGCCCCGATGAGAACGACCAGGAGCGCGCCGGCAGCGATTCGGAGCGCCATCTCAAAACCTCCTCGGCTCTTTCCGGATGTCATACGCCACCTTGCCGTTCACCAGCGCCAGCTTGACGAAGCTGCGCACATCCAGAGGATCGCTGGTCCAGATCACCAGGTCCGCATCCTTCCCCTTCTCAATGCTGCCGACGCGCTTCTCGATGCCGGCAGCCTTGGCGGGATAGATGGTGATGCCTTTCAACGCTGCCTCGGGCTCGAGGCCGTAGCGCACCGCCATGGCCGCTTGATAAAACAGCTCCTCCTCCGGCACCACCGGCGCATCGGTATTGATGCCGACCTCGGTCACCCCCCCGTCGTACCACCCCTTCGCCTGGCCGATGAAGCAGCCCTGCTCGAAGTCGTAGCGAAACTGGCGCGGCCCGCTGATCACCATGACGCCGCGTTTTTTCGCCTCGGGGGCGAGCTTGTTGCCGTCGAAGCAGCCGTGGTTGATCACCACCCACAGCTTCATCTCGTCGTGCAGGAGGCGCAGCGTCGACTGGATGAGCGGCACCCCCTGGGTGTGCACCACCACCGGAAACTCGCGGTGGAAGAGGCCGCGGAAGTACTCCAGGCGGGGGTTTTTCTCTGGAGGGGACTGGACTTTCCCCGCCAGGAAGTCATCCCACGCCTCGGTGTACCGCTTCCCCTCCTGCAAGGCGCTGCGGATGACGTAATTCATGCCCATGCGGTCGAGGCCCAGATCGCCGCCGTAACGCTCCGGATTGCCTCCTTGAGCGATCTTGAGCGCGCCGGGGAACCGCACCAGGCACTCCTCCAGGGTCTTGCCGGCGGTCTTCATCAAGGCGCCAAACCCGCTCATGTTGGTGCCGCTTCCGGGGATGAAGAGGATGGTGGTGACGCCGCCGGCCACCGCGCGCTTGAGCAGCGGATTTTCCGGCCGGATGTTGTCCAGAACCCGCAGTCCCGGATTGACCGGATAAACCATATCGTTGATGTCGGTGCCGCCGATGTGGGAGTGCAGGTCGACGAATCCCGGCAGCACCCAGGCCTCGCCGGCGTCGATCTCCTCGTAGCCCGCGGGGGCGCGGAAATCGGCTCCCGGGCTCTCCACCACCGCCTCGATCTTCCCCTCGGCGACCAGGACCGCCGCCCCATCAAAAGTGCCCTGGGTGATGGTGACGACCTTGCCGCCGCGGATGCAAAAGCGCGGCAGGCCGGGATTCTCCTCCCCGCCGCCGAGGGCGGGAGCGAGCAGACCGAGGATCAACCAGAGAGCTGCATGCCTCCTCATGTCTTTTCCTTTCGTGTGACTCATGGCTTTCCGGAAGCCTCCGCCTCCGGCCCGAAGCGCACCTCCCCATCCACCATGACGCGCACGACGCGCGTCGACATCTCGAAAGGGTCGCTGCTCAAGAACACCAGGTCGGCATCTTTCCCCTCTTCGATGGACCCCACCCGCTGGTCGATGCCGAAGAGCTGCGCCGCCTGGAGGGTCATGGCCCGCAGCGCCTCGCGGCCGTCCCAGCCCTCGCGCACCGCGTAAGCCACCTGCAGCGGCAGCTGTCGGCTCCCCGGACCCGTGCCCGATCGGAAGGCGAAGCGGATCTTTCTCTCGGCGAGCAGCTTCGGCAGATGCACCCGCTCTTGGAGGGACTTCCTCCAGACCGAGCGCGCCCCCAGGAGAACCCCCAGGTTGCGCCGGCGGATCTCCTCCAGGGTGGCGTCGCCGAACTCCTCCAGACCAAAAATCACCGTGCCGGCGCCGAACTTGTCGGTGAGGTTTGCCAGCACCTCGGTCAGGATCCGCTCCGCCGGCACCTGGACGAGCGCCAGGAGCTTGCGGTCGAACATCGGCCGCAGGGCATCGAACTCCTCGTTCTGCTGCGGCGGCTCCGGAAGCGGCTCCTTGGAAGGCGACTCCTTGGAAGAAGGGCCCTTGGCGGCCTCGCTTTGAGCTTTCTCATGCGCGGCCCACTTGTCGTGGTAATCCTTGGCCTTGGCCAGCTCGGCGGGGCGGACGGAGGCGAACAGCAAGCCGGCCGGGTCTTTCAAAACCGCCTGCTCCCGCGGCCTGCCGGCGAGCTTCAGGGCCGTGAGCTGGCCGGAGACGGCGCCGGCGGGCTCGGGGGTCAAGATGACCGTGGTGATGCCGGAGCGCAGCACCGCCTCGAGCTGCGGATCCTGCGGATCGACCGCCTCCACCACCCGGTAAGTCGAGCGCCCCCCTCCCGCCGGAGCGCCGCCGCCCTGCTCCTCCGGCAGCAGGCTGTCGGAGCGGAGCCCGGCCTGGCAGCCGCAGTCGATCAGCCCCGGAATCACCGTCTCCCGCGAGGCGTCGATCAATTCCTTGTACCTGGACAGGCGGCCGAGGATGCCGGCCGGGCCGGCATGGAGGATCTTCCCCTGGCGGAGGACGATCACCCCGCCGGCGATCTCCCCCCGCGAGACGGTGAAGATCCGGCCGCAACGGATCACGGTGCTGTCCTCGGGGAACTCCTTGGCCGGCGGGTAGACCAGCTCGCCGCCGAGGTAAACGGCCTGGAGGAGCCCCGGGCCGCGAAAGGGGTCCTCGCTGTAAACCAGCAAGTCGGCATCCTTCCCCGGCTCGAGGCTGCCGACCCGGTCGGCCACGCCAAGGATTTCGGCGGGCGTCAAGGTCACCGACCGCAAGGCCAGATCCAGGTCCAGCCCCTGGCGCACCGCCTCGACGGCCTGGAGCAGGAGGTGGGGCAAGGCCTGGTCGCCGGGGCTCTTGATCGCCAGGCGGACTTTGGCGGCCGCCAGGCGCGCGGCCAGCCCCTGCTCCGGCCCGGAGGGGCTCCTGGCAGCCTCCGCCGCCGAGCTTCCCGGCACGAAGGTTCCCTCGATCAGGACCGGCGCCCCCGCCTCCGCCAGCTGGCCGGCGAGGGCGTATGCCTCCGCGGCCCCTTCGAAAACCACGCCGATTTTCAGGTCGCGGGCGAACTCGAGCATGCGCAACATGTCGTGCGACTGGCCGGCGCTCACTTGCAGGGTCTCGCGGCCCTCCATCACCTCGAGCAGCGCCGCGGCCTCCGGATCGGGGGGAGGCGCGGGCCCGGAGCCGCCCCGGAACCTTTCCACCTGCTCCTTGTACCGGCGCGCCTCGAGGAGCAGGTCGCGCAGGGCCATGAAGGCTCCGCCCCGGCTGACCGGCGGCTGCAGCTCGAGCGGTTCGAAGGGTTGGTCCGGCGAGGCCAGGACGGGGGGCTCGTAAAGCGAGGGGGGCCGTTTGGAGGCTTCCCCGAGGGTGACGTTGAAGCCGGCCGCCCTGCGGAGGATGCGCCGGGCGGGATCGTCGCCGTATCCTCCCGACTTCACCACCAGGCCCCTGCCGGAGAGCAGCCGGCTCGAGCCGGTGGACACCCCCAGGGTGGTGACCCCGCCGGCGATGATGGCCCGGCGGTCGGCGTAGAAATCGAAGCCGTCGGCGGCCAGGAGGTCGGGCGAGATGCTCTTCCGGGTCTCGCGGCTGCCTTCGATCAGCGAGGTGCCGGCCGCCACCAGTCCGGGAAGAACCGTTTGCGTGGGGAATTCGAGCACCGGCGTCCCTTCGGGGATCGCGACGTTCTCCCCCACGGCGGCGATCTTGCCGTTCTGGATGAGGATGGTGCCGCGCTCGAGGGTGCCTTTCGCCACGGTGCAGATGCGCCCGGCGCGGATGGCCAGGGCCGCCGGAGCGGGATCATCGGCTCGAGAACCGGCAGAGGCAAAAAAGCCGCTCCCCAATGCCAGCATGCCGAGGAGAAGGTGCCGGGGGCGCGCTGCCATCGTCAAAACCCTCTCTCCGGGCGGCGTAGCAGCTCCTCGAGCTCCTTGTCCTTGCCGCGCCGGTACGCCTCCCGGCCCTCGATGAAGACCGCCTCCACCCAGCTGCGCGCATCGAGCGGATCGCCGGTGAAGATGGCCACGTTGGCATCCTTCCCCGGCTCGAGGCTTCCCATGCGGTGGTCGAGGCCGAGGATTATCGCCGGATTCAAGGTGATGGCGCGGATGGCCTCATGGCGAGGGATCCCCTGCTGCACCAGCCGCGCCGCCTGGTACCAGAGGTGGTACGCCCCCTCCTTCGAAAACATCCAGGTGCTGGCATAGCGGAAATCGGCCGCATCGCGCGCCTGGACGGCGAAGCGGACGCCGGCATCGAAGAGCAGCCGGGCCGCCAGGAACCGCCGGTCCTCGCCGGAGTCGGCATCCTTTTCCATGGTTTCGAGCGCCGCATCCAGCACCACCAGGCCCAGATCCTTCCGCGCGGCAAGCACGGCTCGGGCGCGAAAGGCCTCCGGCCCGAGCACCAGCGTGGCGCGCACGCCGTGCGCCTCCATGATCTCGAAGGCCTTGAAGACATCGGAGGCCTGCGGGCAGTAGATGAACGCCGGCAGCTTGCCGCGGACGACGTCGACGAGGGGCTTCCTCTGAACCTCGATCTTTTCCTCGGCGATCTTCGCGAAATCGAGGGCCTTCCACTGCGGCGCCGGCTGGAGCAGCGCCGCGAGGTCCGCCGCGACGCTGGGTTTCTCGGCGATGGCGGCGCCCGGCTCCGGCGGACTCAGGCTTTCCAGATAGTTGAAAAGCTGCAGGAAGTCCCGCCGCAGGCTGGCCATGTGGCTCATGCGGTTCTCGCCGCCCGCCGGCTGGAGCGAGATCTTCATGGCCGAAGGCGATTTGACGAGCATGTCATCGACGGTCGCGCCGGCCGGCCGGAGGATGGCCCCCTGGCCGCCGATGCGGGTGTTGTCGCCGGGGATGACGTGAATGGCGGTGACGCCATCGCGCAAGACGTTCCGGAAGCTCACCGCGTTGGGATCGATGCCATCGAGGACCGAGATGTACGGCACCACCGGGATGTTTTCGTTGGCCAGGCGCAGCCCGGCGGTGGAGTTGCACTCGATCAATCCCGGCATCGCCGTGGCCTTCGGAAAGCGGAACACCTTGGCGTCGTAAGGAATCTTGAGTCCGGCTCCCACCTCCCGAACCTTGCCGTTCTCGATGATGATGGCGCCGTTCGAGATTTCCTCCGAGGCGGCGGTGATGATCCGGCCGGCTTGAATGGCGATGATCTCCTGAGCGCCGAGGCCGGCAGACCAGGCCGCGGCGCCGGCCAGCCACCAGATCCATCTGTTAACGCTTCTCGACAACCGGTTCATGGCGGTCAATTCCTGTTCCATTTTTCGCTAATGCTTCCGGGATCTTTTCGGGAGTGACGGCATCCCTTTCGCGGTAAATCCTTCCCCCGCTCATCACCCACTCGACCCTCTCCGCGACGGCGAACGGATCGCCGCTCAGCGCCACCAGGTCGGCCCGCTTGCCGGGCTCGAGGCTGCCGGCTTGATCGTCCACCTTCAAGATCCGGGCGGCATCGAGGGTCAGGGCCTTCAAGGCCGCTTCCTCCGAAAGCCCGAAGCGCATGTCGACGGCCACCCGCTCGCGCAGCTTGGCGACCTCGCCCTCCCGCTGGGAAAAGAAGCCGAAGAGCACCCCCGCCTCCGCCAGATGGCGGGCGAGATCGTGCGCCTGGTCCCGGTTGTCCGGAGGGGCGCTGGCCTCCCGGGTGGCGCCGGGGATGAGGAGGACAGGAATGCCGCGGCGGGCGATTTCCGGGATGAGCTGGATTCCCTCCAGAAAGCCTTCGAGAATGATCGGCATCTCGAACTCGTCGGCGGTGCGCAGCGCCGTGAGGATCTCCTCCTTCTCGTTGGCCCGCACGCGCACCGGGCGCCCTCCCCGGGCGCTCTCGGCCAGCACCTTCTTTCCGGCGGGAGTGAGGAGCGGCGGCAGATGGCTTTCCACGATCTTTCCTTCCGGAAAGGTCATGTCCAGC
The DNA here is from genome assembly GCA_016209605.1 of Planctomycetota bacterium. Lineage (GTDB taxonomy): Bacteria > Planctomycetota > UBA8108 > UBA8108 > JACQVS01 > JACQVS01. Next base: position 16,445 of record JACQVS010000184.1, read on the forward strand.
GCCTCGTACAGGGCCCGGCGCATCAGGAAGACGGTTCCCATGCGCGTCGTCGGCAAGCGGTGGAAGTAGGTGTAAGGCGCGCTCGACCGCAAGCTGCGGTTCTCCTCGAAGGCCGCGCTGGTGAGAGAGGAGGCCAGGAAGGCGTCCGGTTTGAGCAGCACGGAGCGCCAGGACCCCGGCGCGGTCGAGAGGATGGCCCCCAGGCCGCCAACGACGTTGCGGTCGCCCGGGGTGACGGCCGCCAGGGTGACGCCGGCAAGCAAGGCGAGACGCAGGCCATCATCGTCGAGATCGAGGGCATCGGCCACGCGAATGGCCGGCGTCAGCTCGTAATACTCCTCCGCCGGCCGTCCACGCACCGCGAGGTTCGAGCCGCAGTCGATGAATCCGGGGACGATGGTCCCTTCGACATCGACGATCCGGGCGCCGTGCGGCGGGGCGAGCTCCTTCCCCACTTGCGCGATCCTGCCGCCGCGCACCAGGATCTGCCCATCGCCGAGGGGAGTCGAGGAGACGGGGTAAATCCTCCGGGCGCGGATGAAGATCTCCGGCTCTCCTTGGGCCGGCGCCGGGAGCGGTCCGGCCAGCGCCCAGGCAGCCAGGAGCAGGAAGGTCGAGATTCCGGCAGCGCTCACGGAGCCTCCTTTCGCATCGGGGGAGCGGCCTGGTAGACCCTCTTCCCCTCCACCCAGGCGGCCTCCACCCGGGCGTTGAGGGTGAAAGGATTGCCCGACCAGAGCACCAGATCGGCGTCATAGCCGGCATCGATCCGGCCCAGGCGCCTCCCGGCGCCGAAGATCCGCGCCGGATGGACAGTGAGCGCGCTCAGCGCTCCGCGCAGCGACAGGCCGTGCTTCATGGAGAGGACCGCCGAGGTCAAGAGGTCCTGCCGCGTCCCATCGCTCGCGAAGGCCAGGGCCAGCCCGCGGCGCTCCAGGGCGGCGGCGGCCTTCAAGAGATAAGCCGGATCGCCCAGGTCGAATGGGCCCAGGATGACCGGACCGCAGTCTTCCAGCATCTCCCAGCCGGCGCTGCTCACCTCCTGCGCGTGCACAAAGACCGGCGTGAAGGGCTTGCCCTTGAAAAGCTCGAGCAGCCGTTCCATCTGGGTGCGGGTCTCGACGTGGATCAAGACGCTCTGGCGATCCCCCGCCGCCGCTTCTGACCCGACCAGACCCTGGTTTTTCGCCGCCGCCTTCTCGGCCTTCCCCTCCAGCCATTCGCTGAAGAGTTCGAAGGCGCCGCTCAAGGCAGTGGGGTAGCGCGGAAAGGAGGCGCCGCCGAGCACCGCGAGGCCGATGGAAGCCTTGCAGGCGGGCGGGGCGTCAACCGCCGCCGGCGGAGCTTGCCGGGGGAGGTTCTTCACCAGGATGACCCTTCCGCCCACGACGTTGCGATCGCCGGGCGAGAGCGCCAGGGACGTCACGCCCAGCCGCAGGGAGCGCTCCAGCTCCGGGTCCCAGGGATCGAAGGCATCGAGCGGCTGGAACTCCTCGGTGATGGCGCGGCTGTACTCGTTCCCATCGGCGGAGAGCAGGCCCGGCAGGCAGTGCGCGTCGATGAATCCCGGAAGCAGCCACTGGCCGCTTCCATCGACGGTCTCCGCGCCCTCCGGCGCCGGCAGGCCTTCGCCGGCGGCGTCGATGCGGGGGCCGCGCACCACCACGGTGCCGCGCGGCAGGACCTGCAGTTCGCCGGTAGAGGCTATGGTGACCACGCGGGCGTTCTGGATGGCGAGGAACGGCGGAGCGCCGGCCGCCGCCTTCTCCGGCTCGAGCGCCAGCCCCTCCGGCGGCGAGGAGTCGAGCAGGCAAAGAAGCGTCGGCAGGATCAACCAGAACAAACCTGCGAGCACCGGCCGCGGCATCAAAACCCCCTGGTCGATTCAAATACGCTCGCCCCGTCAATGAACACTTGCTCCACCCGCGAGCCGGCGCTGAGGGGGGGGCCATCGAGGATCACCAGGTCGGCATCCTTTCCCGGCTCCAGGCTGCCGACGCGGTTGGCCACGCCGAGGCAGGAGGCCGGCTCGAGGGTGACGGCGCGCAGCGCCTGCTCGGCGCCCAGTCCGCCGCGCACCGACACCGCCGCCTGCAGCCGCAAGTGGCGGCAGGAGATGCTGTCGCCGCCGGGGTTGGCAATGGCCACCGGCACGCCGGCGGCCGCGAGCGCGGCGGCGTTCGACTCCTGGTGGTTGATGAACTCGAGCGCGAAGCGGGAGAGCAGCACCGGCCCGACGACCACCGGGATCCTGGCCTCGCCGAGAGCCTTGGCCTGGCGGTAGCCCTCGCTCGCCCCCATCACCACCAGGGAGAGGCCGAACTCCTTCTTGAGGCGGATGGCATGCGCCAGGTCATCTTTGAAGTGGGCGGTGATGAAAACCGGCAGCTTGCCGCTCAAGGCCTGGAGAAGAACTTCCTTTTGCAGGTCAACCTCCGGCTTGGGCGGCGGCTTGGGCGGCTCGGCCGGCTTCTCGACTTTCTTTTCCGGCTCCGGCGTCTTCTTCTCTTCCTTTTTGTCATCCTTCTTGTCCTCCGGGCGGCCCTCCTCTTTCAGGACCGTCTCCGCCTTCAGGGCCGAGGGGAGGACCGTCCCCAGCGACACCGGGCTCGAAGCGGGCTTCGCCGGCGGCTGCGGCTTCTGGGCCGCCCGCCACTTCTCCGCCTCCTTGTTGTAATTGGCCACGGCTTTCCAGTAACCCTCCCAGCGCTTCTGATACTCGCGCGCCGAGAGGAAGAGGCCGCGCATCTGGTAGTACTGGTTGAGGCGGTCGGAGCTCGAGCTGCGCGGCGGGCCGAAGCTGGACGGCACCACGCCCAGGCCGAGCGTCAAGTACGAGTCAAGCTTGAGCGTCCGCAAGCTGAGATCGCCGCTGAAGCCGGGCTTGGGGTCGGCGAGCTTCACCACCATTCCCAACCCCCCCACCGACCGTTTGGGCGGCGGCGCGATGCCGACGGTGGTGATGCCTTCGGCGCGCACGCGCTGGAGCAGCTCGGTGAAGGGATTCAGAGCGTCGTTCACCTTCAAGAAAGCCTGCGGCGTGAGGGCATCGAGCTCGCGCTCCTTGGTGAAGACGCTCGAGCTGGCATCGATCAGGCCCGGAATGACCGAGCGGCCCAGTGCCGAGATGATCATCAGGCCATCGGGAATCTTCGTCTCGGCGCGCGGCCCCACGGCGGCGATTTTCCCGTCCTGTACCACCACCACGCCATCGGCGATGGGGGACTTGTTGACGGGATAGACCGTGCCGCCGACGAGGGCGAAGGATTCGCCCGCGAGGGCCTGGAGGCCGATGAGCTGCCCCGCCAGCCAGACTCCAAAAAAAACTCCCAGAAAGGATCTTTCCCGCCGGGCCGGAGTGTTAAAAAAGTCCCTTGTGTTCAACCGCCCCTTTTTTACCGATTGACGTGAAAAATATGCCATGGCCGCCAAGTTCTTTCCCCTCCACTTCCATGCCAAGGAAAATGTCAAGTCCGAGCCGGGATCGCCTGCCAGACCCCTCGAGCTCAGCTAATTTCTGGTTGATGAATCGATTGTGTTGATCGTCGCTGGAGGCGCATCCACCGCGCCGATGATGCGTCCATCTTACTGGCCATTTCCCTCAATGTAAACAGACGAAAACTTGCAATTCCGGTGCCGGTCCGGGACTCGTGGCGCAGGACTCGTGGTTGCTGGGGGCCGCCGCCTCCAAAAAAGTTTGCTTCGCTATAATGCGGGCTTCGCCCGCAAGGGAGCTATCCACAACTTCTCCGCAAGATGCGGAGAAGTTGTGGAGGAAGAATCTATCTTGTGATAGTATTTAGAGGTGTGGGCGTGTGCTGTACCGATCTCATTTTGAGGCCTTTATGAGGTTGTCCAGAGAGCCGTTGCTCCTTGGTGAAATTCTGATCAATGTCTGGCTGGGATCTTCCGGCCTTCTCTCCGCCCAGGAGACCCATTTTCGCCGCGGCGACTATGACCAGGACGGCACCCTCGACCAGACCGACTGCATCGACACCTTGTTCCACCTCTTCCTCGGCGAGCCGCCGCCGGCGTGCCTGGATGCCGCCGACTCGAACGACGACGGGGCGATCGACATCAGCGATCCGATTTACGGCCTGACCTTCCTCTATCTCGGCGGGCAGTCCATCCCCGCGCCCGGGCACCTCAAGTGCGGGATCGATCCGACGGCGGATGGCCTCGGTTGCGACAGCTACCAGGCGTCGTGCCTGACGGCGGGGAGCTGCAGGGCCGGCGGCGACTGCCCCGGGGATTTTTACTGCTTTTACCCCGAGGGGGACTGCGGCGAGCTGGGCCGCGAGGGGGAGTGCCGCGAGCGGCCGCTCGGCTGCCCCGAGATCTTCGATCCGGTGTGCGGCTGCGACGGGCGGACTTACGGCAACGCCTGCGAGGCGGCGGCGGCCGGCGCCAACGTCCGCTTCCGCGGACCCTGCGAGCCGGCGGGCGACTGCAAGGACAACGCCAACTGCCCCGAAAAGCTTTACTGCGCCAAGCAGGCCGGCGACTGCGGCGGCCTCGGCATCTGCGATACGCGCCCGGAGATCTGCCCCGACCTCTTCAAGCCGGTCTGCGGCTGCGACGGCGTCACCTACGGAAACGCGTGCGAGGCGGCGGCCTCCGGGGCGAGCGTCGCATACGAGGGGGAGTGCCTGCCGGAGGGGGACTGCGACACCAGCGCCGACTGCCCGGACGGCTTCTACTGCGCCCGCCCGGTGGGAGAGTGCGACCGCCTCGGCCGGAAGGGGACCTGCGCTCCCATGCCTGCCGGCTGCCCCAAGATCCTCGATCCGGTCTGCGGCTGCGATGGGGCGACCTACGGAAACGAGTGCGAGGCCCAGCGGGCGGGCGTCAACGTCGCCTACCGCGGCGAGTGCAAGCCGCCCGGCGGCTGCACCGACAACGCCGAGTGCCCCCCGCTCGGCTCCTACTGCGCCAAGGCCGAGGGGGACTGCGACGGAGCGGGGAGCTGCCAGGTCAGGCCGTTCGCCTGCCTGGCGATCTACGATCCGGTCTGCGGCTGCGACGGCCAAACCTACAGCAACGACTGCTACGCCGCCGCGGCCGGCGTGAACGTCCGCTACCGCGGCGAGTGCATCAGGGAAAATTAATTTTTGTTGATCCTGCTGCTGGTCCTTTCCGCTCTTTCCCCGGGAACGCCCCTTGCCGCGGCCGGGCCGGAAGAAAGGGCCACGGAGTCTCCCTATGGCCACTGGAAGAACGGGCCGCCCGCCGGCCCCGGTTACTTTCCCATAGCCGTCTGGCTCCAGGACCCGAAAAACGCCGGGAAGTACAAGGAAGCCGGCATCAACCTGTACGTCGGACTCTGGAAGGGCCCCACGGCGGCCCAGCTCGAGGCCCTCCGGAAGGCGGGCATGCCGGTTATCTGCGAGCAAAACGAGGTGGGCCTCGCCCACCGCGACGATCCGATCATCTTCGGCTGGATGCACGGCGACGAGCCGGACAACGCCCAGTCCCTCGGAGCGGGCCAGGGATACGGGCCGCCCATCCCGCCGGAGCGGATCATCGCGGACCATGGACGGATGAAAGCCGCGGACCCGTCGCGCCCGGTTCTCCTCAACCTGGGCCAGGGGGTCGCCTGGGACGGCTGGTACGGCCGGGGGGTCCGGACGAACCACCCCGAGGACTACCTCGAATACGTCAAGGGCGGCGACCTGGTCTCCTTCGACATCTACCCGGTGGTCCATCCCAAGGCCGAGGTCCAGGGGAAGCTCTGGTACGTGGCCGAGGGCGTGAAGCGCCTGGTCCGCTGGACCGGCGGCCGGAAGATCGTCTGGAACTGCATCGAGTGCACCCGGATTTCGAACCAAGAGCTCAAGCCCACCCCCCGCCAGGTGAAGGCCGAAGTCTGGATGTCCCTCATCCACGGATCCCGCGGGTTCATCTACTTCGTCCACCAGTTCAAGCCGAAGTTCGTCGAAGCCGCTCTCCTGGCCGATCCGGAAATGCTCGCCGCGGTGGCGAAGATCAACCAGGAGATCCGCGAGCTGGCCCCGGTGCTGAACGGCCCCGACGCGAAGGACGGCGCCGCGGTGAAATCCTCCGACGTAAACGCCCCCATCGACATCCTGGCGAAGCGCCACGGCGGCGCGACCTATGTCTTCGCGGTCTGCATGCGGGATGCGCCGGCGAAAGCCGCCTTCGAGGTCAAGGGGCTCCCGGCGAAGGCCGAGGCGGAGGTCATCGGCGAAAACCGGAAGTTCGCCGTCGAAGGCGGGAAGTTCGGAGATGACTTCGGGCCGTACGAGGTCCACCGGTATCGGATCCGGTGAATGACCATCGTCGTTATGGAATCCTCGTAACTGGGATTGTTAGCTGATCAAGACTTACCAAAATTCAGGCGGGGAACTGCAGCGCCCTTTGAATCAGGATATCTTCCAATCTTCAGTCTCTTCAAGGTCGCCTGAAAATGCTTTTTCGCTTGCGCATGGCTCTTTATTTTCTTGCGGCGAACCTCTTGATCGCCTTGGGCGAGGAGCTTGAGCAGCAACAGGGCGTTGCGCTGGCGTTGATAGGACTCCACATCCACCAACACCGCCGAAGGCCTGCCGTTGGTGGTAATGACGACCGGTTTTTTGCTCTCGCGGGCCTTTCGTATGAGCTCGGCCGATTTGGTCTTGAGGACGGTAACGGGCTCTATTCCTTTCACGTAGTCCATGGCACCTCCTAAACGTGCCTCTAAATATAGACCATAATTTGGCTGCATTCAATTTCAAACTCGCCCGTACCAGATTTTTCAGCGTTTATCTTTCCACTTCGTGCAGTTCGCCGATGGCGAGCAGGTAGAAGACGTTGTGGACCAGCCAGGGCTCGCTGGTGCGGTAGGAGGGGTGCGGGCGGCCGCCGGTGGAGAGGTCGAAGCCGGGGCGGTCGTGGCTGCCGATGTCGCGCACGAAACCGTTGGGGATGGCGCCGGGGACGGCGCCGCGCTCGCGGCCGGGGATGGAGTCGTAGCGGTGATGGTACCGCGGCGGGTTGAAGGAGCCCTTCCCCTCGAACATGCACAGGGCGAAGGGATTCTTGCCGAGAAGGAAGTCGAGCTGGTCGGCGGCGTACGCCCAGGCGCGGCGGTCTTCGATCGCCCGGTAAATCAGCAGCCCCGCCCAGGCGCGGGCGCCGGAGATGAAGTTCCAGCCGTAGGCCGAGGAGGATTCGAAGAAGTACGCCGATTCCCCCTGCCCGTGCCGGGGGATCCCCAGCGGGTTGTCCGCCGCCGCGAGGAAGGCCTCGAGCTGCCGCCGCAGGCGCCCGCGCGCGCGCTCGCCCAGCGGCTCCGCGGGGAGCTCGAGCGCGAAGTAAGCCAGCGCCGCCGCCGGGAGGTCGCCGGAGCCGGAATAGCCGCCCGGCAAAGGGCCGTTCGGATCGCCCGTGGAGAGCAGCGCCTCCGCCGACTTCCGGGCAAAGGCCAGGAAACGCTCAGCGCGCGTGGCGAGGTAGAGGTCGACGGCGCTCACCAGGTAAAGCGGTTCGCCCTCGAGCCCCGTTCTCTTCGAGCGCTCGTTCCAGAACTCGACCGCCCGCTCGAGGAAGTCGTTCTCGAGGCCGCGCGCCTTGAGAAGGCCGGCGGTGCGCGCCCAGCCCCCCAGGGCCAGCGGCGAGTGCCCCTCCCCCTCCAGGACCACCGGATCGTCGGCGGTGCCTGGGAGGTTGTCGGTCTGCTTCTCTGGCGACACCCAGCGCATCCAGCCCTGGCGGTCCGGCCCCTGCTGGACATCCTTGAGGAACTTCCCGGCGCTGGGGATCGCCAGCTTGCCCATGTAGCGGGCTCCCCAGCGCGCCTCGTCGACGATGTCGGGAAGCTGGTCCCCATCGCGGTCGAACCGGGAAAAGAACTCGGGCGCCCCATCCGCCGCCTTGGCGAGGGCGTACATCGCCCCACCGTCGCCGTATTCCCAGGTGATCTTGTTGTAGTCCCCGGCGCTGTGCCAGCCACCGCTGAGGTCGCGATGGGAACCATCCGGCAGTTTGGCATCGTCGAGGTGGCAGGCGCCGTGCCAGCCGGGAACGGCGAAGCCGCAGCGCTGGACGAAGAAGAACTCGGCGGCGAGGGGCGCGGTCTCGCGAAAGAGGAGGTCGCGCTGGACGGCGAAGGGGAACGAGGTTCCCTCGACCCCCTCGACTGCGGCGCGGATCTTGAAGCTCCCTTCCTCATCGAAGTCGGAGAACTCGGCCCGCCAGAAATACCAGCCCCAGTCGGCCGACTTTTCCCCCAGCATGCGGCCAGAGCAGGCCAGCTCCTTTTCCTGCCGCGCTTCCCCTGAGAACGTCACGATGCCGAACCGGCCGGTGCAAGCCCTTTGCGGGAAAAAATTGGTGAGGATGATGGCGCTCTTGGGGCCATGCCGGCCGTAGCCGACCTGGTTGACCAGGACGCGCGCTCGCTTTTGCCTGGGCGGCAGCGTGATGAAATCGACCTCGTCGAAATCGGCGGCGCCTTCCCCCTGGGAACCCTCGCCCGCCAGGGCCGCGAGCACCGGGCGGACCAGCTTCGCCCCCGCCGGCGCCTCGAGGGGGCCGGTGGAGGCGACTTGCCACTCGGCCCCTTCCACCACCGGGCCGCGGTCGACGCGGAAGACTTGCTCGGGCGCGTCGCCTGTCCAGACGGCGAGGACTTGCGCCCGCGCCTTGAGGCTGCAGCGCGCCCGGACGGCGATCTCGAAGCGGTCCGACCAGGCCGGCACGCCGTAGGAGACCGAGGAGACGGCGAACCAGGAGCCCCGGCAGGCGATGGAGAGCCCTCGAGCGCCTTCCCGGGCGGCGCCGGGATCGAGCTTGAAGCCGCCGGCGCGCTCGCCGGGGAGGAGCGCGCCGTCCTTCTCCTCGCTCCAGAGGGGGATCCGCCCCTTCTGGTCCAGCGCCGCCTCGAAGCCGCCGTTCGCGACCACGAGCGGGGAGCGGGGCAGGAAGAGGACCTCGTCGAGGGCGGCCTGGCCCGCAACCCAGAACTCGATCTCGGCGAAGTGCGCCTCAGCGTGCAAACGCAAGGTCTCGACCGCGGCATAGGTCCAGCGATCGCCGGCCCGCGCCCTCGGGGCCTCGAAGCGCTCCAGGGCCCGGCCCTGCCCGTCAATAAAAACCGCGGCGATCCAGGCCTCCCCGGAGGCGACGGAGAGCCAGCCGGAGAGGATAAAATCGCCCCGGGCGGGGATGGCGATCCGATCGCTCCGCCAGATCCGCGCCGGCGCGGCCGACTCGCCGCCCAGCGACCGCCTGCCGCGGTAGGCCCGGCCCTCGAGCCGCTCGCCGCGGGCCGCTGCCGGGAGCTCCTCATCCAGGCGCCAGCCGGCCGGCGCGGCGGCCCCCTCTTCAAAGGAGCCGTTCGGCGCCCGAGGGGCCTCGGAGGCGAGGTGGAACATGGGCAGCAAGATGAAAATGGCAACCATCGAGCCTGCATTCTCGGCCCCATCCCCTGGTGGAGTCAATGGTAAAAGGATTTAACTTGGCTCCCTTGGCCCGGCAATTTAAGATGTCCGGTAGAGCTGGTATCTGCGAGGATCGGGTCCGGGCCGGGCTGGGAGTGGGGAGGAGGCGGTCATGTTCAGAAGTTTCGTCGGGCTGTTGATTTCCCTCGCTGCCGTTTCTTCGCTTCCGGCCCAGGGGCTGGTTCCCGCGGTCGGCTTCGGCAGCGTCTCCGCTCAGCCTGGGGAGGTTGTCGACCTCCCTCTCCTCGCCACCTTCAACCACCCCCTCAGCGCTTTCACCGTCAACTTCCGCTACGACCAGGGCCGCCTGGAGTTCATCAAGTTCGGGGTGGACGGCACCCCCTCGCAAACCGCCGATCCCGGCTCCCTCCTCTACCTGACCTACGGCCCCGGCGAAGGGATCTGCGGCGTCCACACCACGCAGACTTTCCCGTTCTACCTCCGCGTTCCGCCCGGAGAAGGCGTGCTCATCGGCAAGCTGCGGTTCCGCATCCGGTCCGGAGCGGAGGCCGGTCCGGCGGCGGTGGCGCCCGTCCCCCTGATCCTCTTGGTGGGGACGGCGCTGTTCGAGCTCGTGTATGGAACCTATAAGCATGTTACACCGGAGCAGCTGGTGAGCGGATCCGTCGACGTTCTGCCGCCGCGCGGCCCCCGGCCGGTGGGAGATTTGCAATGCCTGCAGCACCTCGACCGCGCCAGGATCTCCTTCTCCCTGACCGAGGCTTACGATGCCATCGAGGTTTTCCGCGGCCCGGATCAGATCGCGGTCCTGCCCGGCACGGCGACGGAGGCGGTCGATCCCTTGCCCGGGCCGGGGCGGTGGACCTATACGGTGGTCGCCCGGCGAGGACTCGAGGCCTCCATCGCGGTCGCCTGCGAGGTGCTGGCCACAACCCCGGCGGCCCCACCGGTGGTGGATCTCGCCTGCGGCGAAAAGGGATTGCAGTGGACCAATCCCTTGACCTACGACCGCCTCTTCATCTTCAAGAACGGGGATCTTGTCGCCGAGCTTTCCGGCGGGGCCGAGGGATATATGGATCCCGGACGTGACCAGACCTTCACCGTCTACACGGTGGTGGGGGAGCTGGAAGGCTTCCGCAGCCCCGACGTCCACTGCCTGGAGAATGGCTTCTGGTCCATTGAAATCGGCGATGTTCAGGTCCCGCTCAAGCCGGATCTGATCAAAGTCCCCATCTTCATCACGGGTCCGGAGCGCCTGCAAGGCATTGCCGTCTCGGTCGAGATCGATGAAACCCGGTTCGAGGTGGTCAACGACCCGGCCGGGGCCATTGCGGGAACGGCCGCCCATCCCGAGTCGGAGGTCATCATCATCGGCCGGGACCGGGGACAGCATCCCGTGTTCGTGTTGATCCCCGACTACAACCCGCCCCGCCAGCTCGAAAAGAACATCCCTCCCGGCGTCCGGCAGCACGTCTTCAACATCCTCCTCAAACCGCGGAGCGAACTTCTCGATGGGGAGATGTTCCCTCTAGCGCTCGTCAAGCCCGAGGGTTACCCCTGCTGCCGCAGCAGCTTCACGGTCGGAGGGCGCTCGGTCTACCCGGACATTCTGATCGATGGGCGGATTCAAGCCGGCTCGGGGGTCGTGGCGGAAGTGAAGCGGCTCAAGGCCGAGGTGGTCAAGGGCGATGGGCGCGGCGGCGCGGCGGCCGGCGAAACGGTTTCCTTGAGCTGGCAAAACGGCGGCGGCTACGAGGGCATCGCGATCGAAAGGAACGGCCGGAAGGCCGCCGACCTCCCCGGCGGCGCCGTCGAGTGGGTCGACGAGGGCGTTCCCAGAGGCCTGTACACGTACAAGGTGATCGCCCGGCGCGGCGGCAGCAGCAGCTTTCCGGCGCAGGCCTTCCTGAGCACCCTTCACGTGCCTGGCGCCTTCGTGCGCGGCGATGCGAATCAGGACGCCGGAACAGACATGTCCGATGCCGTGTTCACGCTGCGCTATCTCTTCCTGGGAGAGCAGGCTCCGACTTGCGAGGACGCCGCCGACGCGGACGATGATGGAGCTATCGCCATCACCGATCCTATCGCCATCCTGCGGCACCTGTTCCTGGGCGGTCCGCCGCTCAAGCCTCCGGGCGCTCCATTCCCCTGGTTCGATGCGACCCTCGACTCACTCGGCTGCGGCCGGCAGAATTTCTGAGCGGGAAGATCAAACCAGTTCCCCCGCGCGCCGCCGGTCATGACGCATTAACGGATCGCCCTTGCTGGCCTTTTCACCGCAGCTCGGGAGGCGCCCGGAACACCTCGGCCGCGAAGCGCCGGCCGGTCTCCGGGTGCCGCGCCGCGCGCTTTACCAGCCAGTCGAAGAGGAGGGGATTGTAGGCGTAGACCGCGTCGAGATGGCGGCGCTCCGCCTCGCTCAGGAAGCCGTCGCGGGCGAGCCGCGAGGTCCAGGTGGCGGCATTGACGCCGGGAAGCGGGTAGTCGCTGCCGTAGACCAGGCGGCGGTGCAGGTCGGCACGATCGAGGAGGGTCTTCAAGGGCCCGCTGCCTCGAGTGAAAAAGGTCAGGGCGGAGATTTCCGCGAAGAGGCGCCCGTCGTAGCGCGGGTCCTCGAGGAGGCGCAAAAAGAGTTCGAAGTTCGGCCGACGCTCCTTGCCGGGGCTCTCGAGATCGATGCCCTCGCCGAGGCTCCCCGAGTGGAAGGCGACCACCGTGACGCCCAGGTCGAGGGGCTGGCGGAGGAGGAGCGGGTTGCCGAGATGCTGATCCTCCTCCGCGTCGACGGCCGTCTCGTCGCCGGTGTGGGCGAGGAGGATCATGTTGAACGTCTTCATTTCCTCGTAGAACGGCAAGCACTGCCGGCTCGAGGGGTCGATGCCCATGGCGTTGGGAATCCATTTGACGTGGCGGACGCCGCGCCGCGCCCACTTCTCCAGCTCCTCCAGGGCGTCGCGGCGGTAGGGGTGGATCGAGACGGCGGGGATGAAGAGGTCGCGATGCTCCTGGGCTGTCTGGAAGACGTAGTCGTTGGGGGCGTGGAAAGAGGAGCGGCCTTCATCGCGCCGCCCATCGGCATGGTGGTAGTAATCCAGGGCGAGGAGATAAGCCTTGATCGGCTTCGGGAAAGGGCGCAGGAGGCTCACGAGGCGCTCGAGGTAATCGCGATCCGCCGCCTCGCCATCCTCCACCCCCGCCGCGCTCATGTAGACGGCGGTGCGGCCGCGCTTCACGGGATGGCGCCAGGTGAGCCAGGCGGGATTGACCCAGGCGCCGGTTCCGCCGCGGCCCAGCCCCACGAGGTGGACATGGAAGTCGGCCAGCTCCCCCTCCGGCAGGCCCTCGAACGCTCCGGCAACCCACGCCCGCGCTTCCGGGCTCAAGGCCTGCTCCATGGCCTCCGGCGGCCCCTCGAAGTCGCCGCCGATCTGATGGATGAGGATCGAGCAGCCCACGGCGAGGGCCGCGGCGATGGGGATGGCGGCTGTAAGCCCCTTGACGAGCTTTCTGATTTTCATGGACAGGTCATCTTATCCCTTGCTGTCGGATTCGCCAGGTGCAAGCCGGAGCGGAGGATGCATAAACGATCGCGCGGCTGCCCAGCGCCGACGGCCGGCATAGATCCGTTCTGATCTGGATCGATCGAAGGGCCAGCCGTCGCCATTCCGCAATTGTGGAGTCCGCAATTGCGGACTCCACAATTGCGGGTGCGCCAGGATCCGCGGACGAGGGCCTCCAAAAGGCCCTGATGAAGATCGGCTGTTCCAGGGAGGAAACAAAATGTTTGAAGATGCCAGCCCCTCTTCTTTCCCGCATTTTTGTGTTGCTAGAAATCCTGAATATTCATAGGATTTTCAAGTCCCAGGATCCGGAACGTTCCAGAAATTTTTCGAAGGGAAACGAGAAAGTAAATATGACCATCAAGATCCCCGCTGATCCCAAAGTCAAAGCCGAGCTTGAAGAACTGGCCGTGAAAGCCATCCGCGTGCTGGCCGCGGAGGCGGTGGAGAAGGCCAGGTCGGGCCATCCCGGCCTGCCCATGGGTTGCGCCGACATCGCCTTCGTCCTCTTCACCCAGTTATTGAAGTTCAACCCGCGGAATCCGTCCTGGCCGGACCGCGACCGCTTCGTCCTTTCCGCCGGCCACGGCTCCATGCTGCTCTACTCGATGCTGCATCTCTCCGGCTACGACCTCTCGATGGATGACCTCAAGCAGTTCCGCCAGTGGGGCTCGAAGACGCCGGGGCATCCCGAATACGGCGAAACGCCGGGCATCGAGACCACCACCGGGCCGCTGGGGCAAGGCTTCGGCAACGCCGTCGGCATGGCCATCGCCGAGAGATTGCTGGCGGCGCGGTTCAACACGCCCGAGCAACCCATCGTCGACCACCACACCTACGCCATCTGCAGCGACGGCGACCTCATGGAGGGGGTTTCCCACGAGGCCGCCTCCATCGCCGGCCATCTGAAGCTGGGGAAGATCGTCTTCATCTACGACGACAACGGCATCACCATCGAGGGTCACACCGACCTCGCCTTCAGCGAGAACATCGCCCGGCGCTTTGAAGCGTACGGCTGGCACGTCCTCAAGGTGAACGGCCACGACCGCAGGGCCGTCGCCGCCGCCATCGAGGCCGGCCGCCGCGAGGTCCAGAAGCCTACCCTGATCATCGCCAAGACCACCATCGCCTGCGGCAGCCCCAACAAGGCGGGGACCCACGAGGCCCACGGCTCGCCGCTCGGCGAGGAGGAGCTGGCCCTCACCCGGAAGAACCTCGGCTGGGATCAGCCGCCGTTCACCGTCCCCGATGAAGTGCGGGCTCTCTTCAAGGCCGCCGGCGAGGCCGGCGAGGCGAAGAACCGGAAGTGGAGCCAGGTCTTCGATGACTACCGCGGGAAATATCCGGACAAGGCGGCGCTGTGGGACAGGATCCACGCCCGCAAGCTGCCGGAAGGGCTCGCATCGGTGCTGCCGGCCTGGAAGCCGGAGGACAAGCCCATCGCCACTCGAGCCGCAAGCGGCAAGACCATCAACGCCCTGGCCAAAGCCATCCCCGAGCTGATCGGCGGCTCCGCCGACCTGGCCCCCTCCACCAACACCCTGGTCGAGAAGGAAGCTTCCATTGCCGCCGGCAATTACGGCGGCCGCAACTTCCACTTCGGCATCCGGGAGCACGGCATGGGGTCGATCTTGAACGGCCTGTCGCTGCATGGAGGCATCCGCCCCTACGGCGCCACCTTCCTCATCTTCAGCGACTACATGCGGCCAGCCGTCCGCCTCGCCGCGCTCATGCACCAGCCGGTGATTTACGTCTTCACCCACGACAGCGTCTTCCTGGGGGAGGATGGGCCGACGCACCAGCCCATCGAGCACATCCCGTCGCTGCGCGCCATCCCCAACCTGCGGGTCATCCGCCCGGCGGACGCCAACGAGACGGCGGCGGCGTGGCTCCTGGCGCTCGAAAACACCAATGGCCCGACGGCGCTGGTGCTGACCCGTCAAAACCTCCCCATCCTCAACGGCGCCGGATACGGCAAGGGGATCGAGCGCGGCGGCTACGTCATCGACAAGGAGTCCGGCGGCGACCCCGAGGTCATCTTGATCGCCTCGGGAAGCGAGGTCGCGGTCGCCCTCGAGGCCGCCAGGATCCTGCGCGAGCGCCAGGTGAAGCCCCGCGTCGTCAACCTGCCGTGCTGGGACCTCTTCGCCTCCCAGCCCAAGGAGTACCGCGACGCGGTGCTGCCGCCCAAGGCGACCCGGCGGCTGGCCATCGAGGCGGCAGCCCCCTTCGGCTGGGAGCGCTGGGTCGGCGCGGAAGGGAAGGTCATCGGCCTCGAGCGCTTCGGCGCCTCGGCGCCGCTCAAGGCGTTGGCGGAGAAGTTCGGATTCACCGGACCGCAAGTGGCCGAGGCGGCACTCAAGCTGTTAGGCAAGTGACCAGGGAGGTGGTTCGATGTCCCTAAAACGGCGCGCCTTTTTGAAAAAGCTTTTCGGATCGCTGGCGGCGGCGGGCGCCGGCGTGTCGGCCTGGAGCTGCGCCCGCCATCCCAAGAGCGCGGACCTCAAAAGCGATCCCAGCCCGGATTCCCCAAAGCCCTCACCCTCCGAGCCGCTGAAAAGCTCCATCCGCATCACCCGGCTGGAAACCATCCTGGTCAAGCCCCGCTGGCTCTTCCTCAAGATCCACACCGACGCCGGCCTCATCGGCCTGGGGGAGCCGATCCTGGAGGGGCGAGCCTTGACCTGCGCCCAGGCGGTCCAGGAGGCGGAGCCGTACCTCCTCGGCAAGGATCCCCGCCAGGTGGCGCACCACTGGCAGGCGATCTACCGCCACGCCTTTTACCGCGGCGGGCCCATCCTCACCAGCGCCTTGAGCGGCATCGAGCAGGCGCTGTGGGACATCAAGGGGAAGGCCCTCGGCGTGCCGGTCTACGAACTCCTGGGCGGGCCGACGCGCTCGCGGGTGCGGGTCTACGCCCACACCGGCTCGCCGGAGGACCTGAAGGCCAGGAAGGCGCAGGGCTTCACCGCCTTCAAGTGCGGCCCCAAGAAGTCGCGGGCGGCGCGGATCGTCGAGACTCCGGCTTTTGTCGAGGAAGCGGCTGACGGCTTCGCGGCGCTGCGCGAGGCGGCGGGGAAGGACATCGACATCGGCATCGACTTTCACGGCGCCATCAGCCCGCAGACCGCCAAGCTCCTCATCAAGGCCCTCGAGCCCTACCAGCCGATGTTCATCGAGGAGCCGGTGAACTGCCAGAATGTCGACATCATGGCCGACATCGCCCGCGGCACCCATCTCCCCATCGCCACCGGCGAGCGCATCTTCACCAAGTGGGGCTTCCGCGAGATCCTCGAAAAGAAGGCCGCCAGCATCCTCCAGCCCGACCTCTGCCACGCCGGCGGCATCCTCGAGACGCGGCTCATCGCCGGCATGGCCGAGGCCTACTACGCCGCCATCGCTCCCCACAACCCGCTGGGGCAGATCTCCCTGGCCGCCGGCATCCAGCTTGCCGCCTCCATTCCCAACTTCCTCTGCCAGGAGCAGGTCAGCCTGGGGGAAGGC
>JACQVS010000185.1 GCA_016209605.1 Planctomycetota bacterium
ACAAGCTGCCACCGCCGCGCTGCGTCCACTCAGTTCTGGCCACGTAGCGAACCTATGGCCCGAAGAGCCGGATGCTGGAAATCTGCAAGTCCGGATCCGTGAGGGGGGAGGGAGACTTTCTCCCTCCCCTACCTCGATACTGAGCTGGAAAAATGGTCGCTGCGACTAGCTGCCTTGCTGTTGCAACATCTTAATAATTGAGGCAAGTTTTTATAACTCACATAACTATAATCCGTTACAGGCTGGCGACCGGCGACTGGCGTTGAAGATTCAAGACGCCAGCCGCCAGCCAGCGCAGCTCCCGGTGATCAGGCTGAATCTCCGCCGTTGGGAATGATCCCCGAAGTCGAACTCGTCGGTTTGCGGCAGAGCTGCGCTAGTTTTTGAGCGCCTCCACGCACTTCTCCCAACCCCCGTCCCAGGTGTCGAGCGGGTGGAAGGCGACGCGGTCCCCCTGGGGGCCGATCAGCACCAGAGCCGGGAATTTGGGGATGCCGTAGGCGCGGGCGTTGGGGTCGTTCTTGCCGCCCTCCAGGATGGCCAGCGGGAAGGGGATGGCCAGGTCCTTGGCGAGCTTCTCGGTCGCCTCCTTGAACTTCTCCGGCGAGAGGTTGTTGAGGGTGATTTTTTCGGCGGCGTTATAGTGCCGCGTCGCCAGCGGAATGAGGCCGAGGACTTGCAGGCGGTCCTGGCGGCGCGGGGCCAGCTCGACCACCTGCTTCAACTGGTTGAGGGAGTTCTCGAAGCCAGGCTCGAAGAAGTGGAGGAGGATGGCCTTCGAGTTCGGGCCGGCCGCCTCCTTCCCCTCGGGCAGGACCGCCGGCGCGCCGTTCAGCCAGGCCTTCACCACCAGGGCCGGGGCCGGCTGGCAGAGGTAACGGCTGGGATCGTTGACGTGGGTCCTGCCCCAGTCGGCCTCCATGTCCGGGTTCTCGAAGGCGTAGTCCATGTAAACCCGGCGGACGGCCAGGCAGTCGCCTTGCAGGAGCCGGAAGCGCGCCAGGGCGCTCAAGGCCGGATCGATGAGGTCGCGGTTGGCGCTGGCGTACTTCCCCCAAACCGGATCCTTGAGTACCTCCTTGCACAGCTTCTCCAGAGGCTTCAAGTCCTGCTTTTTCCACAGGTCTTCAATGAGGTACTGGCGGATCTTTTTCAAGTCGGCGGCTTGATCGAGCTGATGGGCCCAGCATTCATCCACCAGCACCTCGAGGCCTTCCAGGTCACCGGTGCGATGGTAGAGGTCCGGCAGGTAGTCGGTGAGGATGCGCCGGCAGAACGACCCGGCGAGCTGCCTTGCCTGGGAGGTCTTGTCCGGCGACGCGCAGAACAGGGTAAGATACTTCCGGAAGATCTCTTCGGCCTTCTTGTACTCGCGGCCGTTGAAGTAAGCGATGCCGGCGGTGCGGATGGCCTTGAGGTAGTCATCGGAGTTGGGGTCCTCCTTCACCAGCGAGAGATAAGCATTGCAGTGGTAGGCGGACTCCAGCATGAACGCCTCGCCCAGGTTGAAGATGGCGCTGCAGAGAAGGAGATGGTCCTCCGCCGCGAGCTTCTGGCCGGAGTAACGCTTCACCAGCTCCTGCCGCCGCTTGTCCATCTCCTGGTACTCCGGGTCCGACTGGCGGCGCGGGTCGCCGACGGGGAGGTCCGGGAGGCCGGCCTTCTCCTGAAACGACTTCACCAGGTCGAAGACCTTGCGGACCTCGGCCCGCAGCGGCGATTCCTCCGGTGATGCCGCCGGCGCCGCCGGGGTTTCCGGTTTTTTGGCCTGCTCCGGCGGTGCCGGTTGGGCCGGGGGAGCGGGGAGCGGTGGCACAGGCGGCGCTGTCGCAGGCGGCGCTATCGCAGAGGGGGGGGCCGGCTTCTCCGGCGCCGCTGGCGGCTCCGGCGCCCCCGGGCTCCCTTCCGCCGCGGAGGCCGCCTCGGCTGCCGGTTCGTCGTCAGGACCCAGCGGGGAGATCTCGCAGGAGATCTCGAGCAGGCACCAGGCTCCCAGGAGCGCTGGAAAGATAATTCGGCGGCTGGTTGTATCGGTGACTTGGATCATCGTGATCAGGGCTCCTTGAAAAGAGGTTGATTGCTGCCGGAGATTGTATATGCCTTGGCGGAAGGCCATCAATATCAATAAATCTCTTGTCTTCAGGATTTCTTGTTTTAAAAATGGATCTATGAAGATCGCCCTCGCCCAGATCAACACCACCGTTGGGGATTTTCCTGGAAATCTCCAGAAGATCCGGCACGCCCTCGAGCAGGCGCGCGCCGCGGGCGTGGAGCTCGTCGTTTTACCGGAACAAGCGGTCCCAGGGTACCCGGCGGAGGATCTCCTCGAGCGGGAGGACTTCATTGCCGACGCCGAGAAGACCTTCGAGCAGATCGTCCGGTCGACCGAGGGGCTCAAGGCCGGCGTGGTGGTCGGGACCTTGACCCGCAACGGCCTCAAGACCGGCAAGCCGGTTTACAACTCGGCGGCCTTCATCCACGACGGCAAGGTGCTGGGGGTCCAGCACAAAACGCTCCTCCCGACTTACGACGTCTTCGATGAGGGGCGCTACTTCCAGCCCGCCGCCGAGCACCGGGTCTTCGATTTCGCCGGCCTCCGCCTGGGGCTGGCGATTTGCGAGGATGTCTGGAACGACCCGGAATTCTGGTCCCATCGGCTGTACCCCGTCGATCCGGTGGAGGAGCTGGTGAGGCGCGGCGCGGAGATCTTGATCGCCATCTCGGCCTCCCCGTTCTCCATGGGGCGCAGCAAGTTCCGGCTCGGCATGCTGCAGGCGCTGGCGCGGCGCTGGGGCCTTCCGCTCGTTTACGTGAACCTGGTGGGCGGCAACACCACATTGGTGTTCGACGGCAACAGCTTCGTCCTGGGAAAGCGGGGGGAGCTGCTCCTCCAGAGCCCGGCCTTCCAGGAGTCGTTCGACGTTCTCGACCTGGGCGCCGCCGCGGCCCGCGTCGAGGAGCCGCGCGATGAAGTGGACGAGGCCTTCCAGGCGCTGGTCCTCGGCACCCGGGATTACATGCACAAGAGCGGCTTCAAGAAGACGGTCCTCGGGCTGAGCGGCGGCATCGACTCGGCGCTGACGGCCGTCCTGGCGGCGCGCGCGGCGGGGCCGGAAAACGTCATCGGCGTCTCTATGCCGTCACGCTACTCCTCGGAGGGGAGCGTGGCCGATGCCCGGCTCCTCTGCGAGCGCTTGAAGATCCCGTTCCATATCCTGCCGATCGAGCCGATGTTTCAGAGCGCCCTCGAGACCCTCGATCCCCTCTTCCACGGCCTGCCGGCCGATGTCACCGAGGAAAACTTGCAAGCCCGCATCCGCGGGCAGATCCTCATGGCCATCTCCAACAAGTTCGGCGCGCTGCTCCTCACCACCGGCAACAAGTCGGAGCTGGCGGTCGGCTACTGCACCCTTTACGGCGACATGTGTGGCGGCCTGGCGGTGATCTCGGATGTGCCCAAGACCCTGGTTTACCGCCTGGCGCACTACGCCAATCGCTTCGGCGACGTCATTCCGCAGAGCAGCATCGACAAGCCCCCGTCGGCGGAGCTGCGCCCCAACCAGACCGACCAGGACACCCTGCCGCCTTACGACCTCCTCGACGGCATCCTCGAGGGCTACATCGAAAAGGGGGAGAACCTCGAGCAGATCGCCGCCCGCGGCTACGACCGCGAGCTGGCCCGCCACGTGCTGCGCCTCATCGACCGCAACGAGTACAAGCGCAAGCAAGCCCCCCCGGGGCTGCGCATCCGCGTCAAGGCCTTCGGCCCGGGAAGGCGGTTCCCGATCGTGCAAAAGTACCGGTGAAAATTTAGAAGCTGAAGCTCATCCCGCCGCCGAAGAGGATGCTCTGGAAGTTTCCCGCGTCGGTGTCGAGATCGGCCCCCCCCTCGTTGAAGGCGTCGATGTTCTGGTAGAGGGCCTCGACGTGAACGCCGAAGTGGCCGATCCGGTACTCGAAGCCCGCGCCCAGGGCATCGGACATGCGGAAGTCCTTGTCGAAGTAAGTGCCGGCGCGCTGGCCGCCGAATTTCGCCCCGACATCGTAATTTTGCGTGCCGCTGATCATCCACTTAATGTAGACGAAGGGCCCTTGATGGCGGCGGACGTTGGCGCTGTAGAGGAGCATCTTGACCTCCTCGAGGTTCCAGAACTTGGTGAAGAAATCCGGCGGCACTTGCAGGCGGCCGCCGAGTTCCACCTGCCAGAGCTTCAGGTCCTCGACCTCGACGCGCCGGCCGCGGGAGGTGAAGCGGTCGCCGGGATACTGCTGGTAGTTGCCGCCCACCAGGATCATGAAGAAGGGGGCCGGCATGAATCCGAGATCGAGGCCGCCGGCATGGCCCGGCTTGAACAGGTCGCGGAAGTCGACCTCGCCGGCATCGCCCAGGAGGTAGGGGCTGTACCAGTACTGGGGGATGAGGTAAAAGGCCCAGCCCTCCTCCTCATCTTCCGCCAGGCGGATGTAGGCTTCCGAAAGGCGCAAGCTCTTCTGCTGGAGGAGGCCGTTTTCATTGAAGACCAGCGCGATGGAATTGGTGTCGTCGCTGGTTCCCTCGACCTCGGCGAACTCGTGACGGTATCCGAAAATGGCGATCGGAAACTGGAAGCGGATGCCGGCGCGCATGAAGTCCTCGTGCAGGTACCAGACGTAGTCCTTGCCGTTCTTCCACTCCACCTTGTCCGGCGCTCCCAGACGCTCAAGGGCCTCGCCCAGGGCGGTCTTCCCCTCCTCGAGGCTCTCGAAAGCCTTGACATCGAGTGGGTTTCCGGAACGGAGGCGCGTCAAGTCGACGTGGCATCCCGCCAGGAGGACGGCGGAGCACAAGATCAGGAGGAGCGGCGACCGATGAAAGGGTGCTCGCGCTGGTGGCATCTCTAAATTTTTTCGGGGCATGACCGTGAGCCTTGAGGGGGGCGGCTATTTCCCGAAAGGAAATCCGAAGCTCGCCTCTCCGCCTTTCAAGCTCTGTCCCACGTAAGCCACCTTGCCGGCTTCATCGAAAAAGACCACCACGCGGTCGCGCTTGGAGTCGAGGTTGCCGAAGTTGACGACGAAGAAGAAGAGCGCCGTGCCGGCGTCGTTTTTGTACTCGTAAACGTAGGCGTGCTCCCGCAGCGGATCGTGCTCCTTGTTGCTGAAGATGATCTCGTGCGGCGCTCCGAGCTTGCCGGTGACCTCGTTCTTGGACATGCCCGCCTTGAGCTGGGCCACCGCCCCGGCATCGATCGGCTGGTCGGTGGTCCGGCGCCCGAAGATCAAGCAGCCGGAAAGCAGGGGCAAGGCCAGGGTAAGCAACAACAGGTGTTTCACTAGGCTCATGAAAACTCACTCCATAAAGATTTGTTGATCACGACCCTTCAATCCACTCGTAACCATCCGGATACATTTCCTTCTTCCAGATCGGCGCCGCCTTCTTGACCTCTTCGATGGCGAAGCGCAGCGCCTCGAAACCTTCGGCCCGGTGGGGGGAGGAGACGGCGATCGCCACGCTGGCCTCGCCGATCTCGAGGCGGCCGAGGCGATGGACCACTTGGATGCGGACCTCGGGCCAGCGCCTCCTTGCCTCCGCCTCGATGCGGTCCAGCTGCCGCAGCGCCATGGCGTCATAGGCGTGGTACTCGATGGCCGTGACCGTCCTGCCGCGGTGCTGGTTGCGCACCACGCCGCTGAAGGTGAGGAGCGCGCCCGCCGCCGGCGCTTCCACCCGGCGGATCGCCCTCTCGAGATCGATGGGCTCGCGGACGAGCTCAGCCATGGGCGCCTCCGCTCACCGGCGGGATCACCGCCACCTCGGCGCCGTGGCGCAGCTCCTTCTCGATCCCCTCGAACTCCTGGTCGACGGCCAGGCGGCAATGGTCGAGATAGGCTTTCAGCCGTGGAATCCGTTCTGCCAGGGCCGCCACGGCATCCTGGAGCCGCGCTCCGGCCGGCAGGGAGAGCTCCAGGCGGTCCCGCCCCGCCAGCTCCCGCGCCCGCGCGAAGAAGAGAATCCGGATTTCGATCTCCATCGGCGTAACACCATACTGGATCTCGAATCCCAGCGCAACCATCAGGGCACATAACTTGAGATCTCTTCTTGACGATTTCCCTGCCTCTGACTACACTCCCCAGTTCGGCGATAACGAGGTTTTTCAATCATTTAGAAATTCGGGTCCAATAGAAGAGAAACTGGAAGAAAGTTCATGTTCCGCCTCCTTGCTCTTTCCGGCAGCTGCGAAGGCCAGTCGTTCGACCTGGCATCGGCCTTGACGATTGGCATTGACCGCGGCTGCCAGATCCATCTTCGCGACCCCGCCGTCTCCTGGCGCCACACCCGCATCTGGCCGGAGGGGGAAGCGGTGTGGGTGGAGGACCTGGGGAGCGCGCAAGGGACCCGCATCGACGACAACCTGGTGCAGAAGGCCCGCCTCAACCCCGGCGCGGTCCTGAGCATCGGCCAGTCGCGCTTCCGCCTCGTGGAAAACTCGCCGGCCGCTCCGGGACCGGCGGCGGCCGCCGGGCCCGCCAAGGGATCGGTCTTCCGCCCCGCCAGCGAGGAGATCAAGAATTTGCGCGTTCGTGTGGCGGAGCTGGAGGAGGAGCGGCAGGCGCGGCTCGAGCGGGAAGAGGCGCTCGAGAAGGAACGCGACGATGCCCTCCAGCGGCTCGCCGGCCTCGAGAGCCGGCTTCAAGCCGCCGGGGAAGAAAGCCGCCGCCTGCGGCAGGATCGCGATGAGGCGCGGACGCTGATCGCCGCCCTGGAAGTACGGCTCAAGGCCGCGCACGCGGAGGCGGGCGCCGCCCGCCAGGAGTCGGTCCAGCGGGAGGAAATGGAGCGCCAGCGGGCCGCCGAGTCCAAGCAGAATTACGAGGAGAAGTTGCGGGACGCGGTGGAGCAGTCCCGGGATCTCCAGCAGCGCCTCGCCGAGGCGGAAACGGCCAAGGCCGCCCTCCTCAAGGATCGCGATGAAGCGCGCGCCGGCCAGGCGGCCTGGGAAAGCCGCTGCCGCTCCTCTCAAGAAGAGCTCGAGGCCGCCCGCCGGGAGATCGAAGGGTCGCGCCGGCGCCAGCAACAGGCCCTGGAGGAGCGAGAGCAGGTCCAGGAGGAGAAGTTCCGGCAGTCCCTGGAGCAGATGGGAGAGGTCCATCGCCGCCTGGCGGAAGTGGAGTCGGCCAGGGCGGTGGCCCTCAAGGAGCGGGACGAGCTGCGCGTCAGCCTGGGGAGTTCCGAGGAGCGGTTCGCCTCGGCGCAGGAGGAAGTCCGCACGTTGCGCCGGGAGATCGAGGAGAGCCGCCTCCGCCAGGAGCAGGCGCTGGCCGAGCTGGCCAGGATTCACGAGGAGAAGCTGCATGGCGCCGCCGGCAGGATCGAGGAGCTGAGCCGCCTGTTGGCCGAAGCCCAGTCCGCTCAAGCGGTGCTGGGCAAGGAGCGCGACGAGGCGCGGGCCGGCTGCCTCCAATTCTCGGAGCGCCTGCAGGGCGGCCAGAAGGAAACCGCGGCCTTGCGCCAGGAGCTCGAAGAAGCGCGCCGGCAGCATCGCCAGGGGATCGAGGAACTGCAAAAGGTGCAGGAAGAGAACTTCCGCCAATCGATCCTCAAGCAGGAGGAGCAGAGCCGGCGCCTGGCGGAGGCGGAGCTGGTCCAGCAGAGCCTGCGGCGGGAGCGGGAAGAGGCCCGGGCCAGCCTCGCCGGCGTGGAAGAGCGCTTGCGCCTTGCCTTGCTGGACAACCAGGCGGTGCGCCAGGAGCTGGGCGGCGCCCTGGAGAAGTTCCGCGAGCTGAGCGGCCGCATGGCCACGGCCGAATCGGGGCAAGCGCTCCTGGCCAAGGAGCGCGATGAGGCGCGCATCAGCCTCGCCGCGCTGGAGGGGCGGCTTCGCCTCGCCGCGGAGGAGAACCGCCAGGCGGAGGTGCAGATCCAGCTCTGGCGCGAGCGGCACGAGCAGCGCTCAGGCGTGATCGATCAGCTCCATGGCGAGATCGAGACGGCGCGTCGGCGCGGCCTCGAGGAGGCGGAGGCGGTCCGCCAGGCTCATGCCCGCTCGATGGAGGAGCTGCTGGCCGCTTCGGAGCGCCGGCTGGAAGAAATCCGGAGGAAGCTCGAGGGCGAGCTGGAGGCTCAGCGCGCCGCCAGGGCCGAGGAGGAGCGCGGGCTGCGGCAGTCCTGGACCCGCGAGCGGGAAGAGTGGCTGAAGGCGGTCGAGCAGCTCCGCCAGCAGTCCGAGGCGGGACGCGCCGCGCTGGAAGGGCGACTCGCGGCTCTGGTCCAGGAAAAAGAGGCCGCCCTCGAGGCGGAGAGGGAGCGTAGCCGCCGGGCGCTGCTCGAGGCGGAGGAGGTCTTCCGCGGCCGCGAGGCCCGGTTCGTCCAGCTCCTGGAAGCGGAGAGCGCCCGCGCTCGCGGCGAGCGCGAGCAGGTGGCCGCCGAGCGGGACCGCCTGGAGGAGAAAGGGCGCGCCACGAGCCAGGAGCTGAGCGGCCTGCGCCGCCAGCTCGAGGCCGGGGAAGCCGAGCATCGGGCGGCGCTGGCCTCCTTGTCGGAGCAGCTCGGCAAGGCCCGAGAGGAGATCGAGCAGGAAGGCTTGAGCCATCAGGAGCGCCTGCGGGAGATCCAGTCCTTGTTCGACCGCCGCTACCAGGAACTCTCGGACCAGCTCGAGGGGGAGCGGCGGCAGTGGGAGAAGGATCGCCAGCGGCTCGGCGGCGACCTCGCCAGCCTCGAGAAGATGCGCTCGGCCGCCGCCGAGGAACTCGCCAGGGCGCAAAAGGCGGCCAGACAGGGCCAGGAGGAGACGGCCCGGCTCTCGGCCGCCCTGGCGGAGAAGGAGGAGCACGCCCAGAAGAAGCTCAAAGAGGGGGATTCCAGGTTGGGCTCGGAGAAGAAGAAGTGGGAGGCGGAGATGAAGACGCGGCTCCAGGAGAAGGAAGCCTCCTACCAGGAGGAGATCGCCGCCCTGCAGTCGAAGCATCAGGAGGAGGTCCAGCGCCTGCGCGGCTTCGTGGAAGAGCTGCGGTCGAGGCTGCGCGCCAAGGAAGAGGAGATCCAGGCGGAGCGGGAGAGCTTTCTCAACCGCGTCACCGAAAGCGCCGCGGAACTCCTCCAGGACCTCAAGGCGCAAGGCGGCGAGCCGGCCGCCGGGCTCGTTATCCCGAAGCCCCGTCCAGAAGGCAAGATCAAGAGCGGCGTTCAGGGAGGCTCATCATGATCCGCAGGACCATCCGCCGCGCCTTCGGGCCCAGCCTGGAAGGGAGGGTCGGGCCCGCCTTCCAGCCGGTCGAGCCGCAGGCGTCGCGGGTCCACCAGCTGCACAAGATCTTCAAGGATTTGCACGAAACTTTCAGCAAGCTGCCCAGGGCTGGGGAGCAGGCGGACCTCGAGGTCACCCCGCCGCGCGCCAGGCCGGAGGGGCTGGAGTTCACCGTCAGCGGCCCGGGATTCTCCTGCCGCTTCGTCGACAACATGAACGGCATGATCTGGATCTGGCGCGAACGCGCCGGGGAAGGAGTCCACGTCGATGTCCTCACCCTGCACCCCGATGAAGAGGGGGCGCTGCGCCTGATCGAGAAGCCGGTCCGGCCGGGTCGGGCTGGCCGAAGCGTCTTCCGCTTCACTTCCGTCCCCGAAGTGGCGGGCCAGGCGATCGAGAGCGGCCGGGAGGGAGGCGCTCGTGGCTAGGCCCAAGGTCATCCATGAACTCAGCCAGCATCTGGCCCGCATGGTCGAGGCGGCGGTTCAGGCGGGGGCCGCCGAAGAGCCCAAGGCCCGCGTCCACTGGATCCATCCTCAGGATGTGGACAAGGTCGACGCCGGCATCCTGCCGGTGATCGGATTGTACCTCCTCGAGGTCGCACCGGAGGCGCGGCTCCGCTCGTCAGGCGCGGCCCTGGAGTCGGGCGAGAGGCCCGCGCCGGAATCGCTCCCCTCGCACCTGCGCCGCGTGCCGCTGTGGATCGCCTGCCGCTACGTGATTTCCTTTCGCGGCCGCCACCCGGCCGAGGAGCAGGAGCTCCTCGCCGCCGTCTTGCAGCTCCTCTACGACCAGCCTCTCCTCGCCGCGGAAGCCCTGCCCTCGCTCGAGGAGCTGGCCCCGCTCGCAGGCATGCCCAACCGTTTTCCCATCGGCCTGCCGCGGGAGCCGGAGCTGTGGCGGATCCTGGGGTTGAGCCGCCACCGCCTGCTGCTCCTTTGCGAGGTGGTTGTCCCTTTGCCCTCGCTGCGCCGAGAGCCGGCCCGGCGGGTTCTGGAGCGCCAGCTCGAGCTGGAGCTTCTCGAAAGCCGGGAAGACGCCGGAAAGGGGGAGTGAGCCGTGTTCAGGAATATAGAAAAATATGAACTATCGGAAAGTCCCTCCTTCTCCACGCCCATCCCCTGGGTGGGAGCGGGGCGGCCGGCCTTTCTGGGAGATGCCGGCGGCTCCGGACCCGAGGGGAAGCCCGTCCGCATCGACAGCTGGCAGGAATTCTTGCAGGCTTTCTCGGGCCGGGGTGGCGAAGCCTTCCGGCGCTCCATGGAGAGGTATTTCGCCGGGGGCGGCAGGTCGTGCTACGTGGTCAACTTCGCGCAGTTAGGCAGCCTGCCGGACGGCCGGGCGGCGCAAATTTTCCTGGGCGAGGACGGCGGCCCCGGATTCCGGACCGGCTTGCAGTCCTTGAGCGACCTGGAAGGGATCGGAACCATCGCCGCGCCGGGGATCTTGAACCCGCTCATCCATGAGGGGCTGGTGGAGACCATCCGCCGGCGCCCTTCCCGGTCCCTGGTGCTGGAGGGCCCCTTCGGCGCGCCGCCGCCCAGCAGCCTGCTCGACAAGCTGGGAGCGGCCGGCGCGCCCGCCGAGCGCGTGGCGTGGCTTCCCCCCGCTGAATCCGACCGGCTCGACGGCGTGCCGCCGAGCGGGCCGGCGCTGGGCGGGCTCGAGCGCGGCGACTTCGATCCAGGGCGCCCGGAGGCGCAGCTTCTCAAGCTTCCCCATTACGGGGATGTCCCAACCCTGGGAGGCCGGTTCGCCAGCCTGCGGGAGTGGCGGCGCTGGGAGGGGCTGCGGCGCTCCCTGGACTTCGGAACCCGCTGGGTGGTCCTGGAAGTGCAGGATGACCTCCTCAGGCGGCGGGTGGAGCGCGAGGTGCGCGCCTTTCTCCAGCGGCTCCACGAGGCCGGATTTTTCGGCGGCGGCCGCGCGGAAGAGGCTTTCAGCGTGCAGTGCCCAGTTTCGCGGGAGCCAATCTCGCGGGAGCTAGCCTCGCGGGAGCGCCCGGAAAACGGAGCGGTGAACGGAGCGGTAAGCGGCGCAGAAAGCGGCCCGGCAAGCAGTCCGGATAGCGGTCCAGAGTCGGCCCGGGGCGGCGAGGGATCGAGGCTGACCATCGCGGTGAGGGTCCGCCTGAGGGGATTCACCGCGGAGATTCACAAAAGAGACTAAACGTTTAAAAACACAATTCATGGAAGGGATTTCTTGAATGCCAGCGAATCAACCGTTTATCGGCAATTTCAACTTTTTGGTCGAGATCGAGGGGATCACGGGTGACGCCGCCATGGTCGTGGGGGGGTTTTCCGAGGTGAGCGGCATCGGCTCGCAGACGGAAATCATCGAGTACCGCACCGGCAACTCGCGCTCCGTCCTGCAAATTCCCGGGAAGACGCGCTACTCCAACATCGTCCTGAAAAAAGGAGTCACCAGCTCGAACGAGCTCTTCTTGTGGCGCCAGGCCATTGAAAAGGGGAACCTGGACCGCCGCTCCGGCTCCATCATCCTCCTCGATCCAGACATGAACGAGAAGACGCGCTGGAACTTCTACGAGGCCTGGCCCTGCCGCTACGAGGCGCCGGTTCTGAACAGCGCCGGCGATGCGATCAGCATCGAAGCCCTGGAGCTGTGCGTCGGCCGGCTGGAGCGGGTCGAGGCCGGCGCATGAACCGTCAAGGAGAAACCATGAACGGCATAGATCCATCCGCCCCGGCGCCGCTCACGGCGGGCCGTTTCCGCATCGAGATCGAGGGCGTCGCCGCCGGCGGCTTTGCCGCCTGCTCCGGCCTGGAGGGGGCGGCGGCGTTTCTGACCATCCGCGAAGGCGGATCGGAAAGCCCGCGGCTCTTCCGCGGTGGCGTCCAGTGGCAGCCCATCCGCCTCGAGCGCGGCTTCAGCTCGAGCCCGGAGCTGTGGAGCTGGTTTCAAAGCGGCGAGCCGAGAAACGGCAGCGTCGTCCTCCTCTCCGCCGATGGCTCGGAGGCCGGCCGGTGGATCTTCTCGCGCGGGCGGCCGGCGCGCTGGTCCGCCCCCAGCCTCGATGCCCGTGAGGAGGGAGTGGCCCTCGAGGCCGTGGAAATCGTCCATGAGGGGCTGCAATGCGTCATCCCATGAATCCTGTGAAACCCGCGCCCCCGCTCGTCAAGGCCAGCCTGGCGCATCTCGAGACGCTGGAGGCGGTCGACGTGCTGTGGAACCCCGCCCAGTACCGCCTCTCGCGCCAGAACCGCTTCCTGGCCGGAAGCGCCCCTCCCCGGCTGGCAGGGGCCGGCGCCGGCTCCTATGAAGGCCTGCAAGTCGCCGCCAGCGAGGAGTGGTTCGAGACGCGGCTCTTCATCGACACGACCGATGCGCCGCCCGGGCCGGCGCGCAACGCCCGCGCTTTCGTGGAGAAGATCGCTCGCTGGATGGTGCCGCTCCCGGGATCGGTCCACCCTCCCAGGGTGGTCTTCATCTGGGGCCCGATGCGCTTTGCCGGCGCCATCGAGTCGATGGACGAGGAATGGCTGCGCTTCGACCCCGACGGAACGCCGGTGCGCGCTTGGGTGGCGCTGCGTTTGAGGAAGCGCTGACATGCAAACGGGACGGCTCGCTCCAGCAGGGATCGGCGCCGGCCAGGCTGCCGAGATCCGCCTCGCCTGGAATGGCCAGGAGCGGATTCCGGCGGCGCTTTCCCGGTGCGAGCTCCTTCTCGCCATCGACCGGCCGGACCGCCTCGAGGTCTCGTGGCCGGGGCGGCAGCCGCTCTTCGCGGCGGAGGATGGAGCGGCCGTCGCGGGCCAGCTGCCGCTGCCGGACCAGCCCATGGCGCTGCGCCTGGGCGGGGAGCTCCTTTTCCGGGGGGTGGTGGATCGGGTGGCGGCCGTGGAATCGTGCCGGGAGCCTCCCAGCCTGCGCCTTTCGGCTCAGGCGCGCTGGCGCTTTCACCTCGAGGCGGCGCCGGCGGAGTATTACCAGAGGACTCCGGCGGAAGTGGCGGAGCAAATTGCCGGCGAGCTCGGCCTCGAGGCGGTGGTGGACGCCGGCGGAGCGGTCCTGCCCCACTTGCAGAGAGCGGGGGAACCGCTCCGCTTTTTGAAGGAGCTGGCCCGCCGCGCCGGATACGGGCTGGCCATCGCCGGGGAGCGGCTTTACTTCAAGAAAGATCTTTCCGGCATTGGCCGGCCCCATCTCCTGTCGCCGGCATCCGGGGCGGCGTATCTCGAGATCGAGCAGCGCCGCGGCGGGCGCCGGCGCGGCCTGGTCTCCCTGCCGCGGCTCGCTCTCGTCCGCCCGCTCGACCTCCTCCGCCTGCGGGGCTTCGAACCGCGGAGCGACGGCGATTACCGGGCAGTGCGCTGCCGGCTGCGCGGGGGCGCCGCGGGCTGGCAGACCGACCTCGAGGTCGCCGGCGACGGCCCGGCCCGGCTGGCCCTCGATCTTGAAGAGGGAGGAGGACTCGAACCATGAACAGCGGCGGCCCGGAAGTCCAGGCGGCGGCCTGGCAGTGGTCGCTCCCTCTCGAATGGAGCGCCCCTGGAGGAGCGCCCGCGGGCGGGGAGAGGCCCATCGAGGAGACCGCCCGCCTGATCCTGGAAGTGGCGCCGGGCGAGCGCCGGCTCCTTCCCGATTTCGGCTGGCGCGGCCACCAGCTCGAGCGCCTGGAGACTCCGGTGGAGCGGGCGGCCGCGGCCATCTGGGCCGAAGAAGCGCTCGAGCGCTGGGCGCCGCACCTGGGAGTCGAGCGGATCGAGATCCTGGAGGCGTCGGCTGACGAGGTGCTCCTCGAACTCCAGCGCCGGGGGAGCCGCCACCCGGTGAAGATCCGCCGCTGGAAGACGGGGAGGACTTCATGAACAAGAAGCGCAAGCGCGCCCCGACTCCCGCCGAGCCCCCTGCGCCTCTTCCCGGGCCGGCGCCGGCCGCCGAGGCCGGGAGCAAGGCTCGCGAGGAAACGCATGCTCCGCCGGCCCTCGAGGCCGTCCAGGAAGCGCGCCGAGTCTTCGAGCGGCTGCTCGAAAAACTCCGGCAGCTCTGCCCGGGCTGGGCCGGCGGGCTCGAGGATCCAGCGGCGGTGCTCCTGGAGCTGTGGGCGGAGCTTTCCGGCGAGCTGCGCGTCCAGGTGGGCCGGCTCGAGGATCGGCTGCTCGAGCGGCTCTTCGATCGGCTCCTCGTGGAAGGGGGCCTCGAACCGCGCGGCCCGTTCCCGGCCCGCGGCGCGGTCCGGTTCCTCCCGGGCCCCGCCCTCGCCGGCTCTCCCGCCAAGGCGGAGCGCGTCCCCGCCGGCACGCCGGTTTCGGCGCCTCGCTCGCCCGGCGCTCCCAAGGCGGTTTTTGAAACGGCGGCCGACTGCTGGGTCAGCGCCGCGGGGGTGAAGCGTGCCTACGCCGTGGCTCAGAATCAAATTCAGGTGATCCCGCTCTCGGGCGGGGAAGCGCCCGGCATGAAAGCGGTCAAGCCGTTCGGCGAACGTTCCGGGCCGGAGCGCTTCCTCTTCCTTGGAGATGAGCAGTTCGAGAGCCTGCGCGAAGGCCCCGGACCGGTGCTCATCGACTGGCCGGCGCTGGAGCTGGATCTGGCCGGCGCCGCCTGGGAGTACTCGGGGAGGCAGGGCTGGCGGAGCTTGAGCCCGCTCTTCGAGGTCAACCCGGCCCCTCCGGAAAAGCCGGGGAAACCGGAAAGGGCTGAAAAAACGGAACAAACAGAAAAATCGTGCCTGCGCATGGCGATTTTCGGCCCCCTCCCCGACCTGGAGCGGGAGAAGCGCGGCGAGGCGTCGCTGCCGTGGATCCGGGCCAGCCTGCCGGCCAAGAAAGACCTGCGCTTGTCCATCCCCAGCCTGGCTTCCGCCGCCGGCGGATCCCGCGGTCAAAAATCTGCCGCCGCTCCGCGGCCCGTCGACCGCATCTTCGCCGAGTCCGGCGGCCTGCTCGAGGATTTCTCGCAGACGCCACTCCCCATGGACCTGGCCCGGCGGCCGGACCGCCTGGATCCAGCGGTTTACTTCGGCTTCGAGCAGCCGGTCCCCGCCAGCTTTCATCTCGAGCTGGCCGGCGAGGAGGAAGGTTATGCTCCGGCGGGCGAAGGGGCCAAGGCGACGGCCCCCATTCCAGCTCCGGGGCCGCTCCGCCTCTGGAGCCGGCAGCCGCCCCGCTGGTCGTGGGAGTTTTCCGATGGGAAAAACTGGCGGCCGTTTCCGGAGCAGGCGGTGCTCGACCGCACCGCCTCCCTGCAGGCGAGCGGCTCCGTTCACTTGCAGGCGCCGGACTCCTGGGCCCCGATGAAAGTCCTGGGCGAGCCGCTTTTCTGGGTGCGGGCGCGCTGGGGCGAGGGGGAGTACCTCCATCCCCCGGCGGTGAGGATGGTCTGTTCCCATGCCGTCGAGGTGGTGCAGGGATCGACGCTCCGCCGGCTGGCCGTCATTCCACGCGGCGAGGAGGGCTGGGGGGGCTGGATCGAGGCCCCCGCGCTTGCCGGAGCCGCCGCCTTGCCCTTCGACCGCCTGCTCGTCGAGCCGCCAGCGGGGAAAACCGAGATCTGGGAGCGGCTCCTCCCCGGCGACCTCCCCCGCGGCCGCGATTTCCTCTTGCGGCGAGATGCGGCCGGGCGGTTCTGGATCCATTTCGGAGATCGGGACCGCCCGCAGGAGCCCGCGCCGGCGCCCCCTGCCGAAGCCCGGGTGTGGATTGAAAGCGTGCGCGCCGAGGTCGGCGCCCACGGCAACCTGCCCGCGGGGACGGTGCTGGCGATCGAAGCCGGCTTGCCCTTCCTGGCCGCCGTCGAGTCGATCGGGCCGACGCGCGGCGGCGCCGATCTCGAGACGGCAGCGGAACTGCGGCGGCGGGCCCAGGCCGCCTGGAGCGGGGGCGAGCGCGCCGTCACAGCGGCCGACTTCCAGCGCCTGGCGCGCGCCCTCCTGCCGGAAGTCCGCCGGGTGGAGGTTTATCCCGATCCGCTTCATCCCGGGGGCGTGCTGGTCACCGTCCTCCCCGAGGCCGGGACTTTCCTCGTGCCGGCCGCTTTGACCGCCCTGGAGCAGTACCTGCTCGACAGGAGCTTCCCCGGCCTGCGGGTGCGGGTGATCGAGGGGGTGGCCGTCCCCGCGGTTCTCGAGCTGGAGTTTTCCGAAAATCCCGGCGGCCGCGGCGCTTCCCTGAAGGAGCCGGGCCGGCTGGAGGAGCTGGCCGCCTGGGCGGGAAGCGTGCTGAGGTCGCGGCTCGAGAGCGGTGGGGGAAGGCCCGCCGCCTCCGGAAAAACCGCCCCGGCCGTGGCCATCTTTCCGATCCTCCGCCTCGAGGAGCTGCCGGTCCGCGAGGTGATCGCCAGCGCGCTTACCGGAACGAGGCAATACTCCCGTTTAAAGCTGGAATCTGCCCGCTGGCGACGCCATGATAATCAGGAGATTCTGGTAATGCGGCGGCCGATGAGTGGAAATGTCGGAGAGGCCGGAGATCCAGCAAATTTAGGCGGCCTGCACAACGGTTTTTACCGAATTTATATTGAACTGAAGGAAGTGAAACCGCAGGTGAACTGAGTTTATGGTCCAACGCCATGCAGATTTCTCCCTGCCGGAGACGGCAGGAATTGAGACGACGGCGCGCCTCTGGGAGCGCCTGCCGGCGCTCTATCGCCGCGAGCCGGGGGCGGTGCGCTGGCTCGTCGAAGCGGTGGCGGCGGACCTCGACCGCTTCCAGGCGGTCCTGGCCGACCGGGAGCGCCGCGGCGCGGAAGAGATTTTCCAGTGCCGCTTCGCCGGCGCGCGCCGAGGCGCCGGAAGGGGCCACGCCGTCACCGCCGGCGCGGTGCGGGAGTGGCTGCGCCGTCGGACCGGCTGCCGGCCGGCGCTGTGGCCCGGTTTGACGCTCCGGGAAGCGCCGCCGGATCCGAAGTCGCATCTCCCGCGCCTGCAAGTCTCCTTGAACGGCCCCCGCCCTTCCCTGGCGGTGGTCTGGCCGGCGGCCGAGCTGCCGGACGCCGCGCTTCCACGCCTCCGCGAGCAGGCCGCGGAGCTGGCGGCGGCGCTGGCGGAGATGGGGCTGGCCGGGATGACCCTGCAACTGGCGAAGATCGCCGGGCCTGACTCCGCGGCGCTGCCCGGGAATCCTTATCTTCACGGCTTGATTATTCCGGGAGAGCTGATGCCATCATGAGAAGCGCCAGCCCGCCGAAACCGGCCGTTCTCCTCTTCGGCAAGTCGGACATCGGCATGGTGCGGGAGGAGAATCAGGACTCTTTTCTCATCCACTCGCCGGAAAACGAGCGGGAGGAGTTCTCCCGCGGCCATCTCCTGGTGCTGGCGGATGGAATGGGCGGCCTGGCGTGGGGCGGCACCGCCAGCCAGATCGCCGTAGACACCATCCGCGAGATTTACTATCAAGGGGAAGGCGACGGCGCTGAAGCGCTGGTCCGGGCCGTCAAGGAGGCCAACCGCCGGATCTATCAGGAGGCCAAGCGCCTCTCGGCGCCGGGCAGCCAGCAAACGGCCATGGGCTCGACGCTGACCGCGCTGGCCATTCTCGATGGGCGGCGCGCCATTGTCGCCCAGGTGGGGGACAGCCGGGCTTACCGCATCAGCAAGGGCGGGGGCATCCAGCAGCTGACCCGCGATCACACCCTGGTTCAGGAGCTCGCCGACCGCGGGGAGATCGAGCCGAACTCGCTCCATTTCCTCCTCCATCGCAACGTCCTCACCCGCGGCCTGGGCTTGCAGGAGGAAGTGGAGGTCGACCTCCGAGACGTTCCCGACCTCCAGCCCGAGGACACCTTCCTGCTCTGTTCCGATGGGCTTTACGATGTGATCCACGACATGGAGATCCAGAACTGGGTCCTCTCCCACGGCGAGGCGCTCGAGGAGATGGTGGAGGAGATGCTCGAGCAGGCGCGCGGCCGCGGCGCCCCGGACAACGTCACCGTCGTGGTGGCGAGGATCGCCACGGAAGGAAAGGAGGCTGCCCGAACGAGCCTCGCCGATCCTGCCGAGGCCGCGCCGGCAGCCTGGGGCTGGATGAAGGACCGGCGCTCGTGGGTCCTCTACCTCTCCTTCTTCCTGGTTTTCGCGCTGGGGATTTTCTTGACGCTGCTTTTTTCCGGGCAGATCTCGCGCTCCTCCGCCGGCCCGGATCCGGAGCCGGCCGTCGACGGCCTCTTGGGCCATCCGCGGGCCCAGGACTACTGGAGCACCCCGGAAGGGGCCCGGCTGAAGGAGGAGCTGATCCGCCTGAAGGAGTGGTTGAAAAAAAATCAGAAGTCTGGCAATTGAACGAATTGCCAGACCTCTGACCTTTCCGGATCACGGATCAACCATTAGAGCCGTCGTTATTACCTCGGCACTCTCTTGTAAGAGCCGCCGTTCATGGCCGCCAGGGTCTTCGGGAAAAATTCGCAGACATCGTTCCCGCCGACGCAAAGGGTGTTGATCTTGTGGCGCTTGTAGTTCTTGCCGGTGATTTCGGCGAGCGTTTTTTGCTCGTACTG
>JACQVS010000187.1 GCA_016209605.1 Planctomycetota bacterium
CCTGCAAGGCGCGAGGCCAGAAGCGATACGGGACGGAGTATCGCTGAGGCCGAGCAACGCCGCAGGGAGGCAAAAGATCCGCTATAACCTTATTTGGAATTAAGAAAGCGAGCACTAAGTTAATTCGCGGCACCGGTGTTTGTCCCTCATGATTGATGATCATCGAGAATCCTATACAATTGAACCCTTAATGATCGTGATCGCACTCCTGCTTCTGGTTTCGATCCAGGATCCCTTGACGGCCGCCCAGATGGAGGAAGACCTTCGCCAGCTGGCGGACGTCGTTTCGAGAGCCTGGGCCTACGCAGACGACAAGAAGGAGAACTTCGGGGTCGACCTGGAGAAAGTGACCACGGGGCTGGTCAGACGCTTGCCGTCGGTGAAGAACCGCCGCGAATTCGGAACGTTCCTCGAGGAGTTCGTCGCTTCGATGCAGGACGGGCACGCCTTTGTCATAACCCCGGGCGTTTCGGTTTTCGAAGGACGAATGTGGCCGTTCGAGCTGGTCGACGCGAAAGAGGGGATGGTGATCCGGGTGAAGGGGTCGGAGAGAAAAGGAGTTGGGACAGGGGACCTGCTGTTGGCGGTGGACGGAGAGGAGGTGGAAGACCTTGTGGCCCGATGGTCGCGCCGGGTACCGGCATCGACGCCGCCCGCTCGGAGACTCAAGGCCATGCGGCGGATGCGATTCACGTCCGCGGCATCGATCCGGCTTCTGGTGGAACGCCGGGACGGGTCGCGCCAGGAAAGCGTCGTTGATACGACGGAAGCGGCATGGGATGAAGGTCCGAAGAGCATCGCCGTGCGCCGCTTGGACGAGAAGACGTCCATGATGAAGATTCCCTCATTCACGGCCTCCGACTGGCAGGCGTGGATGAAGGCGGACACGCAGGAGGAGCGCGCGAAGCTCCTCAATGACACAGAGGAGGCGATCCGCAAGGCCTTCACGGAGGTAGCGGACAGCCAGGTGATGGTGCTGGACCTGCGCGGCAACGGCGGCGGCACGGATGCGCTCGGGATCATCGTAGCTCGGTACCTGCTCGCGCCGGACTTCACGTACTTCTCGCTCCAGACTCGGTACTCTCCGGAATTGCTGAAGCTTCCAGAGTACGCCAAGATGACTGGCCTTCCGAAGGAAGGATGGGATCCCCAAGCCAACCCCTGGAAGCCGCCTGCTGAGGCCGGAATTCAAGCGTATCGAGGGCGGCTTCTGGTGCTCATGGATGAAGGATGTTTCAGCACGACGGACAACTTCCTGGCGTGCATTGCCAGCCTGCATCCAAACGTGCGCTTCATCGGTCGGCCGTCAGAAGGGGGCACAGGCGCGCCCCGCGAGTTGGTCACCCTCAAAAACAGCAACGCGCGAGTGACGTTCTGCGTCATGAAGGTGTTCAGCCCGAAAGGGCGGCTCATCGAAGGGCGCGGGACGAAGCCTCACGTCCAGGTGAAATGGACCAGGGAGGACGTCCTGAAGGGGCGCGACCCGGATCTCGAACAGGCGCTGAATGAGGCGCGGCGATAGGAACCAAGACAGAGACATCGCGTAGAGGCCAGGCATACGATCTTTTGATCGCAGCAGGTCCAAGGGATTGTCTGTCCGAGTGGGCCGGTTCTTTCAAAAGCGGGTCCGAAACTACACCGAACGTGCCATAATCCCGATTCGTCGGCCTTGCCGTGGGAGAGCGGCAGGGGCCGTGGAGAGAGAGGGGGCCTATGGCAAGGGGACAGAATGACTCTGTCCGTGTAAACCTGAGCCGGACGCTGGAGTTGCTTATCCAGCACGTCACCCAGGCGTTGTGAGAGTCCACCTTCCGCGATGTTAGAACTCACCAGCAGCAACGACAGTGGAGCCTTTGGAGGGTCGTCCAGTTCTGGATGGCGGGCATCCTGAGGGCTCCGCCAAGCCTGAGCCACGCGCTGGTGTCTGAAGGAAGTCCTCAATCTGAATCGATTCTATCCGGCGAATCCCAACGCGGTGGCCATGCAGGTGTACGCCGGAGCCTTGGTGTACACGGCGATGCGGGTCGCACAGGGTGAGGTCGCTCAAGAGACGGGAATCGAACCCGAGGAGATTTCCCCGGCGAAGTTTTTCTCGAAGATGGCGGCGGCGTGCTACGTGTATGTGGTAGGTGAGCACATGATTTCCGAAATGATCGGGCTGAATCCCGGAAGGCGACTCAAGAGACCGAGTTGGAAAGGTCGCCGATGCGCCTCCGTCCCACTGGACGCGATCCGACTGGAGCGGCGCAGCGAACACCGCCGTCGCCGCCGTTTCTGCAAGGCTCGTCGTCACTGGAAATCGTTCACGCATATTCGTGGAGGCCGCGAATTAACTTAGCGGCGATGGGCCTTAGCCACTTTCAATGGAATGGAATTGTTTCTCAACGACGGCGCTGCGTTTTCCGCCCGTCTCGTAGGGGAATTCAATGGGGGCAGCTACGACCTGGCGCTGGCAGACGTCAATGATGACGCACGTCTCGATGTGGTGATGATCACCTATGAGAATGGCATCATCGTGCTTTTTGGAGAGGGAAATGGAAACTTCAGCGAGCGGGCAATCATATTACCAGCGAGTGATTTCCGCGCGTTGAGGATCGACGATATGAACGGCGACCGACGGCCAGATATCCTGGCCTCGGATAACGCCACGAGAAGCATCGTCCTCCTGACAAACTCCGGCGAGGGAAAATTCCAGAAGTGGGCTGAAATTCATCAGGTTTTGTCCGGGGTATTCGCCAACGGCGATTTAGATGGGGACGGAAACAACGATGTGGCCAGTGGTGAGGAAGGCCGTATCGCATTGTACCTTTCAAATGGGAAGGGAACATTCCAGAAGGAACGGATCCTTCCATTGGGATCATCGATCTATGACCTCGAAGCGCGAGACCTGGATGGTGACGATGATTATCAACGTGACAGCCTCAGCTTCGATGGATAAAAATGCGAATGACGTTCCAGATGAATGTGAGAGAGAATTGTTTCACCGCGGCGACCCGAACAACGATGGGGATATGGATGTGTCTGATGCGATCTTCTTGTTGAGATTTCTTTATCTCGACAGTATAGAGCCAGCTTGTTTGGAATCTGCTGATGTGAACAATGACGGTCTGATTGAATTACAGGATAGTATCAACATTTTAAATTTCGTCTTTAAAGGCAACGTCCAGTTCGCGGACCCCGGGCCCCTGTTCAGGAGTTGCGGACCGGATTCCGATGATCCTGGTTCGCCCGCCCACTTGGGTTGTGAAGCTTACGATCATTGTTTGTGAATCTCAATCTGTATTGGTTTTTTTTCTCGCATCGTCCCTGCCGCGCCGTTATCCTTTCCTCCGCCTGCTTCGATCCTGCCAGTTCTTTCCGAGCCTGCTCCCGGCGATACCTGCCCGAGAAAGGCCCGATCATGCCCCGTTCCGCTTCCTGCAACTCTTTCCAGCTCCGCGCCCTCACCTCGATTTCCGGCGACCTCTACTGCCGCTTGAACTCCCTCCGCCAGCGCCTGGAGGAGCGGCTGAAAATCCCGATCAGCGAGCCCGAGCTCCTCGATTACATCTGCGAGAAGGCCATTGAAAAGCTAGAGGACTGGGAAGCCCGGAGGCCGCCGCGTTGAGAGCCTTCGGGCGGCCAGGGGCTGGAAATGCGGCCGCGCCGATGGGATGATAGATGCCGTCATGGATTAGATGCCTTGTCAAAGAACGGGTCTCGACGAACGAGGTGATCGGCATGGTCTCAAACAGCAAGAAGTCACGGCGGGGCGGCCGCGGATGGCAGGACCTATTGATTTGGACGCTCCTGGTCGCTCCTGCCCTCCCGGCGCAGGCGCTCGATCCACCGCCGCGCCTGGCGGCGGGGCCGCTGCCGGAGGGGAACATCGCCTTCGGCGACCGGCTGGAGCTGCCGGTTGTCCTCGAGGCCGCGGTCGAGCGCTTCCAGGCGGTTCAGTTCGGCGCCGAGGCCGACGCCGGGCTGGTGCTGCAGTTCGCCTTCACGGACGAGTTGCGGCGGCGGAGCGACCTGGAGGCTTTCGTCTCGCGGGTGCTGGACAGCCACCGGCTGCTCGCCGGAATCGGGCACTTCGGCTTCACCGGCCCCGGAGCGCCGATTCCCATGAACGCTGGAAAAATCCGCCTCGGCACCCTTTTTGTCCAGGTTGTCGAGCCGAGCATCCAGCCCTTGGAGCAAAGAATCCGCCTGGGGGAGTGCCGGTGCCTGAGCCCGGAGTCAGCCGATCCGGCCTTCATCGACCTCGGCGGCGGCCTCAGGGCGGCGCTCGAGCCCGCGGTCGTGAGCTTGAGCATTCAAGATGACCCGTTCGTGCGCGGCGATGCCAATCGCGACGGCCTGGTCGACGTCGCCGATCCCATCATGACGCTGATCCAGATCTTCCTCCGCTCCGACCCGCCAGCGGCGATCCCTTGCCACGATGCCCTCGATGCCAACGATGACGGCACAGCCGATGTCAGCGACGCCATCTACGCGCTCGAATTTCTCTTCATTGGCAAGCCGCCGCCCCAGCCCCCGTACCCCGGCCGCGGCCCCGATCCGACCATCGACATCCTCCATTGCAGGCATTACGATCCATGAACGAATTCAAAAAGCCCTCCTCCCGTCCGTCCGGCCCATCCCGGCTTCCCGTTCCGCCAAACCTCCTGCCGCGGCGCGACTTCCTCAAGATCGCCGGCGGCAGCCTGGCGGCGCTGCCGGCCGTGGCGGGTCCCTTTTTCGCCGCCGATCTGCCCCTCGCCAAGATCGAACACTTCGTTCCCGAGGATAAAAAGCTCCGCCCCGAGTGGGTGAAGGCGCTTTTCCAAAAGGGGGAGCGCCGGGTCTTCCGCGGCGAGGCCTTGAAGACCATCGGCATGCCGGTGGGGGGGATCTGCGCCGGCCAGGTCTACCTGGGCGGCGACGGTCGCCTCTACCACTGGGACATCTTCAACCAGCACAACTTCTCCGGCTACGGCGCCACCAATTACGAATACCGCACGCCGCAGTCGCCGCTCGCGCAGGGATTTTCCCTGATCGTCGAAGAAGAAGGCAAGAAGGCCACGATCAGCCAGCTCACCCGCGCCACCGAGCATACCGCTTTCATCGGCGAATACCCCATCGGCCTGGTTAGCTTCAACGCCCCCACGGACCCTTTGCAGGTGACCCTGGAGGCCTTCTCCCCGTTCATCCCTCTGAACACCGTGGACTCGGCCCTGCCGGCGACCATCCTCAGCTTCACCCTTGAAAACCGCGGCGAGCGGGAAGTGAAGGCCGCGCTCCTGGGCGAGCTCGAAAACGCCGTTTGCCTCCACAGCTCGAAGGAGCTCCCCGGCGTGCGTGGCAACCAGGTCCACCGGCGCCCCGGCTTGACCTTCCTGGAGAGCTCGGCAGCGCCGCCCCCTCCGGGCCGGGAGAAGCCGGAGAGCCCGCCGGAGGTTTTCGCCGACTTTGAAGGGGAGGATTATGGCGACTGGACGGTCGAGGGGGAAGCCTTCGGCAAGAGGCCGGCGAAGGGGACGCTCCCCAACCAGCAGGAGGTGAGCGGTTTCCGGGGGAAGGGCCTGGTCAACACCTTCTTGAACGGCGATGGCCCTCGCGGCCAGCTGACCTCGCCGGAGTTCGAGATCAAGCGGCCCTTCATCAACTTCCTCGTGGGCGGCGGCGGCCACGCCGGGAAGACCTGCATCGACCTCCTCGTCGATGGTAAAACCGCGCGCACCGCCGCGGGGAAGGACAACGAGCGGCTCGCCTGGTCGAGCTGGGAGGTCCGCGAGCTGATCGGCAAGAAGGCGAGGATCGAGATCGCCGACCGGGAAAGCGGCGGCTGGGGGCACATCAACATCGACCAGATCGAGTTCGCCGACCGGCCGCACCCGAGCCGCAGCGGGCCGCTCTCGGCGCAGAACGACTTCGGCACCATGGGGCTCGGGCTTCTGGGAAGCGCCGATGGGGTGGAGGCCGACGCCTCCAAGGAAATTCACGGGGCCCCCAGGGATGCCGCCAACAAGCCTTTCGGCGAGCGGCTGGTGGGCTCTCTGGGAAAACGGCTGGCCCTCAAGCCCGGGGAGAAGCGAACCATCGTTTTCCTCGTGATCTGGTGCTTCCCCAACCATCCCCGCGGCCAGGCCTATGCCAACCGTTTCTCGAGCGCCCTGGCGGTGGCGGAGTACATCGAGAAGAACCTGGAGCTCCTGGTGAAGGAGACCCGGCTCTGGCGCGACACCTACTACGACTCGACCCTGCCTTACTGGCTTCTCAACCGCCTGCACGCGCCGGTCTCCACCCTCGCCACCACGACGGTGCAGTGGTGGAAGAACGGCCAGTTCTGGGCGTGGGAGGGGGTGGGGTGCTGCCACGGCACCTGCGCCCACGTCTGGAACTACGAGCACGCCATGGCGCGGCTCTTTCCGGAGCTCGAGCGCAGCGTGCGGGAGATGCAGGACTTCGGCATGGGCTTCGACGCCGCGACCGGCCTGGTCGGCTTCCGCGGTGGCCGCGAGTACGCCGCCGACGGCCAGTGCGGCACCATCCTCAAGGCCTACCGCGAGCACCTGGTCTCGGCGGACGAGGGCTTCCTCAAGCGCAACTGGCCCTCGATCAAGAAGGCCATGGAGTTCATCCTCCGCCAGGACGGCAACGGCGACGGCCTCATCGAGAACTCCCAGCACAACACCTACGACATCAACTTCGAAGGCCCCAACACCTTCGTCGGCTCGCTTTACCTCGCCGCCCTCCGCGCCGGCGAGGAAATGGCGAAGCGCGCGGGCGAGGCCGACTTCGCCGCCCGCCTGCGCCGGGTCTTCGAGAGCGGCTCGAAGCTCAGCATGGAGCGGCTCTATAACGGCGAGCACTTCATTCAAGTCGTCGACCAGAAGAAGCACCCGCAGAACCAGTACGGCGAGGGCTGCCTCTCCGATCAGCTCTTCGGCCAGGGCTGGGCGCATCAGCTCGGACTCGGCTACCTTTACCCGAGGGAGGCGGTTCACCAGGCCCTGCGGTCGATTTACAAATACAACTGGACGCCGGACGTCGGCCCCCACAACGCCGCCCACCGGCCGGAGCGCTGGTTCGCCCGCCCCGGCGAGGCGGGGCTCTTCACCTG
The DNA here is from genome assembly GCA_016209605.1 of Planctomycetota bacterium. Taxonomy (GTDB): domain Bacteria; phylum Planctomycetota; class UBA8108; order UBA8108; family JACQVS01; genus JACQVS01. The sequence goes on from JACQVS010000187.1 coordinate 7,085, forward strand.
CACCTGGCCGAAGTCGGAGTACTTGAAAGAGGGGGTGCGCTACCGCGAGGAGGTCTGGACCGGCATCGAGTACCAGGTGGCGGGGCATCTCCTCTACGAAGGCTACCTCACCGAGGGGCTGGCCCTCATCCGCGGCGTCGACGAGCGCTACGACGGCGCCAAGCACAATCCCTTCAACGAGGTGGAGTGCGGCGATCACTACGCCCGCGCCCTGGCGAGCTGGGGCTGCCTCCTCGCCCTCGAGGGCTTCGAGCATGACGGCCCCGCCGGCCGGATCGGCTTCGCCCCGCGCCTCGCCCCCGAGGACTTCCGCGCCGCCTTCACCGCCGCGGCCGGCTGGGGGACTTTCGGCCAGAAGCGCTCGGAAGGCGAACAATTGAATTCCCTGAGGCTGCGGTGGGGGAGCTTGCGCTTGCGGGAGGTCGATCTCGAGCTGCCGCCGGCGCTGAGCGGCAAGGCGGCCCCGGCGGCGGCTTTGAACGGCCAGGCCGTGGCGGCTCGGGCTGAATCGAGGGGCGATGGCAAGGTGGCGGTGCATCTGGAAAGCGAGGTGAACTTACGAGCCGGCGACACGTTGACCATCACTTTCAAAAGCTAGAGACCGCGACCAAGTTTTTAATAAAAACCTGGTCGCTGTTCCTGGTTCTTGGTTTGGCCTCTGGCCAGGAGCTGCCCATTCCCGCCGGGCCGGAGCCGGCGCCGGTCGAGCTGCCGCACTTCCCGCGCCGCCTCGACGCCTACGTCTTCCGCAACTGGGGCGTGGCGCCGCTCGAGCGCATCGCCGCCGCCATCGACGCCGGCCCCGAGGCGGTCCGCTCCCTGGCGCGCGACCTCGGCCTGGGCGAGCCTCCGCCAGTGAGCGAGGAGGCCTGGCGTCGCAGCGCCCTCACCGCCATCCGCCGAAACTGGCATCTCCTCCCTTACCCGCAGCTCCTCAAGCTGCTCGGCTGGCGCGAGGGGCAGCTCGGCTACACCTTGCGGGAGGATGACTTCCTGTGGATCAAGCTTGGGAATCTCAAGCCCCGGTGCGAGCCGGTGCGCTTCGAGGAAGCCGGCGAGGCGGTGAAGGAGCGGCAGCGAGCCATACGCAAGCTCGTCGAGGAGGCTCTGGGCGAGAAGGGCTGGAGCGGCATTGCGCCGCGCTTCTCCTTCCTCCAGGAGCTCGCCTCGCCGGAGCGCCCTTCCGCCGAGCCCGGCCCGCCGGCCGGATCGCCGCCGCGGGAGACCCGTTTCGCCGTCCGCTTCCTCCACTCCTACTTCGCCCTTTACGGCGACGCCCTCCTCGAACCGGCCCTCGATCCGTATCCCGATGGGTACCTCGAGAGGCTCTCCCGCCTGGGAGTGAACGGCGTCTGGCTGCCGGCGCTGCTTCGCAACCTGGCGCCGCCGGGGGAGGAGCTGGGGCTCGTGCCCGCCGGCCCCGAAACCGCAGCCGGCCGCGAGGCGCGGCTCCGGAACCTCGCCCGGCTGGTGGAACGGGCCGGGCGCTTCGGCGTCGGCGTCTACCTCTACCTCAACGAGCCGCGGGCCATGCCGCTCGAATTCTTCAAGAAGCAGCCCTCGCTGCAAGGGGTTCAGGAAGGCGACGCCGCAGCGCTGTGCTCGAGCGCTCCGGCGGTCCAGAAGTGGCTTGCCGGCTCGGTGGAATACCTTTTCAAACGCGTGCCCGGCCTCGCCGGCGTCTTCACCATCACCATGTCGGAAAACTTGACCAACTGCCACTCCCACGGCAACGGCAAGGGCTGCCCCCGCTGCCGCGAGCGCCCGGGGCCGGAGGTGGTGGGGGAGGTCAACCGGCTGATCGCCGAGGCGGCCAGGAAGGCCTCCCCGCAAGCGCGCGCCATCGTCTGGGACTGGGGCTGGCCCGACGACTGGATCGAGCCCATCATCAAGAACCTCCCCAAGGGCGTCTCGGTCATGAGCGTGAGCGAGTGGTCGCTTCCCATCGAGCGCGGCGGGGTGAAGAGCCAGGTGGGGGAGTACTCCATCTCCGCCGTCGGCCCCGGCCCCCGGGCGCGCCGGACCTGGAGCCTGGCGCGGCAGTCAGGCCTCGAGGCCTTCGCCAAGATCCAGGCGGGAAACACCTGGGAGCTTTCCGCCGTGCCCTACATCCCCGCGGTGGGCCTGGTCGCCGAGCACGCCCGGCGGCTCGCGGCTGAAGGGGTTCAGGGGCTGATGTTAGGCTGGACCCTGGGAGGCTATCCCTCCCCCAACCTCCAGGCCGTCCAGCATTACCTTTACCGCGACGCTCCCGCCGGCCCCCCCTCGCCGCCTCCTTCCGCCAGCGAGGTTCTGGAGCGCGTCGCCGCCCGCCGGTTCGGATCGAGGCTAGGGGGTGCGGTGGCGGGCGCCTGGAGGGGGATGAGCCAGGCCTTCGAGGAATACCCCTTCCACGTCGGCGTCGTCTACCGCTGCCCGGCGCAGTTAGGGCCGGCCAACCTCCTCCACGCCCGAAAAACGGGCTACGCCGCCACCATGGTCGGCTTCCCTTACGACGACCTTGACGGCTGGCGCGGCCCTTATCCGCCGGAGGCCTTCGCCGCGCAGCTCGAAAAGGTCGCGGCGGGGTGGGGGAAGACGATCTCGGCTCTGCCGCCGGCGGAACCGGCCGGCCCGCCGGAGTACGCCGCCGAGCTTTCGGTCATGAAGGCCGCGCACCTCCACGTTCAAAGCGTCGCTTCTCAATCGCGCTTCGTCCTGGCCCGGAGGAGGCTGGAGCAGGCCGTCGATCAAAAGGAGGCCGCGGCGGGAAAGGCGGCCCTGGATGATCTCGCCCGGATCGCCGGCGAGGAGGAGCGGGCCGCGCGCCGGCTCCTCGACCTCGTGCGCTCCGACTCGCGGCTCGGCTTCGAGGCCTCCAACCAGTACTACTACATGCCGGTCGACCTGCTGGAGAAGGTCCTCAACTGCCGCTGGATCCTGGACGACTGGATCCCCGGAGAGCGCCGGCGGTTAAAATCACCTTGAAAACCCATTGACAATAAATTAATCTAAGTTAAATTATTAACTCGATGTGTTTTCTTGATATCACCCTCCGGCTTTCCTTGTCCCTTGCGGCCGCGGCCTTGGCGCCGGCCTTGCTTGCCGCGCCGGCCTTGCTTGCTGAGACAGGAGAGGTGGTCATCAACGAGGTCCACTACCATCCGGCCAGCGAGGACCCGGGCGAGGAGTTCGTCGAGCTTCACAACCGCGGCTCGCGGCCCGTCCCCCTCGGCGGCTGGAGCTTCGCCGCCGGCATCCGCTTCGCCTTTGCCGCGGAGGCGGTCCTGCCGCCCGGGGGCTTCCTGGTCGTCGCCAAGGATGCCGAGAGGATCCGGCGGCGCTTCGGCGCGGAGCCGGAGGCGGGCGGCTTCGAGGGCTCGCTGTCGGACCGCGGCGAAAAGATCGCGCTGGTCGATGCCGCGGGGAAGCTTGTTGAGGAGCTGCGCTATGGCGACCGCGAGCCTTTTCCGGCCCTGGCCGATGGCTTCGGGCCCAGCCTGGAACGGATCCAGCCCCGGGAGCCGGGCGGCTTCCCCGGCAACTGGGCGGCCAGCCGGGCGCCGCCGGGCTGGTTCCAAGTCTCCCGCGCCGGCCGGCCCGGGCCGCTCGCCGCCGCCAGGCTCCTCCTCTTTCTGGATGGGCCCGGCGAGGCGCGGATCGACGATGTCGAGCTGCTCTCCTCGGCCTTTCCTCAAGCCCCTCTCCATCAAGAAGGCTTCGAGGGGGAGGCGGCGGGCTGGCGAGCCGCCGGAAATCATTCCCGATCGCGGCTGGAGGCGGGCGAGCCCCATCAAGGCTCCCGTGCCCTCCGCCTGATCGCGACCGGCGGCGGGGGCAGCTCCGCCGGCCACGTGGAAATTGACCTCGGCCGGCTGCCGGCCGGCGTCGGCGTCGAGCTTCGCTTCTGGATCCAGTTCCTCACGGGGAGATCGGCCCTGGAGGCACGCCTCTCGGGGACGGACTTCGAGATCCGCGTGCCGGGGGAGGCGGCGGAGCCGACGCCCGGCCGGCGGAACTCCGTTTACGCGGAAAGCCTGCCGCCTTTCATTGCCGGCGCCAGTTACTTTCCCAGGCGGCCCTCATCCCGCGATGCGGTCTCCGTCTCGGCTCTCATCCTCGCAGCGGCCTTCCCCGTGGAGGGCGTCCTGGAATGCCGGACCGGAAGCGCGGCCTGGTCGCTCCCCATGCGGGATGACGGCGGCTCCGGCGATGGCGCTTCCGGCGATGGCCTCTACGGGGCCGCGCTGCCGCCGCAAGCCGCGGGGACCTTGCTCCTCTATCGGATCCGGGCCCGGGATGCGCTCGGCCAGGAGGCCGTCTTCCCCGGTCCCGGCTCATTGACTCCCGAAAGGGGCCTCTACGTGGAGCCGGACCTTTCGCCCGCCGGGATCGCCGTTTCTCATCTCCTGCTCCCCGATGAGGCTCTGGCCGCCCTGGCCCGCTCGCCGCGGCGCCCGGTGGAGGGAACGTTCGTCCAGGACGGCGAAGTTTATCCGCAAGTCGCGGTCCGCCATCGGGGCCAGACCTCGCTTCTCCTCGCCAAGAAAAGCTGGAAAATCCATTTTAAGAAGGACCGCCGCCTGCCCCCGATCCATGCCGGCGAGCCGGAGCGCCGGACCGTGAACCTGGACGGCTCCTGGAACGACAAGAGCTTCCTGCGCAACTGGCTGAGCTTCGGCCTGTTCAAGGAGGCCGGACGGCCGCACTGCCAGGTGCAGCATGTCCGGGTTTACTTGAACGGCTCGTACCTGGGGCTCTTCACCGGAATCGAGCCGGTGAACGAGGACTACCTGAGGCGGAACGGCCTGGACCCCGGCGAGGTTTCCCTGTTCAAAGCCTACACGCTGGCCCAGGACGCCTCGGCCAGCGGCTTCGAACTCCGCCTCGGGAAGGAAGATTCCATCCCCCGGCTGAAAGAGTTCCTGGAAGGCATGCTGCAGAGCCGCGGCGCGGAGCTGGACCGGTTCATCGCCGCCCGGGTGGACCTGGAGGCTTTCCTCAAGTACCAGAGCATCCTGACCCTGGTGAACGGCGGCGACCATCTCTCCAAGAACCATTATCTTTGCCTCGACCGCCGGAGCGGCCGGTGGTCGCTGCTGCCGTGGGATCTGGACCTCACCTGGGGGCGCGCCTCCCTCTCCGCCGATGATTACGAGTTCGCCAATCCCATCTTCCTGGGGGTGGCCGGCGCCGCCGCCGAATGGAACGGCCTCATCGATGCCGTCCTGGGGAGGACGCTTTCCTTCCGGCCGGCTTATCTCGAGGAGCTCCGCGAGCGGTTGGGGAAAGACTTCGCGCCCGAACGGCTCCTCCCGCTCATCGGCGGCATGGAGGAGCGGCTGCGAGGCGAGGTGGGGCTCGACCGCGCCCGGTGGGGCTCTTTCGGCTCCCAGGAGACGTGGGGCTTCGATCAAAATGCCGCCCGGTTGAAGTCTTTCGTCTTTGACCGCCGCCGCCACCTCGAAAGCCAGCTGGAAAGCTGGGGGGCCGGCTTCTTGCGGGGGGATGTCGACCGATCTCAAACGGTCGACTTTCAGGATGCGGCGGCGCTGCTTGCCGGGCTGTTTCTGGGAGGAGGACTCCCCTCCTGCCCCGACCGCGCCGATGGCAACGACGATGGCGCTGTCGACCTCTCCGATGCCATCTTCCTCATCCGCTTCCTCCACCTGGGAGAAGGCAGGATCCCGCCCCCCTTCCCCCAGCCGGGCCCCGACCCGACCGCCGACGCGCTGGACTGTGGAGACCCGGAGGGAGAGTGGTGAGAACGGAGGTGTTTTTTTCCGGGGATCATCGGTTAACATAAAAGCTTCATGCCGACGATCGGTCGCGTATTCAAAATTCCCGCTGGGATATTATTGACCATGGCTGCGGTGCCGCTTGCCGTGCTGCTCTGCTGCGGCTGCAACCTCCGGGCAATAAATCTCACCGAGTGGCTTTCCAGGCGGGAAGGTCCGGTCGCCGAGGGGCTGGTCACCAGCGAGGGGAAAGGGCTGGTGAACGTGCGGGTTTCCGATGGTTATCGGGTGGTGGCCACCGATCACCATGGGAAGTTTCAAATCCCTCTGGAAGCGGAGTCCGGGCCGTTTATTTTCGTCATCACCCCCCACGGCTACTGGATCGACCGCTTCTGGGTGCCGATTCAAGAGGCCCTGCGCGGGCCGATCCATTTTCTGCTCTCGCCCAGGACCCAGCTCGAAGACTTCTCCTTTCTCTTCTTGACGGACCTCCACCTCGGCGAGGGGAATCCCCCCGGGAAGTCCTTCCAGCGCTTCGCCTCCACCCTGGAGGAGATCAAGAGCCTCACGCCCAAGCCGGCCTTCCTCTGGTTCGGCGGGGACATCAGCCTGCAGCTGGGGTGGGGGCCGAAGTTCCGGAGGATGGTGGAGGAGCTGAACCTGCCGGTCCGCACCTGCATCGGCGGCGATGATTTTTTCGCCCATCGGCCCGATCCTCGCGAGGAGTACCACTTCTTTTACGGACCTTCCTATTACTCCTTCGACTGGGGGCGCCTTCACTTCGTGGCCCTGGACGGCTGCAAGGCGGCGGCTGGCTCCCAAGGCGAAAAAACCGTTCACGCCGAGCTGTCGAAGCGCGAGCTGTTCTGGCTGGAAGAGGACTTGCGCTCGGTTCCAGAGGGAACCTTGACCATCGTCGCCGTCCACATTCCGGTGCTCTCGACCTATCCCCTCCGGCGGGGGACCATCGCGGAGTCATCGCCTTTCTGGATGTTCCAGAATTCCGGGGAGATTTTGCAGATCCTGCACCGCTACAACGTCCCCCTCGTTCTGCAGGGGCATCTCCATGAAAACGAGCGCATCGTCCGCGACAAGATCGAGTTTGCCGAGACCGTGTCGCTCTGCGGGCGCTGGTGGCAGTCGGTGGGCAAGGAACTGGGCGCGAGCAACGAGCCGAGGGGCTATCGGCGCATCGATGTCAGCGGCCTGCGCATCTGGAACACTTACATTTCCGCGGAATCGGCAGTGTCCGCGATTGGCGAGGTGGTGGGCCGTCCTGAAAAGCTCGAACGAGCCCCCAAGGTCTCCATCCTGCTCAACCTGTATGATGGCAACACCGAATCCGAAGTGGCGGCTCGGGTCGACAACAGCAAATGGGAGGCTCTCAAGCCCATCAGCCCGGAAGGGCCCTCCGAAAGCGGCTTGATGGCCCATCACTGGGGGTGGAACGTCGACACCCGTTTCTGGCCTTCGGGGGCGCACGTCCTCCAGTTCCGCATCCGCGAAACCGGCAAGCTGGACTTTTTTATTGAGCATAGAGTCGACGTGGATTAGGAGGTAAAATATCAAGCAATGGTCCTTGGAGCATGAAAATCATCGTCCAACTCCTGTCGCTACCGATATTCTCGTTCCTGTTCTTGGTCCTAGGGGGCGGATCCCGGGGATTCTCCCTGGAAACCAATCCCGGGCCCATTTTCGAGCCGGACATCCTGCCGGTGCTGAAGCGCCGGTGCGTCGAGTGCCACGGCACCTCCAAGCAGTCCGGGGGGCTGAGGCTGGATTCCTTCAAGAACTTGACTGCCGGAGGAAAGAAGGGGGCCGTCCTTGAGGCCGGAAATAGCCTGGACAGCCTGCTGGTGGAGCTCATCGAGGCGCGAGGCAAGAGGCGCATGCCTCCAAAAGGGGATCCCCTGCCGCTCGCGGAGGTGGAGCTGATCAAGCGCTGGATTGACGCCGGAACGCCTTCCGATCCGGCCCTTCTTCCCGAGGAGCCGGAAGTCAAAGTGGGGGACCTTCCCGCCGGATTCGAGCCCATCCTGGCGATCGCCGGCGAACGGGAGGGAAAGCGGCTGGCGGTGGGCAGAGGCGCGGCCATCCTGATCTTCTTCCTGCCAGTAGAGAACTCCGGAAGGCCGGCGCGGGTGCTCAAGGGCCACCGCGATGTGGTCCAGTGCCTCCAGTTCAACCCCACCGGCAGGATTCTGGCCTCCGGCGCCTTTCAGGAAGCCATCCTCTGGGACGCGGAAACGTGGACGGAACTGCGGCGGCTGGGCCCCCATCGCGATCGGGTTCTGGCCTTGGATTTCAGCCCGGATGGAAATCTCCTGGCCACGGGCGGAGGGGAGCCTTCCTTGAACGGTGAGCTGAAGGTCTGGGAGGCGCCAACCGGCAAGCTCATGCTGTCGCTGCCCGAAGCGCACGCCGACGCCATTTTCTCAATCCGCTTCAATCCCGGCGGCACGCAAGTCGCCACTGCCGCCGCGGATCGCATGGTCCATTTGACCGATCTCGCCTCCGGAAAGCGGGTCGCCCGTTTTGAAGGGCACACCCAGCACGTCCTGGGGGTGGCCTACGCGGCTGACGGCAAGAGGCTGCTTTCCGCCGGCGCCGACGGCAAGATCAAGCTCTGGAACACGGAAAACAGCGCCAAGATCAGCGACTGGAGCGGCCATTCCAAGGGAGTCATGGCCATCGCCTGCAGTCCGGATGGCAAACTCGCGGCCTCCGTCAGCGGGGACCGCACGCTGCGGATCTGGAACACGGACAACGGCAGCCAGCTGAACGCCTTCGGAGAAGCCAAAGACTACCTCTACGGGATTGCCCTCTTCGGGGCGGGAAGATTCATCGCCACGGGCGGCAAGGATCTGCTGGTGCGGATTTACGACACCAGGGAAAACAAGCTGATCCGAACCATCGATTTGACCCAGCAGTAAAAAATCTCCCTCGAGATCATTTACCGATTCTACCGGATCATCCCTTCCACCGTTTCAAATCCCGGCTCGGTGCCCAGATAGTCGCGGATGAGGTGCATGAGATCGAGGTATTCCTCGAAGCGGATGGACAGCCGGTGGAAGAGGTGGGATCTCGAGGAGTCCAGCTCCTTGTAAATGTCCGACACCCGGGAGTAGGCGCTGCGGCCTTCGACAATGTAATAATCCATGGGCTGCTGAATCGTCACCAGGAGCGAGCCGACATAAACGAGAAGGGGGGAATCCCGGCGGACATGCCGGTGCTTGATGCTCTCCGGAAACAAACCGGCCAGGAACAAAGCATAATCGCCGGCGTGCTGATGGACTTCCAGGTCCCGTTCCAGACCCCGCATCCGGCTGGAAAGGCGCCCTTCCAGGGCCAGTTCGGTCAGATCCGTCAACCGCCGGCCGCTGGAATCCTTGATTCGGTGGATTTGATCCACGTGCACGAAGCCGGAGAGGATTTCATCGGCGATGTGCGCCTCGATGGCAGGCTCATAAAGGTTCTGTCGCTCCTCGAAGGCGCGCCGGGTCGCCGAGCGAAACAGCCTGCGGAGGGAATGGTTTTCCGGAATGGCTTCCGGCAATATTTGTTCCGGCAGGGCGTCTTCTGAAAATTCAAAAGCGAATCCAGAAGTATCCATAATTCTCCTGACATGAACAGAATTCTACTGGATAATTTTATCATCCCCCTGGGATTTTGCCGGATCAAACTGTATGCCGTTGTGTCACCAGGACCTGGAACATAAACAGAACGGCGCCGTCGATCACTTCTCAAGCACCTTACCGAGCGCCAGGTTCAATGCTTCAATTTGCAAAGCAAGCTCCCGGTACAGCTTTGGGGCGTTTTTTAAATCCCTGCTTTTTCCGACCTTTTCCAGATCCAGAGCGGTCTGAAAAGCCGCCCCCTGGCCGAAGTTTCCCACCGCGCCTTTCAACGAGTGCGCCGAAGACTGCAGTCGATCAGCATCCTGCCGTTCCATGGCGTCGCGAATCTCGGCCATGAGGTTGGGGCAATCCCTGATGAACAAATCCATCACCTGCTGGAGCAACTCCAGATCGCCGCCGAAATTTTCAAGCAACTCTTCGGTATCCAGTTCCATATGTTCCTCACTGTCTTTGACCCACTCAACGAATCGGCAAACACCGGTAAAACGGGGCATGCTCTCGGACCTTGCCCCGTCTATCGTTCATCGGAAAAAGCCTCCGGGGAACTTCAGTGCCAGCTTTTTCTGGGGATAGGCCGTTAAAGACCGAATTCTCCCTTGAGCAGGCGGAAGCCGCTGTGCACGTGGGCGGCGCCATTCTGGAAGTTGGCGTAGGAGATGATGAAGGACCGGCCGTGGATGATATAGGAATGGGGCTCGAAGGGATCGATGCCCCCGCGCCAGGCGATCTGGATCTGGTCGGCGCCGGCCGCCTTGACCTCCTGATAAATCGCCCGGCTCGCTTCCTCGGGCAAGTGCTTGATATAATCCTTGACCAGCCGTTCGAAGATCTTTTGCTGATCCTCGCTCAACTTGGCGGCGGGCAGGCCCCTGGGCAGGAGGCCGGCATAGCGCTCTGAAGTCGCCCCCTGAATTTCCCACTCCTCCGGCTTTTCTTTCCCCTCGACCTCCTGGCGCTGCTTTTCATCCAGAGACTTCATCAGCTCGCGGGCGAGGTCTTCCACCCCCGCCAGCACCCGCAGCCCCTTTTTCGGGCCGTGTTGGACGAGGGCCGGATTGGCCCCGAAAAAGAGCGGCGTGGCCGAAAGCACCCGCTCCCCATCGAGGGTGAAGTTCAAGCTCAGGTGGTGGCCTTCGAACCGCCAGCCCCAGCGGCCCTGGGGACCCGGGGTCCCGAAAAGGCTCGCGTAATACAGCTCGGGATCGCGGACGAATCGCCCGTTCGGGCCTTCGAGCTCTTGCAAAATCTCCTCCAGCCCCCGCACCTGGTCGGCCGTCTTCAAGCCGATCTCGCTGAGCGAGGCGGCGAGGAGATCCTGGAGCTTCTGCTTTTGCGAACTCCCCAGCTCCTTGAGCGGAATCCCCTTCCGGTCCCGCGGGATGAAGTGCCAGTTGAAGCGCTCCTTGTCGTCGAAAGCGAAGCTGGCCTTGGCCTTTTGCTTCTCATCCAGGCCGGCGAGGAACCCCTGGGCCGCCTGGACGATCTTGGCCCCGGCCGGGGAAAGAGCCCGGCCCGCAACGGGCAGGGCGAGGCGCGCCGCCCCGAGGCCGAGGAGGAATATGGCGCTCGAGAAGAAAAGCCGCTTGTTCATGGGCAAGATCTATAATGCGGGCTTCGCCCGCATCTGAGCTATCTGCAACTTCTCCGCATCCTGCGGAGAAGTTGCAGAGGAAGAAAATAACTGTTCTTGGACAGAAACTACCGGCGCAGGTTCCAGCGGGCGTTGCGAAACATGTCCAGCCCGGGGTCGAGAATGACGCCGTCCTCCAGCGCCGGGGATTGGGAGCGGATGAACTCCTCATCGATTTCCACGCCCCAGCCCGGACCCTGGGGGAGGCTGAAGCAGCCGTTCGCCACTTCCGGATAGTTCTTCCCCGCCCGTTTGACCTCCGGATCGACAAAATCGTTGAAGTGCTCGAGGATCTTGCCGTTCCGCAGCGTCGCCATGAGGTGGAGCGCCGCGGCCGTCGAGACGATGCCGCCGACATTGTGGGGGGCGACCATGACGCCGTGGGCTTCGGCCGTCGAGGCGATCTTCTTGGTCTCCAGGAGGCCGCCGCACTGGGAGATGTCGGGCTGGATGATGTCGACGGCGCCGAGGGCGAAAAGCGGCGTGAACTCCGGCGCGCCGTAAAGCCGCTCCCCGGCGGCGATCGGAAGCGCGGTGTGCTTCCGTACCCGCGCCAGGGCCTCCAGGTTGTTGGGGCGGCACGGCTCCTCGATCCAGCCGGGAGAGTGGCGGTCGATGGCGCGGGCCACCTCGATGGCCTGATGGGGGGAGAAGCGCCCGTGCATTTCGATGAAGAGCTGCATACGTTCGCCGGCGGCCTCGCGAACCGCCGCGATCAGATCCAGGGAGCGCCGGAACTCCTCGCGGGTCAGCTCGAGGTCGCCGTTCCCGAAGGGATCGAACTTGAGGCCGAGATAACCGCGCTCCCGCACCTTTCTCGCCGCCGCGGCAAAGGCTTCCGGCTCCCTCTCCACCCGGTACCAGCCGTTGGCGTAAGCAGGGATCTTCTCCCGCACCTTGCCGCCGAGGAGGCGGTAAACCGGCTGCTTGCAGGCCTTGCCAATAATGTCCCAGCAAGCCATTTCCACCATCGCCAGGCCGGTCATCACCACCTCGCCCGGCTTGCCGAAGTCGAGCAGCGTCAGGCGGCGGTACAGGTCTTCGATGTCAAAAGGATCGTGCCCGATGATGTGGCGGCGGACATCGCGCAAGTACTCGAGGACGGTGTGGGTCTTGCAGACCACCCGCGCCTCGCCGGCCCCGGAGAGATTGGCATCGGTCTCGAGGATGAGGGTGCTGATATTGCGCCACGGGGTGCCGAGGGTCAAGGTCCGGTATTCGGTGATCTTCATCGTTTGACAGGATTCAACAGGGTCAGTGCTCCGAATAGTACCCGAGCATGATGCACATCTCATCCTCCGAGGTCAACCCGAAGGTCAAGGGCCTGGTCTTGTCGAAGTTGTTGTGGACGCACTCGAAGCGCAGGCCTTCGCCCGCGGTAAGCACCATGGGCGGATCGAAGATCTTGTTTTCCGGATCATCCCAGTCGAAGTTGTCATAGACCACTTCCATGGTCGGGCTCCCCTTCACAAACCGCTTGATGGTGAAGCGTTCGCCGTGCCGGTGCATGTGGGAGCTGAGGGAGTGGACCCAGGTGGGGCGCGCCACCCCGTTCGCGCCCGGCCAGTCGGCGGTGGAGGTGCGCGTCTCCCCCGGAGGGATGTAGAGGAAGGGATCGATGGCGAAGATGGGCTTCGCCAGGGAGGCCACCTTGGCAGGGTCGGCGAAGAAGATATTGACGTACACCTCGCCGTAATAGACCTGGCTGCCATCGAGGTTGAGGTAGTGCGAGTTGAGGTCGAAGATGGTCCCCTTGGGGAGCAGGAAGGCGATGCTGCCGTCCTCGGAGAACTTCTGGGAGAAGAAGGACTGTTGGGCGCCGGTGATGAAGCTGTGCTCGCCGGAGCCGACGCCGGTGCTGGAGCTGCCCTCCCGCAGGCCGGCCGGCGGCAAGGCGCCGTGATCATCCCACGTATAGAGGATGAAGTGATGGCTGTTCTCGGTCATGTGGACGTCGATCTGCTGGACGTAGGCATCGAAGGTCAGCTCAGGATCGTAGAACTTGAAAACCTCCCGCTCCCGATGGGCGGCGATCTGGAAAGGATCGAGGTGGATCTGGAGGCCGTTCTCAGGAACCGGCGGCGGCTGGAGGCGGTCCGGCGGCGGCGGCGGGGTGTCGGAGAGGTCCGGAACGCCAGCGATGGCCCCCTGGCGCGGCGCCCCCGCCAGGATCCACTCGCGGATGGCCTGGATCCTGTCCTCGCTCAAGGCCCGCAGGGAGAGGGGCATGCGGTTCCCTTCGCCGGGGCCGGGCTGGACGAGCTTCTTCAAGAGGAAGCTGTTCTCGGGCCTCCCCGCATCGACCCGGAGGAGTCCGGCCTCGCGGGCGGCGATGTTCTCGGGGGACTGGCCGACCAGCGCCGCGTGCGCGGTTTCCAGGGACTCCAGCACCAGGCCGCCCTTGTGCGCCAGGGCGCTGTGGCAGGAGGACGAGGAGCAGGTGGTGGCGAAGATCTTCGCCTGGATGCTTTCAAAGGACAGCTCCGGCGTGGCGCCCAGGCACTGATCCCTCTCTTCGTGGCCGAGGGCGGGGATCTGCACCGTGCCGAGGAAGAGATGGAGCAGGATGCCCACGGCATCGGAAAGGTCCACCGAGCCATCGGCGTTGGCGTCGGCGACCGCCAGGCAGCTCGGGGCGGCCCCTCCCAGGAAGAGGTAGCCGAGGAGCCCGATGCCGTCGGTCACTTCCAGCTGGCCGTTCCCGTCGACGTCTCCGCGCTCGAGCGCCGGCGTGCTGCCGCGGGCCCCCTCGTCGATCCAGCGCCGGAGGGTGCCGATCTGAGCCGGATCGAGCGGGGCGGCGAAGGGCATGCGCGAACCGTAAAGTGGTGGGTCGCCGATCAGCTTCAAGTACAGGGAGCTCATCCCCGACTTGCCGGCGATCACCGGAGGGGCCTGGTAAAGCTCGCCGAAGCTGGCCATGAGGGCGTCATACGTGGTCAGCTCGACGCCGCTGGCGCGCTCCCCGAGGTGGCAGCCGGAGCCGCCGCAGCCGGCGTCGAAGATAGGCTGGATTTCGGCGCGGTAGTCGACCAGCTCGTGAGACCGGGCCGAGAGACCCGAAACGAGCCAGATTCCGGTGGCCAGTACGGCAAATGCGGATGAATGGCGGACGCTGAATCTTCTCATGAATTCCATGTGCTTAGATTACCTGAATAACCATGGTGACCTCGAGCCTACTAACACGATGCGCTCATCGTAGTGCACAGCCTGGAGGGGTGGAAGTCAAAAATTGAAAAAAAACCGGTCGCCGTGGCGCAGCACGCGGAGGCCCGGCGCCCGGGAGCGGAGGGCTGAGATCTCCCGGAGGACCTCGGCCGCGAAGGCGGGCTTGAGGTGGTGGATGCCGATCTGGAGCCGCGGCCGGCGGGAGAGCAGGGGCTCGACCAGCCGCAGGAACTGCCGCGGCGTCAGGTGGCCGTGGTCCAGGGCCCAGCGCTCCAGCCGGTTCGGATAGGAGATCTCCATGGCCAGGAACCGGAGCCGCGGCGCCCCGAGGAGATGGTCGAGGAGGCCCTCCCGGTAGCCGGTGTCCGCGAGGATGGCGACCGACCCGTTCGTTCGCTCGAAGAGGAATCCGACGGTGGGGACGCGGTGGACGGTGCGGAAGGGGCGGATCTTGAATCCGCCCAGGGACAGCGCCGGCCTCTTCCGTAAATCGAACGCCGCCAGGGACGCGAAGCCGATCGCCGGCCTGAGGACATCGGGCCACAGGCCGCCGAAGAGATGGCGGGAGACCGGTTCGAGCGCGGCCGCTTCCCCGTGGAGGCAGATCGGCTTGATGGACAGCCCGGACCGCCCTCCCGTCTGGACGTTGTCGAGGAACTGCGGCAGCTCGTGGAGGTGGTCGAGATGGGCGTGGGTGAGGAGGACGTGGCGGATGCGGCGCTGCTCCCTCAGGGCCAGGCCGGAGGCGATGGCCCCGGCGTCGACCGCGATCTCGCCGTTGATGATGAAGGTGGTCGACAGGTGGCCGCGGCTGGCGGGAGGGTGGGAGCAGGCGATTTTGATCCGGAGCGCCGATTTCATTTCGTACAAACCTCATGCAAGGACGGCGGTCATGAGATACAATAAAACGCTTTGAATCAAGCACATTCCATGGAAACGCCCCGAGAACGCTTGCTCCACCTCGTCGTCGCCCTCCCGGCCGAAGCCCATCCTCTGGCCGAGCGCTTCCGCCTCAAAGGCCTCGAGGGCCGTGGGCCCTGGCCGGTCTTTGAAGGGGAGGAGATGCGCCTGGTGGTCTCGGGACCCGGCAAGGTGGCGGCGGCAGCGGCCGCAAGCCACCTGCAAGGATCATTCGGGGCCCCCAAGCAGATCGCCTGGCTCAACCTCGGGATCGGCGGGTGCGGCGATGCTTCCCTGGGGGAGGCCTTTCTGGCCCACAAGATCACCGACCGCGCCAGTGGAAAAAACTACTACCCCGGCCTCATCTTCAAGCCGCCCTGCCGGACCGCCGTCTTTCTCACCGTCGACCAGCCGGAGGCGCGCTATCAGGGCCCGGAGGTTTACGACATGGAGGCGAGCGGATTCTTCGAGGCCGCCTGCGCCTTCTCCACCGCCGAGCTGGCGCACTCGCTGAAGATCATCTCCGACAACCGCGCCTCGCCTCCTCAAAACGTCACCCGGAAACAGGTGGAGGCGCTGATCGCGGCCCGGCTCGAGGTGATCGAGGCGGTCATCCGGCAGCTCCTCGCCCTGGGGCGGGAGCTGCGCTCGCTCCACCGCGATCCGGCGGCGCTCGAGGCCTTCACGGAGCGCTGGCGCTTCACCGTCACCCAGGAGCGCCAGCTCCGCCGCCTGCTCCGCCAACTCCAGGCGATCGAGCTGAAGCCCGAGGCGGCGCGCTTTTCCGGCTGCAAGGCCGCCGGCGACGTCTTGAGCGGCCTGCGCGAGGAACTCGATTCGGCCGCCGCCAGGGAAGCCCGGGGATAGCCATGTTCGAGACCGTTTACGTCGAAGAGGCGATCCAGGGCCACCCGCGCGCGAAGGCGGTTTTGAAGCGCCTTGCCGGGGCCACCCAGGTGACCTGCCATCACTTCGGGGAGGTCTTCAACCGCAAGGCCCAGAACTTCCGCCTGCAGAAGCGGCGGCGGGCTCTGATCCTGGCGGGTAAGCGCGGCCGTCTCGTCTTGCCGGCGCCGGCGGGCTACGGCCTCGGCAGCCGGCGCAACTTCTACTTCTCGCATCTCCTCAACTGCCCCTACGACTGCCGCTACTGCTTCCTCCAGGGCCTTTACCGCTCCGCCCATCTCGTCCTCTTCGTCAACTACGAGGACTTCTTCCGCGCCCTCGAAGAGGAGATCGCCGAGGCGGGCGGCGGGAGCGAGCCGCCGTGCTTCTTCTCCGGCTACGACTGCGACAGCCTGGCCCTCGAGCCCCTCACCGGCTTCGCCGCCGCCTTCGTGCCCTTTTTCGCGGCGCGGCCCCGGGCGTGCCTCGAGCTGCGCACGAAAAGCGTCCAGGTGAAGGGCTTGCTGGAACTGGAGCCCGCCAGGAACTGCATCGCCGCCTTCAGCTTCACCCCCCGGCCCCTGCACGAGCGCCACGAGGAGGGGGTCCCCTCCATCCCGCGCCGCCTGGAGGCCCTCGTCCGGCTCCAGGAGCGCGGCTGGCCGGTGGGGCTGCGCTTCGACCCCCTCCTCTACCTCGAGGGCTTCGAAGCGGTTTACCGCGATTTTTTCGCCGCCGTCTTCGACCGGGTCCGGGCCGAAAACCTGCACTCGGTGAGCCTCGGCAACTTCCGGCTGCCCAGGGACATTCACTGGGCCATGGCGGGCCTGTACCCCGAGGAAAAGCTCTTCGCCTTCGGCCTGGAGGAGAGGGAAGGGCTGGTGTCCTACCGCGAAGCGGTGGTCGCGCGGCTGCTGGATTTCTGCCAGGAGGAGATCTCGAAATACGTGCCGGAAGAGAAGGTGTTCCGGTGCTGAGTTGCCGCAGCCAGCCGGCCGCCTCCGGCGGAGCACCGAAACAATCTCTTTCAAGGAATTGATATGACCACGAAGGCAGGAAGAGCACGAAGAAAAGAAAATTAAAAATTATTTCCTCTTCGTGTCCTTCGTGTTCTTCGTGGTGAAATTATTCTTTAGATCCGAGAGGAACTTCATGTCTAAAACCATCTTGGTCACCGGGGCCAGCTCCGGGATCGGCCGGGCCATCTGCGAGCGCCTTCTGGCCGAGGGGCATCAGGTCCTCGGCGTGGCCCGCGACTTCAAGAAGCTGCCGTCTTCGCACCCGCGGTTCCAGGCCTTCTTCATCGACCTCTCGGCGCTCCCCGCCTTGCCGGAGCGGCTGCAGGCGGTCGCCGAGGCCCATCCGCAGGTGGAGGCGATCGTCTTCAACGCCGGCCGTGGACTTTTCGGCAGCCTGGAGCAGCTCTCGCCGGCGCAGATCCGCAGCCTCATCGACCTCAACTTCACCAGCCACGCCTTGCTGGCGCGCGCCTTCCTGCCCGCCCTGAAGAAGCGGGGGGAGGGGGACTTGATCTTCATCGGCTCCGAGGCGGCGCTGCGGGGCCGCCGCATGGGCTCGATTTACTGCGCCAGCAAGTTCGCCCTGCGCGGCTTCGCCCAGGCCCTGCGCGAGGAGTGCGCCGCGAGCGGCGTGCGGGTGGCGGTGATCAACCCCGGCATGGCGCAAACGCCGTTTTACGACGGCCTCGACTTCGCTCCCGGGCCCGAGCCGGCCAATTACCTCGAGCCCGCCGACGTGGCGCAGGCCGTGTCGCTCATCCTCGCAGCCCGCCCGGGAACGGTCTTCGACGAGATCAACCTCTCGCCCCTCAAGCGGGTGGTGCGCGCGCGATCGCCGGAAAAAAAGGCTTGATGCTGGATTTCATAAATCCTTCTCAGCAACCCCCGCAGAAGGAAGGGCCGTCGCAACCGAGTCCATCGCCATCCGGATCGAACCCGCAAGAGGGGAAGGGTGAAAGCGGCGGAGCTTCGCCGAGGAAGCGCCACATCAGCCAGTAGATGGGATCGGCGATCTCTATGGCTCCGTTGTCATCCACATCAGCAGCCTCATTGCAGCCCGGGCACCTTGAACGGTCAACGAAAAGACACATCAAAATGACGATGGGATCGGAGATGTCGAACTCGCCGTCGGAATTGACCTCGCCGCGCTGGAAGCGGTGTTCCAGGATGCAGGCTCGGGAGTCCGCCGTGCAGCCTGGAATGGGCTTGTCGTTCTCATCAACGACCAAGTTCTTGATCGGCGGATCGTCAAGGCAGTCGACAAAATTGAGCGGTGAGCAATCGCCGGAGCAGGATGATGGACCAGGCTGGAAATGGATTCTGAGGAGCCGGTGCATACCTGGGGGCGTTGTTACCACTCCCATCTTCGAGTTGATCCAGCCGATGATGACTCCCTCCGACAGGTTTGGAGAGCAGGGACTCGGGAGCCCCGCTTGATAGAAGACCTCCCCATCACCCCCTGGAAAATCTGGTCCCTTAACAATCTGTATTCCAGCCATCACTTCGGGATCCAGGGAGAATCCACTCTGACCTCCCTTGAGGGACGGTCCCTTGCTGTTGTTCACCACGAGGTCAAGAGTCCAAGGCCCGATTTGCTCGAGTTGGAACTGGACCGGAGTGGCCATGGCCAGACTGTGAATATTACCTTCAGCCATGGCCGTAAATGCATTACCAGGGGGTACATCTGCCTGCCCAAAATCGTTCCTTCCCCAGGCAACCACCGATCCATCGGCCCTTATCGCCAGATTGTGATAGAAACCAGCATCTATGGCAACAAAGTCGTTGCCTTGAGGAAGATCACAGACACCAAAGTGATCGTTGCAACCCCAACATGCGAGTGACCCGTCAGACTTTAGGGCGATGCCGTGACAAGCCCCTGCAGAAATCGCCACAAAGTCGCAACCGGGGGGGACGTCGATCTGGCCGCGATCATTACCACCCCAACCCACGATGGCATCAGCAGCCGCTGGAACCTCATACTCAAAAACCATCCAGGTCACGACCAAGCCGAGAAGAAATAACCGAAACATTTTGCATCCTTTCTGCTTATCGAGATAAGCTCATGGTTTAAAGCGATTCGATTTGGTTCAAACGCATACTCCAAACTTCCATTCCTCAAGCTGCAGCCCTCTCCGGCCATCCCCAATGGCCATTAGCACCCGGTTACCATCGCCATCCGGAAAAGCGATCGCGAGAACATGCCCGCGCGTGTTGATCGTGTAAAGGCTCTGGTCGCACCTTTGGTTTGCATGCTGCCATTCCCAAGCACCTTTCTCTTCCCCGGAGACTTGATCCAGGAACTTGCGCGCTGCGGCGGCGTCGTTCTTCTCGATCATGGCCAAAGCGGCAGCGCGGATTGTAAGCTGAAAGTCGCGCTGGCGGCTCTTCCTTGATGGTCTCGGTTGCTTTGAATAAACTCGAGATCTTGTAAGGAAGCTTTCCCGAAAGGAGTTCGTACAAGACGACGCCGAGCGAGTAGACGTCGGTCCGGTGATCGAGTCTATTCGGATCAGCGTCACACTGCTCGGGGCTCATATACGAAATCGTTCCGAGCAGCATACCGGCGGCCGTACTATGGGTCGCGGCGAGGCGGCATCGGTGGAGCGGGCAATGCCGTAATCGATCACCTTCGGCTGTCCATGGGGGTCAACGAGGATGTTCCCAGGCTTGAGGTCGCGGTGGATGATTCCCTGCTCGTGACCGTGATGGACGGCCTCGCATACTTTCACAAAGAGCCTCAGCCGGGCGCGGAGGTCAAGCGTCGCCGCTTCAGCATGCTCGAGGAGATTGCGGGCCCCCTGGATGTACTCCATCGCCAGGTACGGGACCTCCTTACCCTCCCCAGGGCGCGAAAGCAACGGCTGCGGGCTATATCTTGTTATTTAGAATATAATAAATTATAATAGTAATTGTGATACGGTCTTTCCGGAATCAAGGTACCGAGGACATCTTCGATGGAAAAGAGACTCCCGCTGCTCGGAGGATATGTCCCAGGATCTTGTGGCGGGTGGCATGGCGCAAGCTCGACCAACTCAACCGGGTCCGTGAGTTGCGGGAACTAGCCATTCCGCCTGGAAATCGTTTAGAACCTCTCCGCGGAGACCGGGACGGCC
The DNA here is from genome assembly GCA_016209605.1 of Planctomycetota bacterium. Taxonomy (GTDB): domain Bacteria; phylum Planctomycetota; class UBA8108; order UBA8108; family JACQVS01; genus JACQVS01. Next base: position 27,155 of record JACQVS010000187.1, read on the forward strand.
AGTTCAGCGTCCGAATCAACCAACAATATCGTGTATGCTTCCGCTGGGAAGCAGGGGATGCCTATGAAGTCGAAATCACAGATTACCATTAAACGTAAGCGAGTCAGAAAAGGAGGCCTGAGCGCGGCGGGCTCGACCGGCCGCAGGCTGCCCCGCCGTCGGCCGCCAACGCATCCTGGAGAGATGCTCCTTGAAGAATTTCTGCGGCCTCTCGGCATCAGCCAGTCGTCATTTGCGATGCGGCTGGGGATCTCCTTTCCCCGGCTGAATGAGCTGATTCGGGGCAAGCGCGCTGCTACACCCGACACCGCTCTGAGGCTTGAGCGCGTCCTGGGAATGCCCGCGGACTTCTGGCTCGGCCTCCAGCTCGACTGGGACTTGTGGCACGCAATGCGCGGCGAGCGCGCGGCGCGAATCGCTCAGCTTGAGCCATTGACCGTGTAACCTGAAAGCTAGGCATTCTCGCCGAGGTGCTGCAAATATCAAGAGAGCAAAGGTTACGTCAAGATCCAGGACCTGCGGCGCCGGGAGCTGGGGTGGCGAAGTTCGCGGGGCCGCGATTGGCGGTCCTGGCTGTTGGTTTCAGTGGCGGCCGGGGGCCTTGCCAAAACCGCCGCTCCGTTTCTGGTTTTGCCGAAAATTCCTCAGCGGCCCGCTTTCTGCCGGGCCTCCTCCAGCTCACGGTCGTAGCGGCCCGGGGCGGCCTTGGCGGCCTCCTCGAGCCAGCGGACCGCGTCGGCCCAGTTGCCGGCGGCGCCATGGGCCCGGCCCAGCTCGGCGGCGGCATCGCCGGCGATCGACTTGGAGCTTCCCGCGGCGCCCAGGGCCGCTGACGCCTCCCGCACCGCCTCGTTCCCTCTCCCCAGGGCGCGGAAGCAGCGGCTGCGGGCCACGCCGATGATGGCGGCGTTGAAGCCGAGGCCCCTCGACTGCTCGTAGGCGGCGAGGGCCTCCTCGAAGCGCTCCTGGCGCTCGTAAACGCGGCCGAGGTTGTGGGCCACCTCCCCCTTCTCCGCCGCGGCGCCGGCCGGCCACTTCTCGAAGGCCTCGCGCAGGGAGCTGGCGGCCTCCGGAAGGTTTCCCCGCGTCGCCAGGGCGAGGCCGCGCAGGTGGGCGACGTGGTGCGCCGCCACCTTCCACCGGCTCGCCTTCTCGAGGAGCTTGAGGGCCTCCGCCGGCTGACTGGCCCGCACCGCGGCCGCCACCTGATCGATGAGCGGCTGGGTGGCGCGCCGGAAAGCCTCCTGGAGGTCGGGGGTGTCGTGGGCCTCGCGCGCCTGGTTGAGGATGGGGATCCTGGCCTCCTCATCGAGCACCTGCGTCATGCGGGCGATCTCCCGGGCCGCGGCGAGTAGCGACCAGCCGTCCCCATCCTGGGCGAGCCCCTCGTAGAGGCTCCCCGCCTCCTGGAACTTTTTACCGTAGGTGAGGTTGACGCAGCGCACCATGGCGCGGCCGTGGCGGCGGTACGCTTCGATCGCCCGGATCTGCTCGGCTGAAAAGTTGCGGAAGAGGCCCGCCGCGAGCGGCGCCTGGCCCGCCGCCGCCATCGCCGGGATGATGTCCGTGTTGGTCTCGAAGAAGCCCAGCGGGCTGGTGAACTCGAGCACCGGCACGAGATCGCGGTTGACGGCCCCCTCGCCGACCCAGCCCTCCAGCATGGCCCCCTCGGCGCGAAAGTAGCGAAAGAGGTCTTCCGGCGTGGTGATGCCGATGGGCGCCAGGTCCGCCCGCACCGCCGGCTCGGAGAGCGCCGCGGCGATGCGATCGCGGTCGAAGACGATGGGCTCCCGCGCGCTCAGGAAGATGGTGTCGCCGTAGCTGTTCGTCCAGACCGTCACGTGGGGAAAGACGCTGAGGATGGTGCGCAGGGCGAGCTTGTAGTCCTCCGCGCGGATGCTGTAGCCGTAGATCCACTGGCAGACAATGCCGCCGGGCTCGAGTCGATCGAGGAGCAGGCGGTAGTACTCCTGGGTGAAAAGGTTGCCGATGCCGGCGATCCAGAAGTTGGAGGGGCCGGAGCTGATGACGTCGTAACGCTTGGCGGTGTGCGCCAGGTGGTTTCGGCCGTCGCCGATGAGGTTGCGCACCTTGGGGTGGTCGAGGGCCTTCTTGTTGGCCTCGGAAAAGTGCCGCCGGGCGGCCTCCACCACCTCGGGGGAGATCTCGATCATGTCGACTTGCTCGACGGCCGAGTGGCTCACCATGGCTCCAAGCGACATGCCGCAGCCGAGGCCGAGGTTGAGGGCCCCCTTGGGGGCGGGGTGGACGAGGAGCGCCAGATGGCCCATGAGGAGCTGCGTCTGCAAGTCGAAGGAGAAGATCTTCGCCGCCGAGGCGTCGATCTTGCCGGAGATGTTGAGGCTGAGGAGGCCGTCCTTGCGGCGCTGGAGCACCGCCACCGAGCCGTCCTCGCCGTCCCGGTAGTACAGCGGGTTCCATTCCTCGATCGCGTGGCGGGCGTAGTCCTCCGAGCTCTTGAAGCCGCCGGCCAGGCCGACGTTGATGTAGGCCCCCAGGGCGAAGACCACCGGGTGCCAGAAGAGCTGGGACAGGACGGGGGGCTCCTGCCTCCCGGGGCTGGAAGCGGCCGGCGGGCGCAGCTCGTAAGGCCGGGTCAGGTGGCCGGCGGCGAGGAGAAGGGCCGCCACCAGGCCCAGCGTCCCGAGGTGCGCCCAGCGCCTCGGCCGCGAGATCGGGGCGGCGGCCAGAACCGCTGCTCCGGCGAGAAAGCTGAGCCCGACGGCGAGGTAAAGGATGGCCCAGATCCGCCCCAGGAGCGGCATCAGGAAGAAACCGGTCGCCGCCGTGCCGAGGATGGCGCCGAGGGTGTTGGCGGCGTAGGAGAAGCCGACCGAGCGGCCGAGGGCCTGCTCGCTGAGGGTTCGCAGCCGCCCGACGATGGGGAAGGCCATGCCCATGAGCAGCGTCGCCGGCAAGATCATCAAGGCCACTTGCCAGGCGCTGGCGAAGAGGAAGCGGGTGAAGTCGAAGGGATTCTCCTTGGTCGCCGCGGCCGCCAATTTCCCGAGCTTCCAGGCGAAGGTGGCCGGCGACAGTCCCAGCCAGGGGATGGTGATGGCGGCGGCGGCGGAAGTGGCGATGAGCAGCCAGCCGAAGGCGAGCGCGGGATTCTTGAGCCGGTCTGCCAAGAGACCGGCGATCCAGCCGCCGCCGGCGAGGCCGAAGATGAAGATGCCGACGATGATGGAAAAGGAGTAGGTGCTGTTGCCGATCGACACCACCAGGGCCCGCGTCCAGCCCAGTTGCAGGCACATGTTGGCGAATCCGGAGACGGCGAAGGCCAGGACGGCGGCGCGCACCGAGAGCGGCACCACCGTCTGGATTAAAGCCGGCGAGGCGCCGCTGGCCCGCCTGGCCGCGGCCGAGCCGGCAGCCGGCAGCCCTCGCCGCGACAGCGCCAGGACGGCGGCGCCCGCGGCGATATCGCCCGCCGCCGCGAGGAGCATGCTCCAGAGCAGCCCCAGGCGCGGGATCAGGAAGAACCCGGCCGCGCCGGCGCCGGCCACGGCGCCGAAGGTGTTCACGGCGTAAAGCGACCCCAGGCGCGCGCCGATTTCCCTCGAGCTGCGGGCGAGGTGGCGCGCCAGGGCCGGCAAGGTCGCCCCCATGCAGGTGGTGGGGAGGAGAATGGTCACGGCGCACACCGCCGCCTTGGCCAGGGTGAAGAGCGGGTGGGAGGGGGAGCCGTCGTTGAGGCGGTAAACGGCGCCGAGGATGGGGCCCAGAAGGCCGATTTCCGGCACCACGGCGGCGCTGAGGAGGCCGGCGCCGATCACCAGCCAGCCGTAGAGCCGCAGCGGCGAGGCCGCCCGGTCGGCCAGAAGGCCGCCCAAAGCGCTCCCCAGGGCCAGGCCGCCCATGAACACGGAAACGACCACCGCGATGGAGAGGTGGGAGCTTCCCATGGTGTAGACGAACAGCCGGCTCCAGACCACCTCGTAAACCAGGCCGCCAAAGCCGGAGATAAAGAAACAGAGGTAAACCCAATTTTTTATCACGTCGATACCTAAGGCGGGCTGCGCGCTTCGCGCTCCGCCCGCAACCCAATAATAACCGCAAAGACGCAAAGCGAATTGGAGAGCGGTCCTGGGACGTCAAGACATCTCCGCAGCCTGCGAAGAAGTTTTGATGATAGAGTCGATATTGCGGGCTTCGCCCGCAACTGGGCTATCCGCAACTTCTCCGGATTTCCGGAGAAGTTGCGGAGGAAGAATTTACTTTTTTGCAATTTTACCCATTTTTCCTCTTTTCCCAATTGACAACCGCTGAGAATCCCTGCTAAATACTGCTCTTTATTTTTCGGGAACCAGCCGGATCCGAGTCGTGGTTTTTCCACGGTTGGATCGGGCTGGACTTTTGGCAACTTCGAATAAAACAGGCCCAGTTTAACTTTTACGGAAGACTCGAAGCGGCCCGGGAAGCCCAAACGCCCTTTTGCCGAAACCCTGGCGAGCTACATGAGGTACTCGCAGCTGGGGGCCACGTTTTGCCTCGCCGTCGCTTTGCCAACCGCCGGAGGCATCTGGCTGGATCGCAAGCTCGGCACCGTAGTCCTCTTCACGCTCTTGGGGCTTGTTCTCGGATTCGCGGCGGGAGTCTACAATTTGTACATCGAGGTTTTCGGCAAAAAAAAAGATGGCAACCACCGCTCAAGCCCAAAGGACCATCGACCCGACAAGACTTCTCGAGGATCTCATGGCTGACTCGCCGCCCGCGAAATCGAGCCGGCGCCCTCGCTGGGGTCTTTTCGCCCTGGCGCTAGCCCTTCTGGCCATCCCGGCCGGCTGGGGCTGGTATGCCCAAGGGGGGCCCACCGCGCTCGCCGGTTTCGGCCTGGGAGCGGCCTTCGGCACTTTGATGGCGCTGGCGGGGCATGGGCTGGCGCGGAGCTTCGGCGGCTCGGGGGCGAAGGCCCCAGGGCAAGAATCGGTCCGCGGGCTTCTGGCCGGAGCCTTTTCCAGCATGATCGGCTTCGCCGCCGGCATTCTCCTCCTGGCCTGGATCTGGAAGCCGGGCGTTGTTCCCGCCACCATCACCGCGCTGGTCGTTTATCTGGCCTTGAGGTTCTTCGAGGGGCTGTCCCTGGTCTCCTCCGGCCGCCGAGAGAAATGAGGAGGATAGACCATGCCGCACTTTCTTGCCGTAGACAATCCCCTGGATCACGTGGTCGACGCCCCGCTCTTCCACTTCGCGCACCAGGACTACGCCTGGCAAGTGGCGCTCCATGAGAAGACCAAGGGCTTGAGCGCGTTCCTGTGGTCCCTGGGGATCGGCAAGCACATCTTGATATTCATGCTGGCCGGAGTCCTGACCCTGCTCCTCTTCTGGGCGCGGGCCCGTCAAGCGGCCAGGGAGACCGTGCCTGGCCGCTTCGGCAACATGATCGAAGCCGTCATGCTCTTCCTGCGGGACCAGGTGGCGAGGCCGTTCCTGGGGGAGCACGGCGACCCCTACCTGCCATTCGTCTGGGGCTTCTTTTTCTTCATCTTGATCAACAACCTCCTCGGCCTCATCCCGCTTTTCGACTACCTGGGCCACGGCGGCAACACCGCCACCGCCAATATCGGAGTCACCGGGGCGCTGGCCATCTGCTCCTTCACTCTTTACCACCTTTTGGGTATCAAGGCGCAAGGAAATCCTTGGACCTACGTCAAGAACCTCTTCCCCCATGTCCCCTGGTTCGTGCTGCTTATTATTGTCGGTGTAGAAGTCGTGGCTCACCTCGTCCGTCCCTGCGCCCTGGCCATTCGTCTCTGCGCCAACATGCTCGCGGGCCACACCATGATGGCGGTTATTTTCATGTTCATCACCCTGTCGGTGAAGCTGGGCCTTTTCGGCTGGGGCCCCATCACCCTGGTAAGCTGCTCCACGGTGGTGGCCTTGACGTTCCTCGAGCTGCTGGTGGCCCTCATCCAGGCTTATGTGTTCACGTTCTTGTCCACGGTGTTTCTGTCGATGGCGATCCATCCGGAGCACTGATTTCGGCCATCCGGAGCACTGATTTTGGAAAGCTTAAGATTTTGAAATCTCGATTCAGTCGTATTTAGGAAAGGAGTTCAGTGTCCATGCATTTCGATCTCGCCTACGTCATGTCCTTGGTCAACTCCGTTTTAACCGCCGATACCGCGGCCCAGGCCGGAACCGCAGCCCAAGAAGGAGCTGCTGCGACTGGAAACGTCGGGACGGGGCTTTTGGTCCTCGGCGCCTGCGTTGGCGCCGGGCTCGCCTGCCTGGGCGCCGGTTTCGGCATCGGCCGCATCGGCAGCGCCTCGGTTGAGAGCATTGCCCGCCAGCCGGAAGCTTCGGGCGACATCCGCGGCGCCATGGTGCTCACCGCCGCTTTCATTGAAGGAGTCTGTCTCTTCACCGTCACCATTGCCCTCTTGGGAGTACTTATCCGGTAAAAAATCACGCTTGAAAGAAAGGTCCAAGCATGCTTCCATCGAATCGGGGTCTGGCGGCAGCGGTCCTGGCGCTCGCGGCCGGCGCCGCATCGCTTCTTCAAGGCGCGGAAGCGGCCGAGGCGGCCGGGCGGGCGGGCAGTATGGCCGAGACGATCATGCAGTACTTCAAGACCGCCGGCTGGGCCGTCCTGTCCTTCGCCGCCGTGCTCTTCATCCTCTGGAAGAAGGCCTTTCCGCCGATCGTCGAGGCACTCGACAAGCGCGCCAGGCTGATCCAGGAGTCCCTCGATGCGGCCCGCCGCGCCAAGGAGGAGGCCGAGGCGATGATGGCCAGGCACGAGGAGAGCCTGGAGAAGGCCCGCGGCGAGGCCCGCGCCATCATCGAGGAGGGGAAGGCCGATGCCCTGCGCGTCAAGGGGAACATCATCGAGAGCGCCCGCAAGGAGGCGGGAGATATCGCCGCCCGCGCCAAGCGGGACATCGTGCTTGCCAAGCAGGCGGCGGTGGATGAGCTTTACCGCCAGGCGGCGCGGCTTTCCTTCGAGCTGGCCGAGAAGGTCATCCAGAAGTCGCTGCGCCCGGAGGACCATCAAGGCCTGATCTCCGACTGCATCCAGAAGTACAAGGGAGAGGCCCGAGCGAGATGAAGAAAAATCCGGTTTCAAGCGCTTACGCCCGCGCCCTGCTCGAGCTCGCCTCCGAGCGCAACCGGCTCAACGAGGTGGCGGAGGAGATCCAGGCCTTCCTGGAGCCGTTCCGGAAGGACCGGGACTTCCGCAATTTCATCCTCACTCCCAGCATCGACCGGCGCGACAAGAAGGCCTCGCTGGACCGGATCTTCTCGAGCCAGCTCAGCGCCACCCTTCTCGACTTCTTGAAGCTGGTCCTCGACAAGGGCCGCCAGGGATTCCTGGAGGAGATGCTCCTGGAGTACTCCCGGCTCTTCGACCAGAAGATGAACCGGGCGCACGTCGAGGCGGTCACGGCGGTGGCCATTTCACCGGAGAGCGAGGAGCGGCTCGCGGCCGCACTGGCGCAGAACCTGAAGAAGACCATCGTGCTCGAGAAGAAGGTCCGCCCGGAGGTCCTCGGCGGCATGATCCTGCGCCACGGCGACCTGGTGGTGGATGGGAGCGTCCGCACCCATTTGCAGAAGATCCACGGACACATGCAAGCGCACAAGTTAGGAAGCGAGTTGGTCCATGAAAATTAAGCCGGAAGAGATCACATCGGTACTGAAGAAGGAGATTGAAAACTACCGCGCCGAGCTCTCCGTCGAGGAGGAGGGAACCATCCTCGAGGTCGGCGACGGCATCGCCCGGATTTACGGCCTCGACAACTGCCTCGCCAGCGAGATGCTGCAGTTCTCGAATGGCTCCTACGGCATGGCCCTTAACCTCGAGGAGGCCTCGATCGGCGCGGTCATCCTGGGCGAGTACCTCGACCTGCGCGAGGGGGACAAGGTCAAGCGCACCGGAGCGGTGCTGCAGGTGCCGGCGGGCGAGGCCATGATCGGCCGCGTCGTCGATCCCCTCGGCCATCCCCTCGATGACAAGGGCCCCATCAACACCCGGGAGTTCCGCCCGGTGGAGTTCACCGCCCCCGGCATTGCCGACCGCCAGCCGGTGAAGGAGCCGTTACAGACCGGCCTCAAGGCCATCGACTCGATGATCCCCATCGGCCGCGGGCAGCGCGAGCTGATCATCGGTGACCGCGGCACCGGCAAGACCGCCATCGCCATCGACACCATCATCAACCAGAAGGGCAAAGAGGTGATCTGCGTCTACGTCGCCATTGGACAAAAATCGTCGACGGTCGCCGGCGTGGTCGAGAAGCTGGCGCAGACCGGCGCCATGGACTACACCATCGTCGTCAACGCCCCGGCCTCGTCGCCGGCGCCGATGCAGTACATCGCGCCGTACGCCGGCTGCGCCATGGCGGAGCACTTCATGTACCGCGGCCTGCACACCCTCTGCATCTACGATGACCTTTCCAAGCAGGCGGTGGCGTACCGCCAGCTGTCGCTGCTCCTACGCCGCCCGCCGGGCCGCGAGGCGTACCCCGGAGACGTGTTTTACCTGCACTCGCGCCTCCTCGAGCGCGCCGCCAAGCTCTCCGAGGACCGCGGCGGCGGCTCGCTGACGGCGCTGCCGGTGATCGAGACCCAGGAGGGCGAGGTGTCGGCTTACATCCCGACCAACGTCATCTCCATCACCGACGGCCAGATCTACCTGCAGCCGGATCTCTTCTTCGCCGGCATCCGGCCGGCCATCAACGTCGGCATCTCGGTGTCGCGCGTCGGCGGCAACGCCCAGATCAAGGCCATGAAGAAGGTGGCGGGCTCGTTGCGCCTCGACCTGGCGCAGTTCTGGGAGCTGGAGGCCTTCGCCCAGCTCGGCACCGAGCTGGACAAGACCACCCAGGCCCAGCTCGACCGCGGCTACCGCATGGTCGAGATCCTCAAGCAGGACCAGTACGAGCCCAGGCCGGTGGAGGACCAGGTCCTGATCATCTGGGCCGGCGGCAAGGGCTATCTCGACAAGATCCCGCTGCCGCGGGTGCAGGAGTTCGAGAGGAAGCTCATCGAGTACCTTCACGCCACCCACAAGGAGATCCCGGAGGCGATCCTGCGTGAGAAGGACTTGACCGGCGACACCGAGAAGCTCCTCCATCAAGTGGTGGGGGACTTCCAGAGGAGCTTCCTGGAGGGGAAGGCCCCCGACCCGAGGGCGAAGAGGTGATTCAGAGGTAAAGCATGGCCAGCGCCCGCGATCTCCGCAAGAAAATCCGCAGCATCTCCAACACCAGGAAGATCACCCGCACCATGGAGCTGGTGGCGACGTCGAAGGCCAAGCGGGCGCAGGACCGCTTGAAATCGACGACGCCGTACTCGCAGAAGCTGGCGGAGCTGCTCTTCCATCTCTTTCAGGCCGGCACGGTGGACCATCCGCTGCTTCGGACCCCCGAGGACAAGAAACAGAGCGCCCTCTTCATCATCACCGGCAACCGCGGCCTCTGCGGCGGCTACAACACCAATGTCCTCTCCCTCGCGGAGAGGACGCTGGCCCGGGAGAAGGAGGCGGGACGGAGCGTCGAGGTTTACATGGCCGGCCGGAAGGGCATCAACCGCTTCCGCTTTCTGCGCCTCCCGGTGAAGGAATCTTACACCCAGTTCGACGACCGGCCGAGTTTCAGCGATGCGGCGGCCCTCGCCCAGACCTTCATCGACCGCTTCCGGCGCGGCGAGGTCGACCGGGTGCTGGCGGTGAGCACCCGCTACCTCTCGGCCGGCTCCCAGAAGCCGGAGCTGGCGCAGGTGCTGCCGATCATCCTTCCCCCGGGCGCCGAGCCGGTCAAGAAGAAGAGCGCGGCCGTGGAGTTCATCTTCGAGCCCGGCCCCGCGGCCATCCTCGAGTCGCTCCTGCCGCTCTCGGTGAAGAACCGGATCTACCGCCTGCTGGTCGAGGCCGCCGCCAGCGAGCAGCTGGCGCGCCGCCTGGCGATGAAGCGGGCCACTGACAGCGCCGAGGAGATGATCAAGACATACACCCGGAAGTACAACCGCTCCCGCCAAGCGGGCATCACCCAGCAGATCAATGAGATCGTCACGGGCGCCCAGGCGCTGGAGTGAGCGCTGAGTGACGAATGTAAAATAAATATTTCAAGCCATCAGTCAGCCAGTAATTTGGAGTTCCGAACATGAACATGGGGAAAGTCGTTCAAGTCATCGGTGCAACGCTCGATGCCGAGTTCGCCGATGGCAAGCTTCCCGAGATTTACAACGCCTTGACGCTGGAGATTCCCGCCGGCAAGGACAAGCGGCGGCTGGTCTCGGAGGTGCAGCAGCACCTGGGCGGAAATCGGGTGCGCGCCGTGGCCCTGGCTTCCACCGACGGCGTGGTGCGGGGCCAGGAGGTGATCGACACCGGGGCCCCCATTTCGGTGCCGGTTGGCGACGAGGTGCTGGGCCGCGTCTTCAACCTTCTCGGCGAGCCCATCGACAAGAAGCCGCCCATCAAAACCAAGGAGAGCCGGCCCATCCACCGCGAGCCGCCGAAGTTCGACGATTTGATCCCCAAGACCCAGGTGTTCGAGACCGGCCTCAAGGTCATCGACCTCTTGACCCCGTACTCGAAGGGCGGCAAGACCGGCCTCTTCGGGGGCGCCGGCCTCGGAAAGACGGTGCTCATCCAGGAGCTGATCAACAACGTCGCGACCAAGCACGGCGGCTACTCCGTTTTCGCCGGCGTCGGCGAGCGCACCCGCGAGGGGAACGACCTGTGGCTGGAGATGCAGCACGCCAAGATCACCCTGGGGGACGGCAGCCAGGTGCCGGTGCTCTCGAAAACCGTCCTCGTCTTTGGCCAGATGAACGAGCCCCCCGGCGCGCGCCTTCGCGTGGGGCTCTCGGCCTTGACCATGGCGGAGTACTTCCGCGACCGGTCGGGAGCCGACGTGCTCCTCTTCATCGACAACATCTTCCGATTCTCGCAGGCCGGATCGGAAGTGTCCGCGCTCCTCGGGCGCATGCCGTCGGCGGTCGGTTACCAGCCGACTCTGGGAACGGAAATGGGCGAGCTGCAGGAGCGCATCACCTCGACCAAGAGCGGCTCGGTCACCTCGGTTCAGGCGATCTACGTGCCGGCCGATGACTTGACCGACCCCGCCCCGGCGACCGCCTTCACGCACCTCGACGCCACCACGGTGCTCGAGCGCAGCATCGCCGCCAAGGGCATCTATCCGGCCATTGACCCCTTGAAGTCGTCGTCGCGCATCCTCAGCCCGCTGTACGTCGGCGAAGAACACTATAGCGTGGCCAAGGAGGTACAGCGCATCCTGCAGCGCTACCGCGACCTCCAGGATATCATCGCCATCCTCGGCATGGACGAGCTGAGCGAGGAGGACAAGGTCATCGTCGAGCGCGCGCGCCGCCTCGAGCGCTTCTTCAGCCAGCCTTTCGCTGTGGCGAGCGCCTTCACCGGTCTCCCCGGAAAGTACGTCACCCGCGAGGAGACGGTGCGCAGTTTCAAGGAAATGGTGGAGGGGAAGTGGGACCACCTGCCCCTCGAGGCCTTCCGCTACGTCGGCAACATCGACGAGGCGGTCGAGAAGGCCGAGCGCCTCAAGAAGGAAGCCGGAGGATAGTCAGTGTCCATCACCTGCACCGTCACCACGCCGGAGCGGCTGGTTTACGAGGGGAAGGCCGACCTCATCGTCGTCCCGGCGTCCGATGGCGAGCTCGGCATCCTGCCGAGGCACGCGCCGCTCATGGCCCTTCTCGGCACCGGCGAGATGCGCATCAAGAAAGCCGCCGGCTCGACCGACTCGGTCTTCATCCGCGGCGGCTTCGTCCAGGTGGTGCACGACCAGGTCAACGTCCTGGCCACCGACGCCGAGCTGGCCGGCCAGATCGACCCCTCCGCCGCCCAGGCAGAGGTCGAAAAGGTCGCCGCCGTTCCAGCCGGCACGCGCCGGTCGATCGAGGAGCGCGCCCAGAGCAACGAGCGGCTGCGCGCCGCCAAGATCAAGGCGCGCCTTGCCCGGGGCAAGGCGGGGGCCTAGGGAGATTACCATGGTGGCTGTGGAGAACGCGTTCAAACTACTCATCCTGGTGAGCGCTGGCCTGGGCGCCTCCCTGATCTCCAGCTGCTCTCTGGGCGGCGATGCTTTCTACCTCCACATCATCTGGCAGAACCACCAGCCCCTGCTGATCGACCCTGCCGGCAAGGACCATCTCATCGCCCCGGAGGTGCGCATCGCGTCGACGCGGGACTACTACGCCATGGCCTCGATCTGGCGCGAGTTTCCCGACCTCCACGTCACCGTCAACCTCTCCTTCCCGCTGGTTCACCAGCTCGAAACCTTCTACCTTGACCGGCTGCTCCCCTTCCTGGACAAGGGGAAGAGCCGCATCGACGCGGAAAAGTTCCTGGCGAAATGGAATGGCCAGACCGACCCGTGGATCGATCTCGCCCTGACGCCTTCGGAGAAGTTCGGCGAGAAGGAGCTGGAGCTGCTCCGTTCCGGCGCCTGGAGCTGCTTCAGCGTCCCCGAGGCGGTCATCAATTTCTTCCCGCAGTTCTTGAGCCTGCGATCGAAGAACCCGGCCGAGTACACGGTTGAAGACAAGACCGCCATCAAGTGCTGGAGCTACCTGGCGAACTTCGCCCCGGCGTTCCTCGATGGCCCCGTCGAACTGGCCTCGGGGGGCCAGGTCGACCTCAGCGACCTGGTTGAAATGCAGCCGGCGGGGACTTACTGGCTGCGCCGCCCCCTCACCGAGGATGACGCCAACCGCCTGGTGGCGGAGGCCGTCAAGGTCATGGAGGCGACGCTGGCCATTTACCGCGCCATGGGGCTCGATCCCCACTCCGGCGGGGGGCAGATCGAGCTCATCACCACGCCGCTCTTTCATCCGGCCCTGCCGCTCCTTTACGACTCCAGCCTGGCGCGCGTCTCCCAGCCGGCCGTCGACCTCCCCGACCGCTTCAGCTACCCGCGCGATGTGGCCTACCACGTCCAGAGGGCCTCGCAGACCTTTCGCCAGATCTTCGGCAACGCTCCCGAGGGCATGTGGCCGCCGGATGGGGCGGTGGCGCCCGAAATCCTCTCTTACTTCCTGGAAAGCGGCGTCCGCTGGGTCGCCACCGGCGACCGCGTCCTGCGCGGCAGCCGGCCGCGCGACCTGCCGCTCGATCAAGCTTACCGCGTCAGCACCACCGATCCCAGGGCGAGCGGCAACCTGGTGATGGTCTTCTGCGACACCGACCTTGCCGGCGAGCTGCTGGGCGAGGCTCAAGCTTCCGAAACCGACCTCGCGGTCGACGGGGCCATTGCCAGGCTCCTGGAGTACCCCGCCGGCGCTCCGGACCGCCTGATCACGCTGGTTTTCGACAGCTCGAAGGCCTGGGAGCGCTTTCACCAGGACCTGGGAGGGAAGAAGTTCCTGCGCGCCTTTTACCGGAGGCTCGACGAGCTGCAGGAGTCCGGGTCGGTCATCACCGTGACCCTGAGCGAGTACTTGAACGGCAACCTGGCGCGAAAAATTCCGCCCCATCCGCCCCAGGACATGCCTCCCCTGGAGAGGCTCTGGGCCGGCTCCTGGACCGACGGCACCTTCAGTGGCTGGATCGGTGACGCCAGGAAGAACAAGGCGTGGAAGTACCTGCTGCAGGCTCGCAAGGATCTGGAGGCGAGTTCCATCCGCTCGCCGGACCCCGGCGCCCTGCCTCCTTCCGAGAAAGGCCGCAGCACCAACGGCTTCCTGGCGTGGCAGTCAATGTACATGGCGGAAAGCTCGGAGTGGTTCGAGTGGTTCCGGGCCGAGCGGTTCGCAAAGACCGGAGTTGAAGGTAGCCCCTCCCCGGGCGAGGAGGAGGTGAAGATCCTCAAGGCGCGCGCCCTGGTCATGGAGCGGATCTTCCTGAAGCACTTGAAAAACGTCTACGACCACGCCGCCCAGGCCGGCGCCCGCATGCCCAGGCAGGAGTTCCCGCCGATCTCGGCGACGCCCTGAAGCAGCCACGGCCGCAACCAAAGGTCTCGGCCGAACAATATGAAGATGAAGAGGATTGAACCGCCAAGGTGAGCTCCGAGCAATGGCGCAGGAGCGAATGCCCGGACCAGCGGGCGCCAGCACAAGCTGGCCGCTGGGAGGGCCGCCCGAAGGCGAGCGCGAGAGCGCGAAGACCGAAGGGCCGAGAACGCCAAGATAAGACGCCAGGCGAATGAAAGAGCGGTCCTCGAACGCCAAAACTTCTCTGCTGTCTGCGAAGAAGATTTGATGGAAGAACCAAAGAGCCCTCCGGATGTCATAAAATGCTTTCCGGCAGTTGATTATGAAGCCATAACGACCCTGGAAGATCCGCGGCCAGGAGAGCCATTAAAAAAAAACATGGAAAGATTGTTGACTATGTCTATTAAATCGATTGGATAAATTATATATGAATGTTTATGAAGCGATCTTCAAATTGTTCATGAAACGGCACGGCAGGCTCGCGAGGCCGTTTTTGACCAGCAAGCAATACAATCACTGTCGTTGTTGATCCTGCCGGGGTCTTGATATCGGCTTGCCGATGAGCGCCGTCAGATTTCGGCGTCGTTCCGCTTTAACTGAAAAATATAACCACAACGATTGAAAGGAATATCCCATGTTCATTTCCAGATTGACGAACTTGATCAGCGGTGTGGGCCTTGCTATGGCGATGGTTTACACCGTGGCCGCCAAGGCGGACGTGGAAATCCTCAACGTCTCGTATGACCCGACCCGGGAGCTTTACCAGGACTTCAACCAGGCGTTCGCGGCGCACTGGAAGGCCAGGACCGGCGAGACCGTTACCATCCAGCAGTCGCACGGCGGCTCGAGCAAACAAGCTCGCGCGGTGATCGACGGCCTGGAAGCCCACGTGGTGACGCTCGCGCTCGCCTATGACATCGACGCGCTCTACGAGAAGGGCAAGCTGGTCGCCAAGGACTGGCAGAAGCGCCTCCCCCACAACAGCTCGCCCTACACATCGACAGTGGCGTTCGTGGTACGGAAAGGGAATCCGAAGAAGATCAAGGATTGGGAGGACCTCGTGAGGCCGGGCATCTCGGTCATCTCCCCCAACCCCAAGACTTCCGGCGTGGCGCGTTGGAACTACCTGGCGGCCTGGGGCTACGAGCTCAAGAGGACCGGCGGGGATGAAGCCAAGGCCAGGGACTTCGTCACCCGCCTCTACAAGAACGTGCCGGTCCTGGATTCCGGCGCCCGCGGAGCCACCACCACGTTCATCGAACGCGGCATCGGCGACGTCCTCATCAACTGGGAGAACGAGGTCCTGTTGACCGTCCGGGAACTCGGTAAGGAAAAGTTCGAGCTGGTGGTACCCTCGATCAGCATCTTGACGGAACCGCCGGTGGCCGTTGTGGACAAGGTGGTGAACAAGCGGGGCACACGGGAAGTCGCCCAGGCTTACCTGGAATACCTCTACACGGAAGAAGGCCAGGAGATCGCGGCGAAGCACTTCTACCGCCCGCGACTCGCCTCGGTGGCGGCCAAGTACGCCCACCAGTTCCCCAAGGTGGAGCTCTTCACCATCGACGAGGTCTTCGGCGGCTGGCAGAAGGCCCAAAAGAAGCACTTCAACGATGGCGGTATTTTTGACCAGATCTACAAGCCGGGGATCCAATAAACCACCGGCCGCGAGCGATCAACCATGAGGATCTCTCTCAAGCAGCACAGCGTTCTGCCCGGCTTTGGCTTGACCCTGGGCTACACCATGGTCTACCTGGGCGCCATCGTGCTGATCCCGCTTTCGGCGCTGTTCTTCAAGACGGCGGCCCTGAGCTGGGGGGAGTTCTGGGGGATCATCAGCGAACCGCGGGTGCTGGCGTCCTACCGGCTGACTTTCGGCGCCTCGCTCCTCGCCGCCGGGATCAACGCCGTGTTCGGGTTCATCGTCGCCTGGACCCTGGTGCGCTATCCCTTTCCGGGCAAGCGGCTCGTCGATGCGGCGGTCGATCTGCCGTTCGCCTTGCCCACGGCGGTGTCAGGCATCGCGTTGACCGCCATCTACGCCCCGAACGGCTGGATCGGCCGGTGGCTCGAACCGCTGGGAATCAAGGCGGCGTTCTCCCCGCTCGGCGTGACCATCGCCTTGACGTTCATCGGCCTGCCGTTCGTCGTGAGGACGCTCCAGCCGGCCCTGGAGGAGCTGGAGCCTGAGATCGAAGAAGCCGCGGCCACTTTAGGCGCGAGCCGCTCGCAGACCTTCCGGAGAGTCATCCTCCCGGCCGTCCTGCCGGCGCTGATCACCGGCTTCGGCCTGGCCTTCGCTCGGGCCGTCGGCGAGTACGGCTCGGTGGTCTTCATCTCCGGCAACATGCCGATGCGGACGGAGATCGCTCCGCTCCTCATCATCACGAAGCTCGAGCAGTATGACTACGCCGGCGCCACGGCGATCGCCGTGGTGCTACTGGCGGCATCGTTCTTGCTCATTCTCCTGATCAACCTGCTCGAGTGGTGGAGCAGCCGCCACCACCGGAAAGGAGCGTGACCGCCAATGGCCCTTGTAGTTGCCCGAACCGTTTCTGTTCGCCGGACCCTCCGGCAGTCTCCGGTGGACGAGCCAAGGTGGGTCCAGGGGGCCCTGATCGCCTCGTCGCTTGGCTTCCTCGGCTTGTTTCTCTTCGCGCCGCTGGCCGCGGTCTTCACGGAGGCGCTCCGCAAGGGTCTGGGCGCTTATCTCGAGAGCTTCCGGGAACCGGACGCCCTCTCGGCGATCGAGCTGACTCTCTTTACAGCGGCGATCGCCGTGCCGGCCAACCTCGCCTTCGGCCTGGCCGCTTCCTGGGCCATCGCCAAGTTCAACTTCGTGGGGAAGAGCATCCTGGTGACCTTGATCGACCTGCCGTTCGCCGTCTCGCCGGTGATTTCGGGATTGATCTTCGTCTTGCTCTTCGGGCTCCAGGGCTGGCTCGGCCCGTGGCTGGCAGAACAGGATATCAAGATCATCTTCGCGGTGCCGGGAATCGTGCTCGCCACCATCTTCGTCACCTTCCCCTTCGTGGCGCGGGAACTGATCCCGCTCATGCAAGAGCAGGGGACGGAGGAGGAGCAAGCGGCGCTCCTGCTGGGGGCCGGCGGCTGGCAGACCTTCCGGCGGGTGACCCTCCCCAACGTCAAATGGGCGCTCCTTTATGGCGTGATCCTCTGCAACGCGCGGGCCATGGGGGAGTTCGGCGCGGTGTCGGTGGTCTCCGGGCACATCCGGGGGAGGACCAACACCATGCCCCTTCACGTGGAGATCCTTTACAACGAGTACAACTTCGCCGCCGCCTTCTCGGTGGCCTCTCTGCTCACCCTCCTGGCGCTGTTCACGCTCGCGCTCAAGGCGCTGGTCGAATGGAAGCGCCGCGAGGAGGTCTCCCATGCCCTTGAAGCGGCGGCGGCAGAGGAGGGTCGATGAGCATCGAAGTCCATCACCTCACCAAGACCTTCGGCACCTTCGCCGCCTTGCGCGATGTGAGCCTGACCGTGCTGAGCGGGGAGCTGGTCGCCATCCTCGGGCCTTCCGGGTCGGGGAAGACGACCCTGCTCCGGATCATCGCCGGCCTGGAGCGGCCCGATGAGGGAAGCGGCCCGATCCTCTTCCATGAAAAAGACATGGCAAGGCGCAACGTCGGGGATCGGCAGGTGGGTTTCGTGTTTCAGCACTACGCGCTTTTCCGGCACATGAGCGTTTTTGAGAACGTAGCGTTCGGGCTCCGGGTCCGGGCGCGCTTTTCACGCCCCTCAAAGCAACAGATTCGGTTGAAGGTCCAACAGCTCTTGAGCCTGGTCCAGATGGAAGGGATGGCGGAGCGCTATCCCGGCCAGCTTTCCGGCGGCCAGAGGCAGCGCGTCGCCCTCGCCCGCGCCCTGGCGGTGGAGCCGAAGGTGCTTCTTCTCGATGAGCCCTTCGGCGCGCTGGACGCCAAGGTGCGCCAGGAGCTCCGGCGCTGGCTGCGCCGGCTTCACGACGAGATTTCCATCACCAGCGTGTTCGTCACCCATGACCAGGATGAAGCCCTGGAGCTGGCGGATCGCGTCGTGGTGATGAATCAGGGCGCGGTCGAGCAGATCGGCACCCCGGATGAGCTCTTTCACCATCCGAAGACGGAGTTCGTGATGAGCTTTCTCGGCCAGGTCAACCGTTTCCACGGCCGGGTCGAAGGAGGCAAGGTCCTCTTCGCCAGCATCACGGTGTCCACCCCCCGGCTTGAAGGCGCCCCGGCCGGCCACGCCCGGGTCTTCATCCGCCCGCACGAGCTGGATCTAGACCTCCAGGAGAACGGGCGCCCGGGATTGAAAGCCTTCGTCCTCCGCATCTACTCCGCCGGACCGACGGTGCGCCTGGAGCTGGCCGCGGAATCCGGAGAAACCTTCCTGGCGGAGCTCTCCCAGGATCGGTTCCAGGCCTTGAAAATCAGCGCCGGAAGCACGATCTTCGTGGCGCCGCGGGATCTCAGGGTCTTCGGGAGCGGCAATGGCCGATGAGAGAATGACGCCCATGAGCTTGCATCAAAACAGAGACGAGCGTTCCCAGGGAACGGAGGGACTGGGAGCCGTTGAGCGCGATATCCTCCATGCTATCCGCTCCATCCGGTACGGGGCCGTCGAGATCATCATCCACGACTCGAGGGTGGTCCAGATCGAGCGCAAGGAGAAGGTCCGCTTCGATCTGAACGAGGGGGAGAAACGTCGATAAATTCAACGCCTGGCAAGTGGCCGTGTCTTACCTCTTGACCGGGGAGAAAGCTTCCTACAAGGGAGTGGATCCGAAGAAGCCCTTTGACTTCTCGCTCGGCAACTGGGGAGCATTTGAAATCGTCGGCCGCTTCAGCTCGCTCGACGTCGACTCCCAGGCGTTTCCAGTCTTTGCCAGCTCGGCGACCTCGGCCGAAAAGGCCCGGGCGTGGGGGGGCGGCGTGAACTGGTACCTCAACAAGAGCGTCAAGCTCGCCCTGGACTACGAGTGGACGAAATTCCACGGCGGCGGCAGCGCCGGAGACCGCGAGGAAGAAAATGCGCTCCTGGGCCGCGTCCAGGTCAGCTTCTGAAGACCGTCAACCGCCCGCGCGCTTGCTCGCCCTCGCAATGATCAACGGCATGGCCGCTTTGTCCCGCCGGATTTTTCGCAGGGTGATGTTCACCACCTCCGCCAAGCTGTGGCGGTCGAGGATGCCGGCGATGGCCGCGCGCACATCCTCCATCAAGAGCCGCAGCCCGCAGTGCTCCTCATCGGGGCAGGAGCACGGCTGGTAGGCGGTTTTGCTGACGCAGCGGATCGGGGCGAGGGGGCCGTCAATCAAGCGCACCACGTCGCCGATGACGATCTCGCGCATGGGCTTCCTGAGAAAGTATCCCCCTTGTTTCCCCCTCTTGCTGTCGAGATATCCGGCGTTCTTGAGCTGGACGAGAATCTGCTCGAGAAACTTCACCGGCAGCTTCTCTTTCTCCGCCAGCTCGCCGATCTTCAGCATCGGCTGCCCCAGCTCCTGCACCATGCCAAGGTCGATGAGAGCGCGCAAGGCGTATTCGCCTCTTTTGGAAAGCTTCATGACCCGCCAAGTCTATTAAGGGAGTAGAGAATATCAAGGATAAATTTCGAGAAACGGTCAAGGCTTCAAGCGGTAGGACAGCCGCACCGCCTCGATGGCCGGCGCCTGGCGAGCGGCGGCGTTGGATAGGATCTGCACCGCGAAGCGCGCCCACTCCTTCTCCAGGAGACCGCCGGGATCGGCTACCCCGCCGGCGAGGGGGCCAGTTCCGCCGAAGCGGTCGAGGCTCTCGCCGCCCCCTTCCCAGAGGAGGATGGCCTCGGTCCCCGGCGGCTGGTCCTTGAACAGGAGCCGCGCCGGGCCCAGCTCGAGGTCGTGGGCGAGAACCGCCCGGCCCGGCCCCAGCCCCGGCCGGAAGGGGAGCGATACGGCGGCGCTGCGCTCGGCGTCCAGGAGCAGGCGCGCCGTGGAAACATCGGGGCGGGCGCCGCAGTCGGGGAGCGGCTCCTTTCCGGCCTCAAGGCGGATCCAGCCTGGCGATCCCGCGCCCGCCCCGGCTTTTTGCTCTTTCGGCGCGGCGCTTCCCGGCAGGCCGCCCAACGCTTCGAGGCTGGAGCAGTCGAGGAGGATGCCTCCCGTCGCCTGGAGCAGGATGGAGCCGCCGCTGCCTCCCCCTCCGGGCCCGGAGACGCTACTACCGAAACCGCTCCGAACACCATCGCCTCCCGAGCCTCCGTTGGCGAGGATCTTCCCGCCGCTCAGATCCAGGCTGCCCCGAGCCGCCAGGTGAACGGCGCCGCCGCCTCCTCCTCCCCCGCCCCCCTGAACCACGAAAAACGTCCCATCCGATGCCCGATAGGAGATCACGGCGCTACCCCCGCCGCCGCCGCTTCCCGGAACGAGCGGCACGAGGTGCAGTTCACCGCGCGGCCCGCCCCCCAGGCCGCCGTGGGGGAGGCTGAAGGGTCCCTGACGAGCGCTTCCGGGGTCGCCATCGCCGCCGCGCTCCCGGGCGCCGCCTCCTCCTCCCGGAGCGCTTTTGCCGTAGAAGGTGTTCCATCTCGTGTCCACCGCCGCGAGCGTCTCCCCGCCCCGGCCGCCGGAGAGGCCGCCCGGCCGGGCGCGGTCCAGCCGGGCGAGGAGGCTGCCCGGCCCCCCCGTCCCGGTCTAGATGGTGGGCGCGCCG